>CAYVBZ010000011.1:2806-43923 GCA_964449835.1 uncultured Coxiellaceae bacterium | reverse complement strand
GCATTTTCATCTTCATTTTCATCTTTATCTTCATCTTTATTCGAATCCAACATGCTTGGCGCCGCATGAATGGCCGCTCGCAATATGCGTGAAAAAGCAGTCTCTGCTTCATATTTCTTTGATGTTCGCGCAAGAATTCCAAGCGCGCTTAGCGGCATATACAGGCGTATGTATTCCATTAGGTCTTCTGGCACATCAGATAAGGCAAACGTGTTTTCGCTTCTAGTCGCACTCATTTTACACACCACCATTTTTTATGATTAAAAATTGAACTATTATACTGGAACAGACTATGAAAGAAAAGGACTGGACTGATTTTAGAATAAACACTGAAGCTCCTTATGGTTTAATTCCATTGCTGTTTTCGGCACAACAATGTTATCAAATCGGGGCTTCTTTTTTTACTCAAAACGGTGAAAATTCAGTTAAGTTAATAATTTAATAATTATTTTTTCATAGAGTTGCGGGAGTTTTGTCAAGTCGTTTAGGTCCACGCATTCATCAATTTGATGCGCCGTGGCGTTGGAAAGTCCCAACTCAATCACTTCGGCGCCGGTTGGTGCGATAAAACGGCCATCTGAGGTCCCGCCGCCTGTTGATAGCTTGGGGTAGACACCCAGTTCTTCGTAAAGCGCCGCTTGGGCCGCTTCGACCAGCTTGCCTTGCTTCGTTAAGAAGGGTGCACCGGACAAGTCCCAGGTAAGTTCAAATTGCAGTTGCTGGGCTTTTAAAATGCGCTCGACTCTTTCCTGCAGTTCCTTGGCTGTCACTGCATTTGAAAAACGGAAATTAAAATGCAACTCCAGTTCCCCAGGGACGACGTTTAAGGCGCCGGTCCCCGCATGAAGATTGGAAATCTGAAAACTGGTCGGTGGAAAAAATTCATTGCCCTCGTCCCAAGTCGTAGTCGTTAATTCTTGCAAAGCTGTCAAACAACGGTGAATGGGGTTTTGGCCAAAAACAGGATAAGCAATGTGGCCCTGCTTCCCGTAGATGAGCAATTTACCATGCAGAGATCCGCGTCGGCCTACCCGGATTTGATCGCCAAGCTCCGTCTCGCTGCCAGGCTCGCCGATAATACAATAATCAATTTTTTCGCCCCGTTGCTTTAAAACGTCGACCACCCGTTTAGTGCCATTTATACTGGCCCCTTCCTCGTCCGAAGTGATGAGAAAAGCCAGTGAGCCTTTGGGAGTCGGGTTTGCTTTCAAAAATCGTTCCACTGCGACCACCATGGCCGCCAACCCCCCTTTCATATCGACGACGCCTCTACCGTATAAAAAGCCTTCGCGCTCGGCTGGCTCAAAAGGAGGCGAAGTCCAGGCTGTTTCTGGGCCTGAAGGCACCACATCGGTATGCCCAGCAAAAACAACCAGGGGCCCTTGGTCCCCAAACCGGGCCCATAAATTATCCACATCCTCAAAAGGCAGCCGTTCCAGTTTAAAACCTAGTTTTTGTAGACGTTCGCTCAAAATAGCATGACAGCCTGCTTCCTGAGGCGTGACCGAAGGGCAGGCAAGCAGCGCTTTTGTCAGTTCAACTACTGGCATAAGAATACTCCCGAAGTAAATCATTTATTGAAACTTTTCCACGCGTTTTTGCATCGACCTGCTTGACGATAACGGCACAGTATAAACTGTATTTTCCATCGGGACTGGGTAGATTGCCTGGGACGACGACCGAACCCGCGGGTACGCGGCCATAAAGCACTTCGCCGGTCTCACGATGGTAAATGCGGGTGCTTTGCCCTAAGTAGACCCCCATGGAAATCACAGAGCCTTCTTCAACAATCACGCCTTCCACAACCTCCGAACGGGCACCAATAAAGCAGTTATCTTCAATGATAGTGGGATTGGCTTGAATCGGTTCTAAAACACCACCAATGCCGGCCCCGCCCGAAAGATGAACATTTTTCCCAATTTGAGCACAGGAACCCACAGTGGCCCAAGTATCAACCATCGTACCGCTATCAATGTAAGCGCCGAGGTTCACATAGGAGGGCATTAAAACGGTATTAGGCGCGATATAAGCGCCTTTCCGCACCACCGCCGAAGGGACCACCCGGTAACCCAAAGCAGCCATGTCCGCCGCGCTATGGTCTTGAAACTTCAAAGGCACCTTATCATAAAAACGCAGACAACCGGCCTCCATGGCCTGATTTTCATAAATCCGGAAATACAATAAAACCGCCTTTTTCAGCCATTGCTTCGTTTGCCACTGCCCTGCCACTTTCTCCGCCACGCGCACTTGTCCAAGGTCCAGTGCGTCCATTGTTTCATCAATGGCTGCTTTCAAGGCCGCATCAACCTTACCTGGCGCCAAACTGGCACGGTTTTCATATGCTTCTTCGATTCGTGTTTGCAACTGCTTCATCTGCTTCCCGCCTATATTGTTGCATCAAATATGTTAAGATACTGCACTTTTAAATTAGGGCAAAATTTTACATGGCATCCTCCAAAATAGCTAATATCAAAGTCTCCAATGCCTGGCACATTTATGTGCGTCTTTTCACCTACGTCAGGCGCTATTGGCTCTCCCTGCTGGTCGCACTCCTAGCCAGCATGGTCTATGCCGGTGTCGACTCATGGTTTGTTTACTTTTTAGAACCCCTGCTCAACAAAGGTCTCATTCAAAAAAACCGCGATTTCTTAAAATGGGCACCGCTACTGGTGCTGGTAGTCTTTATGCTGAGAGGCGTCGCGAGCTTTTTCTCCAGTTATAATCTCGCCTCCACCTCGCGCAACGTTATCACACTGCTGCGCCGGGATATTTTCGCGCACTTACAACGCCTGCCCGCCAAGTTTTACGACCACACGACCACCGGTCATGTTTTGTCGGTTATCTTATACAGCGTGGAACAAGTGGCGAATGCCAGCGCAGACGTGCTCACGACTGCCGTGCAATCAACCTTTTTTATTGTCGGCCTTCTTTTTGTGATGCTTTCTATAAGCTGGAAGCTCACTTTGCTTTACTTCATCATCATGCCTTCCATTGCCTTCATCATGCGCGCCACCTCCGTCCGTGTGCGGCGTCTTAGCCTCAGTATCCAGGATTCCATGTCCGAGCTGAATCACCGCGCCGAGGAAAATATTGAAGGGTACAAGGTCATCCGCTCCTTTGACGGCCAAGCCCATGAGGTCGCGAAATTTGCTAAGGCTTTGCAGGACAACCGCAGCCGTGAAATGAAAGTGGTCGCGGCACGTTCAATCAGCGTTTCCAGCGTCCAACTGGTAGCCGCTATCGCCCTCTCCTTTACGCTCTATGTCGCAACGCTGGATATCGCCGAGTCTATTCTCTCCACCGGGGGGTTTGTCTCCATGATTGCCGCTATGCTGGCCTTAATCAAGCCGATGAAAGACCTGACCCAAATGCAAAACAAACTTTACCGGGGCCTTGCGGGCGCGCAAAGCGCCTTTGAGCTCTTAGACCAAGCGCCTGAAATGGACCACGGCACCCTTCGCTTGGAAAAAGCTTCCGGCAAGGTCGTCTTTTCTCAAGTGGACTTCGCCTATCAAGAAGGCGTCAACGTCTTGCATAATATTAACCTCAGCATCAATCCGGGTGAAATCGTAGCACTTGTCGGCCGCTCTGGCAGCGGGAAATCAACCTTCGTCAATCTCTTGCCGCGCTTTTATGATGACTTCCGCGGTGAAATTTATTTAGATGACCAACCTATTCGCGACTATCGTCTCGCTGATTTACGCCATCAATTCTCCTTGGTGTCACAAAATGTGGTTTTATTTCATGATACCGTCGCAAACAACATCGCTTATGGTCGCTTTGGTCAAGTGACAGAAGCGGAAATTCTCGCGGCGGCCAAAGCAGCCAACGCCTTAGACTTTATCGAGAACTTGCCGCAGGGTTTGCAGAGTTTGATCGGCGAAAATGGCGTGCTGCTTTCCGGCGGTCAGCGTCAACGCATCGCCATCGCGCGCGCCATTCTCAAAAATGCGCCCATCCTGATTCTGGACGAGGCCACCTCGGCCTTGGACACGGAGTCCGAACGCTACATTCAAGCTGCACTCGAAAGGCTGATGCGTAACCGGACCACCTTCGTCATTGCCCACCGTTTATCAACAATTGAACATGCTGATAAAATTATTGTCTTTGATCAAGGCCAGATCATCGAAATTGGCAATCATGCAGAACTCATTGAACAAAAGGGATACTATGCCAAGCTGCATCAAATGCAATTCCAAGACCTGCCCCTGCTTGAGCATTGATTATGAAACTTGATTCTTATTGGTATCACAGCCGCTTGCATCCTCTTTTAGTTCCTCTGCTGCCTTTTTCCTGGGTCTTTGGTCTGATCACGCGTTTAAGGCGCAGCGCTTACCGTTTGGGTCTACTCAAAGCACAGCGATTTTCCATCCCTGTACTGGTCATCGGTAATATTGCCATTGGCGGGACCGGAAAAACGCCGCTCACGATCACCTTGGCAAAGTTCTTTAAAGAACAAGGGAAAAACCCAGGCATCGCGCTGCGCGGTGTGGGCGGCAAAAGAAGAAGAAATCCTCTCTGGGTCACAGCGGATTCCAATCCTTTTCTAGCGGGCGACGAAGCTGTTTTATTGGCGCAAAATACAGACTGTCCTGTGGTCGCCTGTCAGGACCGCCCCTTAGCTGTGGAAGCCTTGCAAGCGGCTGGCTGCGACCTGGTGCTCTGCGACGATGGCCTACAGCACTATCGCCTGGCGCGCAAAGTGGAAGTCGCTGTCGTTGATGGTAGCCGCCGCTTCGGCAACGGTCTACTCTTACCAGCAGGCCCTTTACGAGAACCGATCACGCGCTTAAAAAAAGTCGATTTTATTGTGTTGCACGGTCAAGAAAATGATGCGGGCACCTATTCCATGAGACTGCAACCGGAGAATTTTCAGGCTGCGCATGCGCCGGAACAAAGGCGAGCGCTCTCCCTCTTTCGTGGGCAAAAAGTCCATGCCGTCGCCGGCATCGGCAATCCACAACGTTTTTTTGACCAATTGACTGCGCTTGGGATTGAGGTCCTGCCCCATGCTTTCCGGGACCATCATCCCTATCAAGTTTCAGACCTTCAGTTTTTTGATGAACTCCCCATAGTCATGACCGAGAAAGATGCGATAAAATGTAAGGAGCTCCCCTTTGGTTCTTCTCTCAAGGAGCGGCAGTGGTTTCTTCGAGTCACTGCGGAAGTAGGCCCTGAATTAAAACAAGCTCTAACCGATAAACTGAATGAAGCAGGAAACCAATATGAAAAGCCGACTCAGCCTTTTTCTCATTGCTAATCTTTTTTTGCCCTTGGCCGCCTTTGCTGCCGCAATCCCTGTTTATACAGAACAAAAAACCAGCATCGTTGCAACAACAAGCCAGCCGGAATTTATCATCAAGCTGAAATCTAACCCCACGACCGGTTATTCCTGGTTTTTGAGAGAATACAATGCCAACTACTTGCAGCCTGTCAAACATCGCTATCAAGCTGCTGAAAATCGAAAACTAATCGGCGCCTCCGGTTACGAGCTTTGGACTTTCAAAATGAAACCGGAAGCGTTTAACGTTCCCCGACAAATGCCCTTGCGGTTTGTCTACGCACGCCCTTGGGAAAAAAGCGAAGAAAGCACGAGCCTGGTTTTTTGGATCTCAACGACGGAGAAAAATTCAAATTAAAATTATATTTCCCACGGGGAATGAATCCCCGAGGGAAACCAAAGGGAGCCAGAGAGCAAGCTCTCGGGCCCCCTTTGGAAACCCCTTAGCTAGAGAGCCCGCGGCAAGCCGCGGGGTAAATTCTTTAATAGGATTCGTTGAGTCACTTAGGCTACTTACGCTGAGTTAGCTTTCCATTCTCAAACACCAAAGTCACGGGGGGCGAAGAGTTGTAGGTATACTCAACGATTTCCGTTTCAGGGACCTCAGCTTTTTGTCCCGCTTCTGTTTGAGCGATATAGGTCGGTTTGCCACAAGCCGCTTGCACTGCATTCTGTGAATCCCCGAGTTGAATTTGCCCATTCGCACAGAGACTAGTCTGCGGCATGCCGGAACCATTGACGCTGATGTTAATGGCCGAGCCATTCGCATCAAAGGCCACAGTCAGCTTCATGGTTCCGGGTTTACTGGGATCTTGCTGAACGTAATAAGACCATTCCTGCGGTTGTGCTGCCTTTTGATTGTTGGAGGTCTTAGAATCTGGCTGCCCGCAAGCCGTGGTCACGGCTTCGATGGAATCTCCCGGATTGATGGAGTTAAAATTATTAGGACAAAACCAGTCTGCCCAGGCTGTGTTTAATAACAAGGGGCCTGCCGCCAAAAACATCCATTTTAATTTCATTCGCTAGTCTCCTTTTATTTTTCCATAATAGACATAGATCAGTAATTTTTGTATATTTTTACACGGTTTTCCCTCGTTTTCATCATTTAGGATTAAAAAATGGAAAAATTTAATGCACTTTATGCCCAATCGGGCGGAGTCACTGCGGTGATTAATGCAACGGCCTGCGGCGTTATTCAAACAGCCCGAAAAAATCAGGACAAAATTGAAAATCTCTACGCCGCCCGTAATGGCATTTTGGGTGTGCTCACTGAAGACCTGATTGATACCCGCCATGAAAGCGACCAGGATATTGCGGCGCTGCGGCATACGCCTTCCAGCGCCTTTGGCTCTTGCCGGTACAAACTCGGCTCCATTGAAGAAAACCGTGAACAATATGAACGGCTGATTGAGGTTTTTTCCGCGCACCGTATTCGCTACTTCTTTTACAATGGCGGCGGCGACTCTCAAGACACGGCCCACAAGGTCTCACTGATCAGCCGTGAACTGAACTACCCCATCACTTGCATTGGTATTCCCAAAACCATTGACAACGATCTGCCCTTCACGGACAACTCCCCCGGTTTTGGCTCCGTTGCAAAATATGTTGCGGTTTCTATTTTGGAAGCCAGTCTCGACGTCGCCGCCATGGCCTCTTCTTCCACTAAAGTTTTCTTGCTGGAAGTCATGGGCCGGCACAGCGGCTGGATCGCCGCAGCAGGCGGTCTTGCGGCTGCAAAAGCGGGAGATCCCCCTCATGTTATTTTGTTTCCTGAAGTTCCTTTTCAAGCTGGGCCCTTTTTAGAAAAGGTCGAGCAGAGTGTCAGTCAATATGGTTATTGTTCCATCATTGTGTCTGAAGGAGTGCGTAACCCAGATGGCAGTTTCATTGCAGAATCTGGCCTTGTGGATGCCTTTGGACATAAACAATTGGGGGGCGCAGCACCCGTGGTCGCTAAACTGATTAAAAATAATCTTGGTCATAAGTATCATTGGGCGGTGGCAGACTATCTGCAACGCTCCGCACGTCATGTGGCCTCGAAGACCGATGTGGAGCAAGCCTATGCGGTGGGCAAAGCCGCTGTCGAATTTGCGCTGGCCGGAAAAAATGCGGTGCTGCCCATTATCGTGCGCGAGAAAGGGAGTACTTATCATTGGACCGTCGGAGAAGCGCCTTTGGAGAAAGTAGCCAACGTCGAAGTGGCGATGCCGCGCGATTATATTACTGAGGATGGTTTTGGTATTACGGAGGCTTGCAGACAGTATTTGCTGCCCTTGATTCAGGGAGAGGATTATCCGCCTTATGTGAATGGCTTGCCGCAATATGTGAAGCTGCAAAATAAAGCGGTTGAAAAGAAATTGCCGAAGTCTTTGGCGACGGGGGCGGTTGGGAAGGTCGGGTAATCTTCTTTCCTCCACTCGTCGAGGGAGGGGCGTTGTTATTGTTGATTATAATTTGAGCATAGGCCCTCTTTTTTTCTTCTTAAATTTCCCCAGCTCCCCCTATTTGTGGATTATAATAAGCTTATGTGGTGCTTTGCGTCTTCATGATATAGAAGCAATTTTGAATTAAATCAAGGGCTTACTATTATGAAAACAAGTGAACTATCCAAAGGGACCCTTCCTCCTACTGACGTCATCAAAGTCCTTATCGCAGATGATGACCCGCCAACCCGGATACTTTTAAGAGCAGCTATTAGCCAATGGGGTTATGAAGTCGTTGAAGCCAGCAATGGGGAAGAAGCTTGGGAAATGCTGCAGCAACCCAACCCGCCGCGACTCTTGATTTTAGATTGGCTCATGCCCAAACTGGATGGCATTAGCTTGTGTGAACGCATTAAACATGAGCAATTGATCCATCCCTATACCATCTTGTTGACCCAAGTCACCGGCACGACAAATATTATTAAAGGCTTGGAAGCCGGCGCGGATGAGTTTCTATCCAAACCTTTTAATATGGCGGAGCTCCGCAGCCGTCTTTCCGTGGGCGCTCGCATCATCCGATTTGAGAATGTGCTCGCAGAACAAAATACCAAAGTAGAAAACTATGCCTCACAGGTGGAAGGCTTGGCGAAACTCAGGGCAAAAAAATTAATTTATAATGCTGATCTGATCGGCTTGCTCGGTATGCTTATCGAAAATATTACTGAAGAAATCTGCAAGAGCCTAAATGAATCTCAAAATGCAAAAACAATTGCTGAGCTTCGGACGAGACTCAGCAAAGTGCTCGCTCTTTTAAAGCGCCTACAAGTCAGAACCGTCTACACCCCTAAAACAAGCAACTGTCAATTGAACTCCTTTCTCCACGAGGTTTTGAATTTGTGCAAAACCGCGACTCAAGCCATCAAATTAGATCTTGTGCTCGCCGAGCCCTTACCTCCTCTTTCAACCGATTCAGACCAACTCGAAGAATTGTTTTTAGGGTTAATTTTAAGCGCGATCGGGGCCGTCAAAAAACAAGAGCAAGCTTTTCTGCGAATTGAGACCCAGGCGACACAGAAAAACACAGTGCTAGTCACCATCGAAGATAACGGCCCTCCGCTCTCAAGCACGGAGCTTGCTTCACAGGGACTAGAACAAGTCCACTCGCGCCCTTTCATCTCTGTCGCCCGTGAAATCATTCAGAGAGGCGGCGGGACCTTGGAGGTCGAGAATCTTGCAGGCAAAGGCCTTCGCCTGGTCATCCAGTTGCCGCTGGAAATAAAAAATACTGAGAGAAACGCATGATGGTCGAAACAAACTTAAACCTTCTCAAACCGCGGTGGCCGATCACCCTAGCCAAAGGGGCCAGTAGTTTTGCTATCCTACTCGGCTCCCTTACCCTCATTGCCTGGCTATTTTTCTACTGGCTCCCCCTCAATGTGCAAATACTCTTGTCCGTTATCAAACCTAATACCGCCATTTGTTTTACCTTGTGCGGCGTTTCTTTGTGGCTTCAGTCCGAAAAAAATGAAGAATTCTCCCATATCTATTATCTCTCTCAAATTAGCGCCGGCGCCGTATTTTTGATTGCCGTCCTGACCTTGTTCGAGTATTTCTTTGGCATCAATCTGGGCATTGATCAGGGTATTTTTAAACAGCCCCTTTTAAATATTACGCCCCTTAACCCACTCCCGCCTGGACGCATGTCTCCCTTTTCAGCCACAAATTTCGTCCTCTTGGGATTTAGTCTCTTTTTCTTGGATAATAAATCAGTCGGCCATCAAATCCATCAGTTAATGATGCTCATTGTGATTCTACTTTCTTCTTTGCTTTTATTGCTACAACTCTATGGCTCTGGCCTACCGGGCATCATGGACGTCGCTCTCCAATATAAAGATATGCGCATTCCCATCATTGTCTCTTTTATTTTATTGGGTGTCGGCGTGATGATGGCACGGCCTGAGCGGGGAGTGATGTCAATTTTCATTAGCAAATACCTTGGCGGCAGCCTAGCTCGCCGCTTGACACCTGCCGCTATTATTATCCCGATTATCGTTGGTTACTTAGGCTTAGCCGGGAAATGGACCGGTTTCTATGAAATTGAATTGGGGATTGCCTTTCTCGTTGAGGCGACCATCGTCAGCTTCCTTTTTCTGATTTTAGTGGATGCCTTCTTGGTCAACCGCGTAGATATCAAGCGCATGCAAATTGCGCATGCCTTAAAACTCAATGAAGCCCAATTACAAGCCATCTTAGACCATACCAGCGCCATGATTTACATTCATGACCTCGAGGGAAAATTCTTATTGGTCAATAAACAATTTGAAAAGCTTTTTTACCAAAAAGCTGAAGAAGTGGTAGGGAAAAAGGGCCATGATATCTTCTCCCCGCATCTTGCGGACACCTTCATTGAAAATGCCTTTAAGGTCATCCAAACCCGCTTGTCCATCGCCGTGGAAGAAATTATTCCCGATCAGGACGGTGACCACATCTACATCTCGAACAAGTTTCCGCTCTTCGATGATCAGGGCAATCTTTATGCCGTCGGCTCCATCTCGACAGACATCACCGAAATTAAACATATTTCGGATTCACTGCGTGAAAATGAAGAACGCTTAAATCTCGCACTCAAGTCCGCCGAAGCCGGGACCTGGAGCTGGGACATTCTCAAAGATAAATTTATTTGGGATGACTACACGCATCATTTATTTGGTTTAAAGCCTAAGACTTTTCCTGGCTACTATGAAGCAACCTTAAGCTTAATCCATCCGGACGACCGGAAAAAAGTCGCCGAGACTGTGGAGGAAACCTTAAACGAAGGAACAGAATTCAACAGCGAATTCCGTATTATCCGGCCCAACCATTCCATCCATTATCTGGGGTTCAGAGGAAAAGTCTACCGTGACGATATTGATCAACCGGTCCGTATGACGGGTGTCTGCTGGGACATCACCGATCAAAAACAAGCGGCCGAAGAATTGCGCCATCAAAAAGAAATTGCCGAAGATTTGGCGGAAAAAGCCAAAGAAGCAAGTTATGCGAAATCCGCCTTTTTAGCTGCAATGAGCCATGAAATCCGGACGCCTTTAAACGGTGTTATCGGCATGACGGGTCTCTTAGGCGATACCATTTTGTCCCCCGAACAACGCGAATACATTGAGACGATCCGTGTTTCCGGCGAAGCCCTATTGTCAGTCATCAATGATATTCTCGACTTTTCCAAAATTGAATCCGGCCGCATGGAGCTGGAAGAAATTAACTTTGATCTCTACGCACTGGTCGACGATACCGTTGAAATTGTCGCCGCTCAAATTCAGAAAAAGGGGGTGGCCATTGCGGCCTATATTGAGCCTGATGTGCCCGCTTGGTTGACGGGCGACTCGTCCCGTATCCGGCAAATTTTAAATAATCTTCTCAGCAACTCTGCTAAGTTCACAGAGAAAGGCGAAATTGGCGTTAAAGTGAAGCTCGATAAAAAAGAAGGTAAAACGGTGACCCTGACCTTTGAAGTCACTGACACCGGCATCGGCATACCTCCCGAAGTGCGTGCTCAATTATTTCAGCCTTTTTCTCAAGGCGATAGCTCGACTTCCCGAAAATATGGCGGGACCGGTTTGGGGCTCGCCATTTCGAAACGTTTGGTCGAGATTCTGGGTGGACAAATTGATATGGAAAGTTCTCCTGGCCGAGGAAGCCGCTTCTGGTTTACCATGACGCTGTTGGAATGTGAAATTCCTTCCGCTGACGTCGATGTCACGCTTGTGCCGGCCCAATTAAAAAATTCACGCATTCTGGTCGTGGATGATAATTCTATTAATCGGGAAGTCATTAAACGTCAGACGGAATCCTGGAATATGCGCTGCGACATCGCCATTAATGCCGCCGAAGCACTCTCCATGCTGAAGAAGGCTGTCTCTGAAAATGACCCATACAACTTGGCCTTGATCGATTACATCATGCCGGGCATGAATGGAATGGAGCTCATCCAGATTATTCGTCAACTACCGGAAGTTTCTAACACACCGCTCATCCTTCTATCTTCTTTGGGTTCCTCCTTTAGTGAAGATGAGTTAAAACAACTCAATATTGCCATGAGTTTGCCCAAACCCATTCGACAAGCCAAACTCGGTGAAAATCTAGTTTCTGTGCTGACGAGCATTCGCGAGAAAAAGGCCTTTCCTCCCCGGCTGCCGTCAAACGGCGCGGCCATAACACAACCCAGGAAAAAAGCCCGCATTTTATTGGCTGAAGATAACCCCATTAATCAACAAGTGGCCCTGCGTATCTTGGCCAAGCTAGGCTTTCGGGCTGATGTTGCCGCCAATGGCCTGGAAGTACTGCAAGCCTTTAAAAAATTGCCTTATGACTTAATTCTGATGGACTGCCAAATGCCCGAAATGGACGGATATATCACCACCGAAAATATCCGCCAACTCGAGCTGAAAAAAGGGGGCCACACGACCATTATTGCAATGACCGCGCACGCCTTAAAAGGCGACCGCGAAAAATGCTTGTCTTCGGGCATGGATGATTATATCGCAAAGCCGATTGACATTAATATGCTAGGACTAACCTTAGACTCCTGGTTACGAAATAAAAACGACACGGTTGCCGCAACGCCTTCAGCTCCCACAGAAGCAGAGCCGAAAATGCAGGAAACAAAAAACAAGGACACGCTCTTAGATCTTGACCGTTTACAGACAATCTTTGGCACGAATTCCGCCGCTATTCAAGAATTCATGAAAAATTTTGTTCTTTCCACTTCCGAGGTATTAAAAAACTTGAAGGTCGCCATCCATGAAAAAAATACAAAAACTGCTAAGGAACTTTTTCATCGACTCAAAGGCTCTGCGGGTAATAGCGGTATCACTATTATGTATGAAGTTTGCAAAGACTCTGAAGCGAAAGTGCTGGCCGCAAATTGGGACGCTGCGCAGACGGCGTATCAGGAAATTGAAAAAATCTTGAAGAGGTTACAGAAGGAAATAAAGACAAATATTCATTTGTAGAAGGAAGGGCCAGGGTTGACAGGTTATTTCTTACTTTCTGTCGGCGTCCCCAAAGTATATCCCCCAATCTCCATCGACCGGTCCAACCCCGCCTCAATCTGCCCACGCACCGCAGGCGCCTGTGTCCCAATAAATTGCACCCCAACCCCGCAAATGACCTGATACAAAGCATTCGGTGGCGTCACCCAAATTACCTTTCCCTCAAATTTCAGACCTTCCTTATGCCCCGGCAAAAACAATTCAACATTAACCTTGGTCCCCAAAGGATAAAATTGGTCTGTAGGAATAAAAAGACCGCCATCCGTCACAAAGGGCATATAAGAAAGATTAAGCTCAACCGGATCTTTGATCGTATAAGTCAGCGTTAAATTATCTGCCATGCGCTTTCCTTATTGCGGCCAGCAAGCAGTGGGGGTTTCGGTGACCGTGCCAGTCGCTGAAGTGAGGGTTAAAGTCGCGCAGGAAATACCGTCCTGAGTATCGTTCGCTTGATCTCCGATGGCCGTCGCGGTCAAGGTATAGCCCGTTGCACTGGTTCCGCTAATGCTTAAAGTATAATAGCCTTGCGTAGAGGTCGTCACCCCGCCCCAGACTTGGGCCAAGCTGCCATAAGTTGTGTTAATCGTCCGATAACGTTCTTCGGCCAAAGACATCGAGAGCAAAGTATTCACGCCGTCTGTTCTTCTTCCCTGGCGCACATTGCCCGTAAATAAGGTGATGGCGATCAAGGTCAATATTCCCACGATAACCGCAACAATCATTATTTCTAACATTGAAAATCCATTTCTGCGCATCATTCGTCCTCTTTACTTGACAATTGAACCCAACTTGAAGATGGCGAGGTACATTGCCACAACGAAGGTCCCAATAATCCCCCCCAGAACCACCATAATCAATGGTTCCAGTAAACTACTTAAATTATCCACGATGCCATTCACTTCCTCTTCGTAATAATCAGCCACTTTGTTCAGCATTTCAGCCAAAGCACCAGAAGTTTCGCCGATAGAAATCATTTGGACCACCATATTCGGAAAAAGCTTGGTATTATTCATGGAAACATATAACTGATTACCGCTTGCGACATCTTTGCAAATTTGAATGACTGCCTTGCTGTAAAGCAAATTTCCCATAATATTTTCCATTAACTTCATGGCTTCAATAATCGGCACACCCGCGTCCAGCGTAATCGCCAAAGTCCGGGTATAACGGGCGACAATACCCTTTCGCAGCAAAGGCCCAATCACGGTGATTTTTAACATGTATTCGTCAATTTTTTCGCGGAACCGTTTCGATTGTTTCAGTGAGCGGCGGAAAAAACCAATCATGATGCCAACAAAAACAATGACTACCAGAAAATACGAACGGATAAAATGAGAGAAGTTCACCACCATCTGGGTAAATAGGGGAAGTTGCGCGCCAAAGGAGCTAAAAACATTCTGAAATTGCGGCACCACAAAAAGCAGCAAGATCAGACTCACCCCAAAGGCCACAATGAAAATGACCGTGGGGTAGGTCAAGGCCTTTTTGATTTTACGTTTTAAGTTTTCCGTTTTTTCCAAATAATCCGCCAAACGCTTTAGGATCTTATCCAAGGTTCCGGACTTTTCACCCGCTTTAATGAGGCTGCAATATAACTCATCGAAATGTTCAGGAAATTGGCTGAAAGACTCACCCAGCGTTTTCCCACTCGCGATATTGCTCTTCATAGAGGACACCATGGCTTGCATGGAAGGATTTTCTTGCTCCCGTCCAATGACATCCAAGGCTTGTAAAATGGGCAGGCCCGCCGTCAGCATGGTTGACAAATATCGGGTAAACAACAAAATTTCTCGGGGTTTTATTTTTTGACGGGTGACTTTGGTGAAAAAACTCTGTTCTTTTTTTTCCAGCTTCACCACTTCTATATTCATTTTTACCAGTTCAGCTTGGGCTTCTTTGTTCGAAGCGGCATGTAAGACGCCAGACACCCGTTTTCCTTGTCGGTTTAAACCTGTCCATTGATATGTTTGTTTGTCGTCAGCCATCTTCAGTTCTCTCTCTTTTTATATTCTACCTGAATTAGGCCTACTTAAATACCCTGTTCAACTCGGCTACGCTTGTGACGCCTTCCTTCACTTTTTTTAAGCCGGATTGTCGCAAATTGATAATCCCTTCTTTTTGGGCTTGTTCTGCCATGCGCAGCGTATTCCCGCCGGCCATAATCAATTCACTCATTTCTATGGAAATCGGCATCACCTCAAAAATACCGGTGCGTCCCTTAAAGCCTTGTAAACAATGCTCACAAGATGCTGCCTCATAAAGCTGTAGGCCAGGTAAGTCTTCCTTATTAAAGCCCTCCTTTAATAAAATAGCCTCCGGCAGCTCCTGTTTCCGTTTGCAAAAATTACAGAGCACCCGAAGCAAACGCTGGGCGACCACGACGGTCAAAGATGTCGCTAAATTATACGATTCTACGCCCATGCTAATTAAGCGTGAGATCGTTTCAGGGGCGCTATTGGTATGAAGGGTCGAGAGCACCAAGTGGCCCGTTTGCGAGGCTTTAATGGCAATTTCCGCGGTTTCTAAGTCACGGATTTCGCCCACCATAATAATATCCGGATCTTGGCGCAAAAAGGCGCGTAAGGCCACGGCAAAAGTCAGGCCGGTTTTTAAGTTAATATTCACCTGATTGACGCCTTCTAAAGGAATTTCAACCGGATCTTCTACAGTCGAGATATTTTTTTCGGAGGAATTCAGATAATTCAAAGAAGAGTACAAGCTCACGGTTTTGCCGCTACCGGTCGGCCCTGTCACCAAAATCATTCCTTGTGAATGCTTCAAGGCATTCAGAAGATGTTCTTGCTGGTCCGGTCCCATGCCCAGCTTTTCAACGCCTTCAAAAGTATGAGACGGATCCAAAATTCTCAGCACTATTTTTTCACCAAAGAGTGTCGGGCAAACGCTGACGCGAAAATCAACCGCCCGCTTTCGAGAAACGATTAATTTAAAACGGCCATCCTGTGGAACTCGATGCTCGGTGATATCGAGATTGGACATGACCTTAATGCGCGCCAAGAGATAATTCGCCAATTTTAAAGGCGGCGCCGTGATCGGGTAGAGAATGCCAAATTGCCGAAAGCGAATTCGGTAAGTGTCTTCGTAGCGCTCAAAATGAATATCGGAGGCGCCTTTATCAATCGCGTCCAAAAGCACACGATTGACGTAATTCACAACAGGAGCGCTTTCAATGTCATAGGCAGCGACATCTACATTTTCTTCTTTGTAAGCATTAATGGTGATTTGATCCAGTTGATCTTCACTGCCCACCGAAATTTCAGACAAAATCAAGCTGCTTAACAGTTGATCGATCACCTGCGTCAAGCGTGTTGCCTCGACAATAAAAAGTCGAACGTCAAAGCCTGTTAAAAATCGGGCCTCATATAAGTTTTCAATGGTTGGATCGGTAATTGCAAGATATAAAAGCCCTCCCTTTTGAAGAACAGGGAGTGCAAGACGTTTTCTCACCAAATGAATGTTCAGGTATTCGGAGGAAATCAGGTCTGTGTTAAAAGCATTGATATCACAGAGCGGCAGACCAAAATACTCAGAAGTGGCCTTGGCCATTTTGGTTTCGTCGATCAATTTCTTCTTAACGAGATATTCTATATAGGATTCTTTATTGAGAGCGGCTTGTTGGAGAGCGTTCAAAGCGACTTGTTTATCCAGTAACTTGCTTTCTGCCAAATGATAGGCAAAGCCGCTTAGAACGCTTTTTGAGTAAGAAGCTTCTTCCATAGTTCACCCTTGAACCGCTGTTCAGATGAACCCCAGGATTGGGCCATTCCTTTAAGTCAACTATTGCGCATAGCCATCCGTTATCGAACCACCCGATGTTGTCCAGGTCAAAATATTATTCACGACCGTTGGCGTTAAAACATAGGTATCAGTTGCGAGAATACCATTCGTCGCAACCGGTGTCGCTGTAATCACGCCATTGGCGACCGTCATCGAGGCCAGGTTTCCCGTCGTGGTCGTAATATTGGCGGGGATATTATGCGATCCGCCATTACAACCGGTTAGGGTCCCTAAGGTTTGATAGCATTCAGCAACGCCTTCTTTAAACGGCGCGGTGTCATTTACAATTTCTGTAAAATAAGCACGTCGCGTATAGTTTACATAAGAAGGAATTGCTATAGCTGCCAAAATGCCAACAATTGCAATCGTAATCATCAACTCGAGCAAGGTAAAGCCCTGTAACTTCGCAAGTCCGATCTTCATAAATCCCCCATACTATCTTAGTAAGGTATCAGTCTCACATCAAAAACTATTGCGCGTAGCCGTTCGTGACTCCCCCGCCGGACGAGGCCCAAGTGACAATATTGTTCACGACGGTCGGCGTTAAAACATAAGTATCAGTCGCCAAAATACCATTGGCTGCAACGGGCGTCGCTGTGATCACACCATCTGCAACCGTCATCGAGGCCAGGTTTCCTGTCGTGGTCGTAATATTGGCGGCGATATTATGCGATCCGCCATTGCAACCGGTTAAGGTCCCTAAGGTTTGATAACATTCGGCAACGCCTTCTTTAAACGGCGCGGTGTCATTTACAATTTCTGTAAAATAAGCCCGTCGCGTATAGTTTACATAAGAAGGAATTGCTATAGCTGCCAAAATGCCGACAATTGCAATGGTAATCATCAATTCGAGCAAGGTAAAGCCCTGTAACTTCGCAAGTCTGATCTTCATAAAGCCCCCTTATATCCTTAGTAAAGCATCAGTCCCACAATCGAAAACTATTGCGCGTAACCGTCTGTGATAGACCCGCCTGAGGTAGCCCAAGTGACGATATTATTCACAACAGTCGGCGTTAAAATATAAGTATCGGTCGCCAAAATACCATTGGTTGCAACGGGCGTTGCTGTGATCACACCATCTGCAACTGTGAGCGAAGCTAAGTTGCCGGTTGTACTGGTGATGTTCGCGGGAATATTGTTTGTTCCCCCGTCACAGCCGGTTAGGGTCGAGATCTTTTGATAACACTCTGCTACAGCAACCTTATAAGGTGAAGTAGCATTCACAATTTCACTAAAGTAGGCGCGGCGAGTGTAATTAACGTAAGAAGGAATAGCAATGGCCGCCAAAATACCCACAATAGCCACTGTGATCATCAACTCAAGCAATGTGAACCCTTGCATTTGCAAGAATTTAGAACTGCGTCTCATTACCGACCCTCCCTTCATCCATTAATTTAGTCCCTATAAACTATATTATATCCTTTTTTTAAAAATTAAGTACTTACTGATTCATAAAACTAAAGCCAGCCTTGCTTGAAAAAAATTAAGTTGTTGAAAATTCAAGTTTTATTTAAAAAGCTCCTTGTTCATAGCTGCTTCTCGAGCCGTTTCCTGAGAAATTGTACCTTTAGAGACCAAGTCTTGTAAGCTTTGATCCAGGGTCATCATGCCCTGTTCCTTGCTCGTTTGAATGACTGTATACATCTGGGCCACCTTATCTTCCCGAATTAAATTGCGTACCGCACTCGTTCCCACCATAATTTCCAAAGCAGCCACCCGACCCCCGCCTGTCTTTTTTAATAAAGTCTGACAGATTACGCCAGCCAAAGATTCCGACAGCATATTACGGATAATATTTTTTTCACCGGCAGGAAAAACATCCACCACACGGTTAATTGAACGCGGCGCAGAACTGGTATGCAAGGTCGCCAAGACCAAATGGCCGGTTTCAGCAGCGGTCAGAGCCAAACGAATCGTCTCTAGATCTCTCATTTCACCGACTAGAATCACATCAGGGTCTTCACGCAAAGAAGCCCTTAAGGCAGCCGCGAAATCTTGCGTATCGCGATGGACCTGACGTTGGTTGATTAGACTCTTCTGGCTTTTATGAACATACTCAATGGGATCTTCAATCGTGATGACATGATAAGGGTGAAGGGTATTAATATAGTTGATCATGGCGGCAAGCGTAGTGCTCTTACCGGAGCCGGTTGGGCCTGTCACCAAAATTAAGCCATTGGGCAGTTCTAAGAGCTCTTTAAAGATCGGGGGCAACTCTAGTTCTTCTAAAGTCGGCGGGTTTTCAGCAATAACCCGAAAAACAGCCGCAACCCCATTGGACTCGTGAAAAGCATTGACCCTAAAAATAGAGACCTGCGGCACATTCAAGGCAAAATCCAACTCTAAGACTGTTTCAAATTCTTGCTTTTGTTTTTCCTCTAAAGCGCTATAAACAAGCCGACGGACCTCTTCAGCACTTAAAACCGGCCAATCTTTTGCCGGCTCCAAGTCACCGTCGATACGAATCATGGGCGGCAACCCCGGGGACAAATGCAAATCCGAAGCTTTTTGCTTGACGCTGAATTCCAATAATTGATTCAGATCCATGCCAGGCTCCTGATTAATTTTGAATCCCCTTTTTATTTAGTTTAACACGAAGCGCCTTGGATTCCTTAGTCGGTGAAGAAAGCAGCAAATATTGATTGAGATAGCTATTGGCTGCTTCATAATGCCCTTCTTGATATTTGACTTCCGCAAGACCCAATAAAGAGCTTGCCCGGCTGGGATCTTGCTTCAAAGCCGCCTCAAAATACTGCTCCGCTTGTTGCAAGGAAGGAATCATTTCCGCACAGAGTCCCGCGTTCTCATAGGCGGAGGCGACGTCCAAATACTCAACATCTTGGGTTGCAATCATGAAATGTTTGATCGCTTCCTTATAGCGATGGGAGCGGCATAAGTAGGTCCCATAATTATTATTGGTATCGCCCCGTTTGGGCGCCAATTCAAGGGCCTTCAAATAACAATAATTCGCACGGTCCTTTTCACCGGTAATCTCAAAGAAATAGGCCATCGAATACCAGACTTCTGGCAGTTGAGGCGCTTCCCGCATGGCCTTTAAGAACTTTTGTTTGGCGCGCTGAAGTTCATGCCGTTCAATATAGGCCATGCCTAATTGGACATTGATCTCCGCTGCGGTCACTTTTTTATCATGCTTGGTTTCAGTGTGCACCATGGAGTGACAAGCCGTTAAAAGAGAGAGAACAAAGATGAACAACAGGGAGGTTCTTATTGTTAGAAACATGACAAACCACTTCCTTTTAGACTTTAACATAAGCAGTCAAGATGACTGCCACCTCGTTTTACCCTCTTTCACCACCTTTAATTACGGTGGGCGATAGGTATTTCTTGCCTTTATTCCGGGCAAGAACTGGTTTGGTCTCAATAATCTTCGGCGTGATAAAGATCAGGAGCTCACTTCGCTCATTTTGTTCATTGACCTGCCTGAATAGACCGCCGATCCAAGGCAAGGCGCCAAAGAAGGGGATGCGGTCGATGGTCTTACTTTTTGTTCTTTTATAAACGCCGCCCAGCACAATCGTTTCGTTATTATTCAAAAGGACATTAGATTCGACTTCCTGTGTGTTAATCGGCGGCGGGCCAAAGCTAGTCGAGGTGCTGGAAGAAGTGCCGGAAGTGCCCCCCGAACCCGAACTGGTTGAAGTAGAAAGCGTTGTCGGCGATCCAGGCGTGTCTTCCGTTGCCTTGAGACTCAAGACAATACGATTATCCGGTGTGATTTGCGGCGTAATTTCAAGACTGAGGACGGCATTTTCAAAAGCGATTGAGGTCGCACCGCTAGAAGTGGATTGTTGATAGGGAATTTGTTGGCCGGTCTGAATGGTTGACTTTTGTTGATTGGAGGCAATCACACGGGGACTCGCGATGGTCTCGCTATGTCCCTCTTCTTCCAAAGCGCTTAACTCCAAATCGAGAAGGATATTCCCCAGCCTCGCCAAAGCAAGACCAATACTCCCTGGGACCGCGCCCGTGCTGAAAGTAGCCGCTGGATTATTAAAAATAAGTCTATCGGTAAGAGGATTCACGTTCGCAACATTGACTCCCTGGGCCAATTGGTTCGCGCCCGCCAAGGAACCGCTCAGTTGTTTAGTATTACTGATACCAAAACGAACGCCCAGTTGTTTTTCATAAGTCACATCGATATTGACAATACGCGCTTCGATCAAAACCTGTCTTGCTGGAACATCCAAACGTTTAACTAGACGCTTAATTTCAGTCACGTTCGCATTGATATCCCGAACAATCGCCGTATTGGTGCGAGGATCCACCACAATTTGTCCGCGCGCGGTCAGCAAGGAATTGCTCGCGCTCTTGATCATGTCCGCCAAATCTTTCGCGGTCATATATTTCAACTGCAGCACAGCCGAAGTCAAAGGTGCCAAGTTAACCACTTGTTGGTCAGCCTGAAACTCCTTCATGTCCATTTTGCTAATTTCATCCAGCGTGTTAATAAACATCACGTTGCCGATCTTGCGGGAAGCAAGACTATGGGTTTTCATAATAATATTCAGCGCTTCCTGCCAGGTGACGTTCTTTAAATTTAAGGTGACATTGCCCTTCACCGCATCGCTGATCACAAAGTTAAGCCCGGAAAGCTTGCCAATAAGCTGCAGCAAGGACCTCATTTCAATATTTTGAAAATAAAAGGACAGCGATCCCGTGCCCGTTTGAACACTAGCGGCAGCGGGCGGCGGCGGGATGGATGGCACGGGCACTTGGGGTTGAACTTGAACTTGAAATTGCGAAGAAACGCTATAGACGGGCGAAGTCAAAAAGCCTGCCTGCAAGCCTAATAAGATCGTGGAATACCTTTGTAAAAGTGACCAAAAGTTCCTTCTTTTTCCACTCATTAACTTTCACCTTTTATTCGCAAAGTGACGATCCGTTTCCCCTTCGCTTGGCCCGTCTCTCCTGTCTCTTGGGGTGAGATTTCCTCTTCAACCTCAATATGATCAGGATAGATTGCAATAATTTTACCATAATGCATGCCAAAACGGTTGTTTATTGTAACCTGATAGACCTTGGTGTCCGGCGCCTGAATAATGGCCCAGACTTTCCCCTCGCGGGACACTGTTCCCAAAAACTCAAAAGCAGTGGACGGGAAAGCCGTCAGTGGATCATTAGAGACCTGTCCGCTAGAACTCGCCTGTTCGCTTTCAAAAGGATCTCTTTGCTTTGAAGCTTGAAATTGGGCGGGCTTAGGAACATGAAGGGCGGCCAGAATATCATTCTTGATTTTACGTTGGACCAAGGATTTTTTGACATGATCAATATAGCGGTGTAAATCCCGCAAATGACTTTCATCACTGCAGGCATAAAGCGACACCGCGAGGACCAAGATCAGGCCCGTCAGCCGCCATTTTCTTTTATTTTTTATTATCAAGAAAATATACCTCAAGCATGATAGCCGTTGTTAAGTTATTGGATGCGGCGCCTTCTCCTGCTGCTTTTTCCGCAGTTGAGGGCTCCGCAATTTGTTTTCCCATAATAAAATCAGAGACCGCAACGATCTGAGGCAGGTTGGCGATTTCGCTGATAAAATGGGCCACCTGGTTATATCCCCCTTGCACCACCACTTTAATGGGCACCACCTCATAATCATCCTCTGTCTTTTTTTCGCCGGGCGCAAAAAGAGAAAATTGCAGGTGATTTAAAGCGCCCAATTTCAAAATTTGATTCAGCAGGTCCGGCAAATTACTGCCATTAATTAATTGGCCTTGCCACTGACTCAATAATTTCTGCAGCTCAGGATATTGCAGCACAATCTCCTGCATTTCCTGTTTTGTTTTAAGAATAGAACTCACTTGATCTTTTAAATCCAACTCTTGCTTATATCGGACAAAAATCTGATGGCTTTGGTTTGAAAAGTCAAAATAATAGCCCAGATAAAAAACAGCAACACAGGCTAGAAAAAATAGAAGAAGCCGGCCAACCAGCGGCCATTCATAGACATTTCTAAGGTCTATATTTTTAAAGTCGAAGCTTTTTAAATCAATCGCCATAAATTGAATCCGTTTATTTTTTTGCTTTTTGTTCTGCTTCCGATTCCGCAGGCGGGGCAGCCTTTGGAATGACTTCTCGTTGCTCTACTTTAATCTGAAAAAAACGTTCATTATTTTCGCCCTTTCCCTCCGGCGAACTGATTCCTGTTAAAACGGGCTGCGAAAAAAAGGCAGTCTTGCTAATGCTTTTCAAGAAAGCGGTGATCGCCAAATCGGATTGCGCCCTGCCCTCAATGTTAATAGCGGTTTTATTCAGTTCCAGCTTGTTTAAAGCAATGGAGTCGGGAACAATCTTTAGAGTTTCATTCAATAAACGGACCGCGTTATAACTGGTTTCTCGTAGCCCCATGAGGAATTGAATTTTCACTTGAATAATCGCCTGCTGCTCCTTGTTCTTTCGCAGCGCGTTAATCTCCAACTGCTTTTGAGATATTTCATCTTGTAAAAAAGCATTGCGCTTGTCTTGATAGCGGATCAAATCGTCATAGTAGAGATGAAATAAAAAAATAATAAAAAGGGTAAAGCCAACACAGCCGGTCAGAGTGTAAAAGAAGTTCTTTTTTTTGATTTCCCGCGCCCTTTCTCGCCAGGGCAGCATGTTAATTTGTATCATTAGATCTCCATTTCCTTTTGCTTACTTAAAGCCAGTCCGCAACAAAGCATCAAGGATGAGGCCGCTTGCTGAAGTAAATTCTGGTCCACTGAATCCTCGATGGCCATAGCGGCAAAAGGGTCCGCCAAAACTGTTTCGATGCCAGTTTCATTTTGAATGAGACGATTCAGCTGTGGAATTGCAGCACAATCACCGGAAAGCACCAGCTTTTGTATGGTAATATGTGGACGGCTGGAATAGAAAAAATGCATGGAATGACGCAGATGGGCACTGGTGCCAGCTTTAAGCAGATCCATATAATCCTGCGAGGACGCGAGTAAAGCGTCCAGATTTTTTTGATCTTTGAGCAATTTAAGATATTCCTGCACTTGCGTCGAAAAATGCAGCCCCTCATAACTATGATCATGCGCGTAGATCATTTGGTTTTCATGAATCACGATCAAAGAGCTCAAGCTATAATTTAAATTCAACAAAGCAACTGTTTGCAGGGCCTTCGTATTTTGCATAAACAGGGACAAGGCCCTTTCCAGCGCGTAGCAATTCACGTCGACGACCTTGGCCGTTAAGCCATTGCCCTCTAGCACATCTAAATAAGGTTTGACTTGGTCTTTCCGGCAGGCCACCAACAGCAGATCAAGCTGTGAAGGGTCTTGGGCAGAAGGACCTACAATATCAAAATCCAAGTAAATATCGCCCACCAAATCAGGGAAATGATGATTGGCTTCGACCCAAGCCCTAGATTCGATATCTTTTGAACTGAGTTTTTTATTGACCAGAATGTTTTTTATGATCGCGGAAGAACGAGGGATGGCAAAGGCAACATTTTTTGTCTTGACCCGGGCCTTCTCAAAAAGCTCCCTTAAAGCCGTGCCCACCGCCGCTGCATCTTTAATTTCCTCTTTCGCGATTGCGCCAGCAGGAAGCGAACACTGTCCAAAAGCTTCAACCCAGCAAGGGTTTTCATTAGGATCCATTTGTAAAAGTTTGATATAGCCAGGCCCAAAGTCCAGGCCCACCAACTGTTCAGCCGGGGATTGCCGCCATCTTTGCAAAAGATGCCAGGGCTTCAGAAGACGCTGCTTCCATTTAGGTACTCCCAAAAGGCCTCTCCTTCCTTTGATCGCCTATAACGAGTATAGTTATTTTATAATAGGATAGCTAGCTAGGGAAAGAAGGAGAAAGGACCTTGTTCAGGACTGCCAAAGGCCTTAGTCTGATTGAACTGATGATCATACTGATTGTGACCATTATCCTAACGGTTATTGCCGTGCCCAGCTTTGTCAGCTTTATGCAGCGCTATCGTCTGGTCACCACCGCCCAAAGCATTTTTTACAATCTAGAGTATGCCCGCAATGAAGCCATGAAACAGGCAACGACTGTCTATGTTTCATTCCAAACCGGCAGCAATTGGTGTTATGGCCTGAATACCGGCAGCGCCTGTACTTGCACGACCCCCTCAGGATGCAACTTGGGGACCTTTACCCCGACCGGCTCGCAATTGACCTCTTTGTCTCTCAGCGGTTTTACGAGTTTAAGTTTTGAAGGCTCCCGCGGGGCCGCAAACGCTGCCGGGACCATCACCCTGACAGTCACGGGCGGCACCTCCTCCATGGGCATTGACGTTGGAACGGTCGGCAACCTTCAAATATGTTCAAACAACGTTAGCGGATATCCAGCATGTTAAAAAACCTTCGAAAAATAGACGGCTTTACCTTCACTGAGCTCATGATTGCTCTCACCATCAATGGTTTTATCTTTGTTGCCTTGATCGCTATTTTCGTGGCAGGGCTGACGCATTACAATACGGTTTTTCAGACCAACCAACTGTACACGCAATTACATGCCGCCATGGACGTGATGATCGCAGACCTTCGCCGCGCGGGCTATTGGTCTCAAGCCAGCACGATTGTGGGTAGCAGCTCGAACACCAACCCGTTCATGGCCTCCGGCGCGGACCTTTCGGTCGGGACCGGAAATAATTGCATTTTACTCACCTATGACCATACCAATAGCGGTACCTTGCCCTCCGTGAGCAGCAGCTACGACGATCTACGTTATGGTTATCGCTTGAGCGGCGGCGCGGTCCAATCGCGGCCTTGGGGCGCCACCTTTTCCTGCACAGCCGCAGCCACTAACTGGACGAACATCACAGATACCAATGTGATGACAGTCAGCAATCTCAATTTTGTCCTCAGCACCCAAGTGATTACGGTTGGCAGCCATACCATAACCATTCGCTATGTCACGGTCACGCTGACAGGGAACCTGAATAGCAATACCGCGGTCACGGAAACACTGGTGGAGAATGTCAGGATTGCCAATGATAAATATACCTAAAAAATACAAAGGCATTACTGTGCTTTTATTAACGGTCACCTTGATGATTGTGACGCTCTTGTTGATTCTCTTTGCTTCACAATATAGCGCGCTGCAACAAAAGATCACCTCGGACCTTTACAAAAATCAACAAGCTTTTGAAGCAGCACAAGCGGGGCTGGAAGCAGCTATTCCCTATTTTCAGGCCAACTATGCCGCCATCACTGCGCAAGCCAGCGGAGGTTATCTCACGGCTTATATGAATAGCAGCACGCAAAATGTCGTGCTGACCAACGGCAGCCAATATACTTTTGTTTTCACGAATCCGACCGCCAATAATTATCATTTGGTCACCATTACCTCAACCGGCGTCAGCGCGGACGGCACGGCAACTCGCGTGATTTCCCAGCAACTTCAGGGCTATGGCTCAAGCATTCCCACACCAACGGTCACCATGACGATTCAAGGCAGCATTGCGCTGAATAACTCAGCCTCGATCAACAATACACAGACTAATTCAAACATTTTAGCGGGCGGATCAATTACTTTTAATAATAGCGCGCAAACCACGACCAGTGGAGGGACCAGCTCCAATCGAAATCAGACCGGCAGTGATATCCAACAAAACGATGGTTCAATTTCAGGCATGTCCACTACCGACTTCTTTAATAGTGTGTTTGGCGCCAACCAAGCGGCCGTGCAAAGCGCCGCCAATTACACTTATAGCAATGCCTCGAACACCTCCTATAATTTTTTAAATAATGTTACGGGATCCATTATCTGGATCAATCAAACTTCGGGCTCAACGGCCACCATTAGCAATTCCACTACAATTGGCTCGGCCTCCCATCCCGTTGTGCTCATCGTGAACGGCAACCTGGATATCGCGAACTCCGTCACCATCTATGGCTTGGTTTTTATTATGAACTCGAGTTCTACCACTTTTGACAACAACAGTGTCACGATTAATGGCGCCCTCGCTGCCACCGGCAGTTTTCAATTCTCAAACAGTGCGACCTTAAATTATAATTCTTCTGTATTAACCGCTTTACCCTCTATCATCACCAGTAGCAGCTCTTATGGCAAAGTGCCCGCGAGTTGGAAGGATTTTTAATAGGAATGGAAAAATGACTTATCTCAAGCAAAAAGGACAGGGATTAATTGAAACGGTCATTGCGCTGCTGATTATCTCAGGAGGCGTAGTTGCCCTCATTCAGTTTGAACATAATCTTTCTTATTCCAACAGCATTGCACAGCAACAGGCGGAAGCCACAATTTTAGCGGTCAGTAAAATTGAATCTATGCGGAATTTCGGTGTGATCAACAACACTTCGGGCTATACTTCTTATCAGTCCATCGCAAGCGGCAGCAGCACCTCCAATGGCTCCAATGCAACCTACAGCTTGACTTGGACAGTCACAACTTCCACAACAACGCCTACTTATAAAACGGTTGATCTCACGGTTTCCTGGACTGATCTCAACGGCACAGCCCAGTCCATCGAATTGACCAGCATTATTTTAGGGACCGATCCCGCGACCCAAGCGAGTGTCATTTAATGAAATTTTTAAAAAAAAAGCAAAACGGCGTGACCGTTCTCATCTTTACCACCTCGCTTTTGTTGATTTCCATGTTATTCATCCTTTTTGCAACGCAGTATGGCCTCCTGCAACAAAAAATCTCCGCTGATTTTTATCGAAATCAGCAAGCTTTTCAGGCCGCGCAAGCTGGCCTTGAGGCGGCCCTGCCCTATTTTCAAAGTAATTATAGCGCGATTGTGGCAGGCCGAAGCGGCGGATATTTGACAGCTTATGTGAATAGCAGCACACATAATGTTGCTTTGGCGAACGGAAGCAAATACACTTTTGTCTATACCAACCCGACTGCCAATAATTATCAGCTGATTCAAGTCACCTCAACCGGCACCAATGCCGATGGCAGTTCCACACGCACACTCAAGCAACAAATTCAAGCTTACAAATCGGGCATGCCAACACCCACTGTTTCCTTGACCACCCAGGGTTCTGTGAGTCTTGCAAACACCGCTTCCATCAATAATACTCAAACAAACGCGAATATTAGCTCAGGCAGCAGCATTAGTATTTCACCCAGCGCGGATACTACCACCAGCTCCGGTGTCAGCTCTACTTCCACCAGCCTCGGAAATGATGTAACCCAAAATAGCACCGCGCTTTCTAGCCTCTCTGCGGATAATTTTTTTCAAAATACCTTTGGAGTCACTCAGTCCGCCCTGAAAAGCAATGCGACCTTGTCCTATACCTTCCTCATTGATCAGTCATATAACATCCTTTTAAATGGGGTGACCGGCGCTATTATTTGGGTGGACCAGCTCGGAGGAACGGCATTCATTACCAGCACGACGGTGGTGGGCTCAAGTGCACAACCCGTCATTTTGATCGTCAATGGCAATCTCACCCTGGGAGGGTCCGCAGTCATTAATGGTTTCATTTTTGTTTTGAATCCAACCGCCACCATTCTCATCCAACAGAATGCCATCATAAATGGTGCCATTGCTTCAACCGGCAGCTTAAGCTTTCAAAACGCCTCTGCACTGAATTATAACTCTTCAATCCTGGGTGCAGTGCCTGCGGTCAATATTAACAATGATTACGCGAAGGTGCCGGCGAGTTGGCGGGATTTCTAGGAATAGAATATAATATAAGGATGAAATACCTAGCGGCGATCATTTTGTTTTTTCTCTCTTGTGTCTGTTTTGCAGCAATTTATCTGCAAACAGACCCAGAAGGGAATGTTGTTTATTCCGATACGCCGGGAGAAAACGCAACAACCATTGTGCTGCCGAATGGGGAAAATAATATCTCTATTCCGAAGACGCCAGCCTCTAGCTCAACGGCCCCCGCCAATTCTGGGCCTGCGATGACGGCTTCAGGACCAGAAGCTGCGCCCACAGGAGGGCCTCATAAAGCGTACACGACCTTTTTGATCACGGACCCCAGTGATCAAGCTACCTTCCAAAATCAACGAGACATTCCGGTGACAATCAAAATGGACCCGCCTTTGCAGGAGGGGGACAAAGTTCAGCTGTATGTCGATGGCCTTCCCTCGGGGCCTGCTAGCGGAGACCTGACTCAGTTAGCCATCCATCAGGTAGACCGCGGACAGCATCAGCTCTCTGCGGCCATTTTGGACGCTGAAGATCATGTGTTAAATAAAACGGACAATCTTACTTTTTTTATCCACTACTCCGCAATTCCGACGGGTTCTAATGCGATTTCACCAACTTCGATTAGTGGGAATGGGGTAACGCCTTCTAGTCCGGGCTCGGGGGTGACGACTCCGGCTTCGGAGGGAGCAGGAATTGTGCCGTCGGGGTCGGGGGTGACACCATCTGGCTCGGGAGTGACGCCCTCAGCGTCAGGGGGATCGGGGATTGTGCCGCCGGCTAGGTATGGATCGGGGATTATGCCGGGGAGATAGCCTCCCAACCTTAACCCTCCCTCTTCATCCCCTTCCTCTCCATAATCTCTCGCAAAGACCTCAAAGCAATCATCTGAATCTGCCGGACTCTTTCACGCGTTAAACCCACAGCCTTCCCGACTTCCTCCAAGGTTTGCCGCTCAAAGCCTGCCAAACCAAAACGGCGGCAAAGCACCTCACGCTGCTTCTCATTCAATTCCTGCAAACAACTTTCCAACCCCTCAGTCAATCGTTCATCAACCAACATATCCACGGGATCGATCACACGTTTATCCGCGAGCGCCTCAACCAGCGACTTGCCCGTATTGGACTCTGTGCTCACTTGCGCATCCAAAGAAATCATACGTTCATTCAACTCCATCACATCAGTCACATCATCAAAGGACCGATTTAATTTCGTCGCAATATCATGAATACTGGGTTCTTTATCCTGGACCTTCATGAGCTCACGGGCTGTCGTTAAATACATATTCAACTCTCGCACAACATGGATGGGCAAGCGAATGGTGCGGGTCTGGTTCATAATGGCGCGCTCAATGGTCTGACGAATCCACCAGGTCGCATAGGTTGAAAAGCGGAAACCCCGTTCAGGATCGAATTTTTCGACCGCGCGCAACAAGCCTAAATTACCTTCCTCAATGAGATCGGAAAATTCAAGGCCGCGATTGTAATAGTGACGGGCAATTTTGACGACCAAACGCAGGTTGCTTTCAATCATTTTTTTTCTGGCTTTGGGGTCGCCTTTTTGAACTAAGCGGCCATAATGCACTTCTTCTTCGGCGGTCAGTAGCGGGGAAAAGCCTATCTCCCCTAAATAAAGCTCAGTGGGATCTGCGCCACTCCATTTTTCCATTCTTTCGGGCTTTTCATCTTCTTTGATTTCAGCGGTGGGCCCGAGAGGGGGCAGTTTTTCTTCAGCTTCTTCATCGTAATCAGGCAGGTCTTCGTCCTCGCGTTCCGTCGTGACCTTTTCGGGGTCTAAGACCTTGGCTTGACGTGATTTCTTGCCTTGCTCTTTAGGAGGAGTGTTTCTGGTTTTTCCATCCTTTTTGTTCATCTTTCGCCCTTCTCGAATATTTCCTTCAAACCTTCAGCGATTGAATCCAAAGTGACAGTTGATCAAAAGCCTTATAATGCGTCAAATCAAGCTGCAAAGGTGTAATCGACACATAATCTGCATGTACCGCATAAAAATCAGTTCCAGGTCCCGCATCTTCTTCCGGCCCAGGTTGGCCAATCCAATAGATTTTGCGTCCGCGTGGATCCACGGCTTTAATAGTCGGCTCCGCCATATGCCGCGTCCCCAGACGGGTTACCTGGAACCCGCGAAGCTCCGCAAGCGGCAAATCCGGGACATTCACATTTAAAATTGTATCGAAGGGCAGCGGGTCTTGCTCAAGACGTTGCACCAAAATAATCGCAATTTGGGCCGCTGTATCATAATGCTGGCACTTAGGCCCTTCCAAAGAAATTGCAATAGAAGGCAAGCCTAAAAAACGCCCTTCGGTTGCCGCTGCCACCGTCCCCGAATAAAGAACATCGTCGCTTAAGTTCGCGCCTTCATTGATTCCTGAAACCACCATGTCCGGCATTTCTTTTAAAAGGCCAGTCACGGCCAAGTGTACGCAGTCCGTCGGAGTCCCATTCACACTGGTAAAACCATTTTCCATTGACATGGTACGCAGAGAATGGTCCAAGGTCAGGGAGTTACTAGCGCCGCTACGGTTCCGGTCAGGCGCAACCACAGTCACTTCCGCAAAACTGCCCAAGGCTTTCGCCAAACACTGCAGCCCTGGTGCATGAACACCATCATCATTACTAATTAAAATCCTCATGGAGTCTAACCTTTCTTATTTCAAGACCTGATAAAACTTCTCGCCTTTCTTAATCATGCCTAATTCACTGCGGGCACGGCCTTCAGCGACCTCCGGGTCAGCTTTTAAATGCTTCACCTGCTGGTACAGTTCTTGATTCGTTTGCTTTAATTCCTCATTTTGCTGAGCTTGCAGTGCCAGTTGTTTTTTCAAACTGAATACATTAAAGATACCATCTTCTTCAAACCATAACACGTATTGCAAATAAGCTAAAACAAGCGCCAATAAAATTAATATTGCCTTAAAAACAGACACTCGCATGTGCTTGCCCCATTTTTAGTTCTTTCCCAGTATAAACCGCCTTTTCTCCTAATTTCTCTGCGATCCTTAATAATTGATTATACTTCGCCACACGGTCTGTTCGACAGAGGGAACCTGTTTTAATTTGTCCCGCTTGTGTTGCAACCGCCAAATCCGCAATGGTGGTGTCCTCGGTCTCGCCGGAGCGATGCGAAATAATGGTGTTATATTTTGCCTGTTTCGCCAAGGCAATCGCAGCCAAGGTCTCCGTCAAGGTGCCGATTTGATTGGGTTTAATTAAAATTGCATTCGCGACTTTTTGGGTAATACCTTGTTGCAGAAGCTCGGTATTCGTCACAAAAATATCGTCTCCCACCAATTGGATTTTCTGGCCGAGTTGCTGCGTCAGCAAACGCCAGCCTTCCCAATCATTTTCAGCCATGCCGTCCTCGATGCTAATGATAGGATAGCGCGCCACTAATTGGCCTAAATAGCTGACAAAATCGGCTGAGTTATAATTTTGCTTGCCAGGAGAATAAAGCCCCTTTTTATAAAACTCTGAACTGGCCACATCCAGGCCTAAATAAATTTCTTTGCCCGGTGAATAACCCGCCGCTTGAATCGCTTCGAGAATGCAGTCCAAAGCTTCTTCATTAGTGGAGATCTGCGGCGCAAACCCCCCTTCGTCGCCAATACCGGTATTTAACCCCCGTTTTTGCAATAAACGCTTTAAACTATGGAAAATTTCAACGCCATAGCGCAGTGCTTCGGGAAAAGTCGCGGCCCCCACCGGTAAAATCAAAAACTCTTGAATCGCGAGGCCATTGTCCGCGTGCGCGCCGCCATTGATAATATTCATCATGGGAACAGGAAGAGAATAGGGGCCTTTCGGTGAAAGATATTGATAAAGCGGCACACCTTGGGAATTTGCAGCTGCTTTGGCCGCAGCGAGCGACAGGGCCAAAATGGTGTTCGCGCCCAGTTTTTCTTTGTTGGGCGTTCCATCCAATGAAATTAACAAATCGTCCAATTCCGCTTGCTGGCTAACGTCAAAACCGCGCAAAGCTTTTTGTAAATCTTGGTTTACTAAGGAGACAGCCTTTAAAACCCCTTTGCCGCCATAGCGTTTCGGGTCCTTGTCCCGCATTTCCAAGGCTTCCCGCGAGCCAGTCGAGGCACCTGAAGGAACAGAAGCGCGCCCCTTTTGACCATCACTTAATAGAATATCCACTTCGATGGTGGGATTGCCTCTGGAATCTAAAATTTCGCGGCCATGAACAGCTTGAATGCGTGACATCATTTTCTCCTAAATTTCTAAAACATCCTTTACGAAAGGAATGGTGGGCCGCCGCTTAGTGGACAATGAGGCTTTATCCAGCGCCTCCAAAGCGGCAAATAAGGTGGTCATATGACGCGGGCAGTGCGTTAAAATAAACCGCGCGACTTCCTCCGAAAGCAGCAGCCCGCGCAGTTCTGCTCTTCGAATCAGCACTTCCAGCTTTTCGTCGTCTGAAAGTCCCTGTAATTGATAAATCACGCCCGAGGTGAGACGCGAAGCCACGTCCGGCAAAATCAAGCCCAGCGACTTGGGTGCTTTTTTTGCCGTGATAATTAAGCGGCCGCCTTCGTCCAACAAGCGATTATAAAAATATAAAAAGGCTTCCTCCCAGGGTCTTTGGCCGGCAATCACGTGGAGATCGTCGACACAGACGAGAGATAGTTTCTCAAGGCCTTCCAGGACCTCTGGTGAATAAGAGAGGAGACTGTCAAAAGGAAGATAAATAGAATTAAGCTGGCAGAGATTGGCGGCATGACAGCAGGCTTGCGCTAAATGCGTACGCCCTAGTCCACCCGCGCCATAAAAATAAAGGGTCCTCTGCCCCTCTCCTGCCGCAGTCCGTTTCAGCTCAGCGATCAATTCCGCATTTTGCCGAGAGAAGTAATTCGCAAAGGTGGCCTGGTCCCGCAAACTGACACTCAAGGTCAGCTGTTTCATCAACCCCATTTTTTCTGTCGTGGCCATAAAAGTCGATTTCTTGATTACCTAACCCAAAGATACGTTAATTCATTTTCCTTTTCTATCTGCAATTGCAGATGCTGACCCACGGAGGCTTCCTGCATGAAGGCTTGTTGGGCGCCTTGCACATCCAAGCGTAAAATAACTTCATCCCCTAGAACGTTCTCTATTTCCATTTGCCGGACCAAAGAAATGCGCTTAATGAGACGCAATAAATTTTCATAATCATCCTGTTGGCCGATGCCTTTCACGATTAAAACCAAAGAAGAAGAAACCGTTTCCGTTTGGACCGCGGCATAGCGTCCCGCGAGAATGGTCACCAGTTTGTTGCCCAAGGCTTGCATGAGTCCCGGAATAGTCTCGGAACTTAAATCCCAATCCCAGTGATTGCCGCCCAAGGTCAGCCGCCAATGTCCTGCGAAGAGCTTGTCCTTCACCTCAATGCTGCCGACCAAAGTACCGTCTGCATGGTAACGTTCGCTGGCCTTTTGCAAAGGCGGCAGGGATTTTGCACGGATATCTGCCGTGGACACGCCATTCAACTCAGCGATATCCATCATGGGCAGGAGAATCGGCAAACCTCTTTGCAGCGCGGTTTTTTTCAAAACCAGGGCAAATTCGTTGGTAGACTGGCTATCCAGCACTTCAAAAGTGTGCGCTGCGTTTTCCACAGCAAGCCAGACCAGAATCAAGGGACGATTTTCATCCCAAATCGGTTCTTTTGCCTGACGCAATAAGCTTTTCATTGCTTTCGGATCAAATTTCACTTTCAAAAGAAAAGGGGTGCCGGGCAGACCCGATGGAGCATAAGAAAATTCCTCGACTTTATTTTTTGCTTCCGCCATCGCCGCTTGAATAGCTGGATTTTGAAGCACAGCGCCGCCACCGCTCATTTTGTTTAGCGTTTGGGTAAAGGCTTGCTGGATGGCCTGAGCTCTTTGCCGTTCATCCTGGGAAGAGACAGGCACCTCGGCTTCGTAAATAGACTGAATTTTCATTGCATAAACGACTTCGGCCCAAACAGCTAACAAGAGGACCGCGATTAAATTCCTCATTAAGATTCTCAATTCTTTAGACATCCGCCCTCCAAGTTCAATATTGAGCTACTAGAACATCTTTGGAAAATATATGAACACATTTACGTCGACCCATTTTACCATAAGTTTAGCTAAGACCTAGATTTTTATAAAATTATAGACTATCATGTAATTAAATAATCAGGATGTGTGGTAAAGACTATGCTAATCAAATCTCAGCTCATTGCTGAACTTAGTAAGCAGCTGTCTTATATTCCCGAGAAGGACATCATGCTCGGTGTTAATCAAATTCTGAACCTGATGGGTGACACTCTCAGCAACGGAGATCGCATTGAAATTCGTGGCTTCGGGAGTTTTTCCTTACATTACCGCCCCCCCCGTAAAGCGCATAATCCTAAAACAGGTGAAAAACTGATGACTGAGCCTAAGTATGCGGCCCACTTCAAGCCTGGCAAGGAATTGCGCGATCAAATTAACGCTAATCGTCATGTCCCGCTTAAAGATGAAGGGAATATGGACGATGCAGCAGATGATGAAGAAGAATAGAATTTTTAGCTCAGTTCTGTTCTAACTCTCTATGTCAGCTTATTGAGAAGACGAAACCCTGGCTAAGAAATGGGCAGAGTGACGCCTGTCTGACCTTGGTACTTCCCTCCGCGGTCTTTATAAGAGGTCTCGCAAGGCTCAGCTGATTCCAAGAAAAGCATTTGCGCTACGCCTTCATTGGCATAGATCTTGGCAGGCAAGGGCGTTGTATTTGAAAATTCGAGGGTCACGTGACCTTCCCATTCAGGCTCCAAAGGCGTCACATTCACAATAATACCGCAGCGGGCATAAGTTGACTTTCCTAAGCAAATCACCAGCACTTGCCGTGGGATACGAAAATATTCAACACTGCGGGCCAAGGCGAAGGAATTGGGCGGTATAATACAAACATCGGATTGAATATCGACGAAAGAGCTGGGACAGAAGTTTTTTGGGTCCACCACAGCTGAATTAATATTGGTAAAGACTTTAAACTCATTCGCGCAACGGACATCATAGCCGTAGCTGGAAACGCCATAAGAAATGATTTTATTGTTGTCCCGGGTCCTCACCTGAGCGGCCTCAAAGGGTGTAATCATGCCCTGCTCCATCGCCATTCGTCGTATCCATTTGTCCGATTTGATGCTCATAGCTTCAGGCTCCCGTATTATTTTAAAATTATTCCACCTTTATTTGAGGAAATTTATGCGAATAACTTGTGGCTTGCAAGGACAGCTGCGCGGCGAGGCGCCTCGCCAGTTGTCGAAATTGACGGGCATAGGCACCCTCTGGTGTTTTCGCAACCGGGGGCACACCACTATCTGTCTCTTCGCCTAATAGCCGATCTAAGGGAAAACGGCTTAGCACCTGGGACTTAAATTCCGCGGCCAGCTGCTCAGCCCCTCCCTCGCCAAAAACGGCTTCTTGATGACCGCAGTTCGCGCAGAGGTGTCCAGCCATGTTTTCAACCACGCCTAAGATCGGTACCTTCAGTTTTTCAAACATGGCGCAGGCGCGGCGAACGTCTTTTAAGGCAATTTCTTGCGGCGTTGTGACGAGCACTGCGCCGCTCACTGGGATTTTTTGCGCCAAGGTCAATTGGATATCGCCGGTCCCCGGCGGCAAGTCGATGACCAAATAATCCAAGGCTTCCCATTGCGTATCATTTAGCAGCTGCTGCAAAGCCATGCTAATCATAGGGCCGCGCCAAACGACAGCTGCGCTTTCATCCACTAACAAACCGATCGACATGGCCTGAAGTCCCAGTATTTTGATCGGCATGATTTTTTTCTTGTCACGAATTTCTGGGCGGGACTGGATACCCAGCATAGTCGGCAGACTGGGGCCATAAATATCGGCATCTAACAGACCGACAGAAGCCCCTTCCTGCGCGAGTGCCAGCGCCAGATTAACCGCGACCGTTGATTTCCCGACGCCGCCCTTGCCGGAAGCGACCGCAATCATATTCTTAATTCCCGGCAAGGCCTTGAGTGTACTTTGGCCGACATGCGTTTCAATCCGCGAATCCAGCTTTATTTCGATTTTTTTGTCCGGAAAGGAGGAATGTAAAAAAGCTTGCAAAGAGGCAAGCCGTTCCTCACGAACACTTTGCATGGGATAACCCAGCACGATTTCCAGCGTAAGCTGGTCTGCCGTCAGGTCCAGGTTTTTAATTGCTTTGGCTGTCAGGAGGTCACAAGACAAGTCAGGATCAGAATAGGTTCGCAGCTTGGCTTCGACTTCAGCAGCTGTGGTTGCTTGTATCATAGGGTACTGTATACACTAGAGGAGGGGGCCTGTCACCCGGTATTTTTTTAAATGGCCAAAGTCCAGAACAACCGAGATGGCTGTGATGATCGAAAACTTTAAACCGCAAGGATTTATCAATCGGCATGGGCTTTGCGAACAACCCGCAGGCGGCGACTATCTGTTTTGCTATTCTGAAAATAATCTGCTTTTGACGAAAGAAGGGCAGTTGCCTCAATGGAAGCAGCTCAAGTCTTTGATTGGAAATGATAAAGTGGATCTATATCACTTTGGGGACTATCAAGGCCAAGCTTGTCTTCTATTAAGCGCACCACCCCAGGAAGGCGGGGTGATGGATGATTTTCTTTTCCGGAATGTCCGCTTGTGTCATGAAACTTTGAGCTGGCCGCTTTTTCGGATTGCGGGTCTCGGACGTCAATTGCATTATTGGCGCTCCACGCATCGTTACTGTGGGTGCTGTGGTACGGAAACAGTTGATAAATCGGATGAGCGCGCGAAATATTGTCCTGAGTGTCATTATCTCTCCTACCCACAGCTCTACCCTTGCGTCATTGTTTTAGTGGCCCGCGGCCCAGAACTTCTACTTGCGCGTTCTCCGCATTTTCAACCTGGAATTTATAGTGCCTTGGCTGGTTTTATCGAGCCGGGTGAATCGGCGGAAAATGCAGTTTTTCGGGAAGTGAAGGAGGAGGTCAAAATCACGGTTAAAAATGTGCGTTATTGTTTTTCTCAGCCCTGGCCTTTTCCTAATTCCCTGATGCTGGGTTTTCGCGCGGAGTATGGCAGTGGCGAGCTGGAAATTGATCGGGTGGAGCTTGAGGATGCACAGTGGTTTAAACGGGACAAATTGCCGCCTTTGCCGATGCGACTGGGGATTTCTAGGAGATTGATTGAGGCGTATTTAGAGGAGGAGTGATTGCACCCTCTCTCCATATACACTACTATTTCCAAACCCTAATCAAAATCAGATTAAACACTTATGCGTAAAATTTTAGTCACCACCGCGCTTACCTATGCCAATGGCTCCATGCATCTCGGCCATTTGGTCGATAATATTCAGGCCGATATTTGGGTCCGCTTTCAAAGAATGCGCGGCCATGAATGCACCTTCATTTCGGGCTGCGATGCCCATGGCACGCCGATTATGATTCAGGCGGAAAAAGTGAATTTAGCGCCGGAAGCTTTGGTGAGTCAGTTGCGCGAAGAGCACCATCGGGATTTAAACGATTTTATTATCGAGGTCGACAATTACTACACGACCCACTCCCCCGAAAATCAAGCCCTGGCCGATCTCTTTTTTGAGCGTCATCTTGAAGGCGGTAACATTGCAAAGCACCGGATCAAACAGGCCTATGACCCCGAAAAAAAGATGTTTCTCCCGGACCGCTTCATCAAGGGAGAATGCCCACGTTGCAGCGCCAAGGACCAATACGGCGACAATTGTGAAGTCTGCGGCGCCACCTATGCACCAACGGAATTAAAAAACCCTTATTCCACTTTGTCCGGCGCAAAGCCCATTGAAAAAGAGTCCGATCATTACTTTTTCAAACTAAAAAACTACGAACAAGCCTTGCATGCCTGGACGCGCGGTGGTCATTTGCAGGAACAGGTCACGAATAAATTGGATGAGTGGTTCAAAGACGGCCTGCAAGAATGGGACATTTCGCGAGATGCACCCTATTTCGGCTTTAAAATTCCGGGAGAGGCGGACAAATATTATTATTGTTGGCTGGACGCGCCCATCGGCTATATGGCGAGCTTTAAAAATCTCTGCGCCCAGCGGAAAGACCTCTCCTTTGACGAATATTGGGGCCAAAACAGCGGGACGGAACTTTATCATTTTATCGGCAAAGATATTATGTATTTTCATGCGCTCTTTTGGCCAGCGCTTCTGACCGGCGCGTCTTTCCGCAAACCCACGGCTATTTTTGTACATGGTTTCTTGACCATTGACGGACAGAAAATGTCAAAATCACGGGGCACCTTCATTAAGGCGCGCACCTATTTGAACCATTTGAATCCCGAATATTTACGTTATTATTTTGCTGCTAAGCTTTCGAGCCGCATTGAAGACCTGGACCTCAGCTATCGCGACTTTTTAAGCCGCGTTAATTCGGATTTGGTGGGTAAATTTGTGAATATCGCCAGTCGCACGGCGAGCTTCATCACGCGCTTTTTTGAGGGCCGGCTTGCAAGCGAATTGAGTGAACCCGCACTTTATCAGAGTTTTGTGGACGCAGGCGATGAAATTGCTGAACGATTTGAAACCCTGGATTCCAGCCATGCCATGCGTCAGATCATGGCGCTCGCCGACCGCGCCAACCAATATATTGATGAGAAAAAACCTTGGGCCCTGTGTAAGGATGAAAAACGCTTGCCAGAAGTGCAGGCAATTTGCACCTTGGGTCTCAATCTTTTCCGGCTCTTGGCCATTTATCTAAAACCCGTGCTGCCCCGAACGGCGAAAAATGTTGAAGTCTTTTTGAATGTGACTTCTTTTCGTTGGGTAGATAGCAAACAGCCCCTTCTTAACCATCGCATTCAGGAGTATACGCCGCTTATGACTCGCATCGAAGAAAAGCAAATTGCCGGCCTCAAGGCAGAAGCCCAGTCTGACCTCGACACTAACCGTGCGCCGCAAACCAAACCGCAGGAAAAGGAAGCGCCAGCCAGTAAGTCCGAAATTTCCATTGACGATTTTTCCAAAATTGATTTGCGTGTCGCCCAAATTCTTCACGCGGAACACATTGAAGGCGCTGACAAATTGCTGCGCTTACAGGTCGACTTGGGAGACCAGAAACGCCAGGTGATTGCGGGCATTAAATCTGCCTATCAGCCCGAACAGCTCATCGGCCGTTTTGTCGTGGTAGTCGCGAATTTAGCACCGCGTAAAATGCGTTTTGGGGTCTCTGAAGGCATGGTCCTTGCAGCAGGCAGCGGTAGCGGCGAATTGTGGCTGATCAGCCCAGATTCCGGAGCGAAGCCCGGCATGACAGTCAAGTGAGCGAGCAACACCGGCCTAGACCGCTCGCGGTGATCCGGGAAGCGGAATGTATTGGCTGCGCGAAGTGCATCCAAGCTTGCCCTGTGGATGCGATCTTGGGCAGCGCCCGGCAAATGCATACGGTCATTGCCGAGGAATGTATTGGCTGTAAGCTTTGTCTCCCGCCTTGCCCCGTTGACTGTATAGATCTGGTCTCTCCCAGCGAAACCGCAGCTCAACCTAAATCCCCTGAAGCCCGAAAACAGCGGGCCGCCCACATCAAAAAGCGCTATGCGGCACGACAAAAACGCTTGCAAAATGATCAAGAACAACAGTACCCTAGCCTGGCCAGTTTGCTTACAGCCGCGCCGCCAGAGCTAGAAGAAAGAAAAGCCTACATACGGCTGGCCATTAACAGAATGAAACAAAAGAGGAAGTCATGAAAGAATTAGCAAAGCGTGTTAGCTCGATTAAGCCTTCTCCGACCTTAGCGCTCTCGCAACGCGCCGACGAGCTTTTGGCCCAGGGCAAACCCATTATTAATTTAACCGTCGGGGAGCCTGATTTTGACACGCCACAGCACATCAAAGACGCTGCGATTAAGGCGCTTCAGGAAGGTTTTACTAAATACACCGCGGTCGATGGTATCAAACCCCTGAAACAGGCCATTATCAACAAATTTTCGAAGGAAAATAAGCTTGAGTACCAGCCGAAACAAATTCTGGTCTCTTGCGGGGCGAAGCATAGTTTATTTAACCTTTTTACGGCCCTTTTGAATCCCGGCGACGAAATCATTATTCCAGCGCCCTACTGGGTCTCTTACCCGGACATGGTCAAAATTGTGGAAGCCAAGCCGGTGATTGTGAACACCGATATCAATAGCCATTTCAAAATGACAGCGGAACAATTAGAAGCGGCCATCACGCCGAAAACACGGGCGCTTATCATTAATAGTCCCGGCAACCCGACGGGCATTGCCTATTCCGCAGCTGAATTAAAAACCTTTGCTGAAGTCCTGCTAAAATATCCTGATATTATCGTGATTTCCGATGATATTTATGAGCATATTCTTTGGAATAATGGGCCTTTTACCAATATCCTCAATGTTTGCCCCGAGCTTTACGACCGCTGTGTTATCGTTAATGGCGTCTCTAAAGCTTATGCCATGACGGGTTGGCGCATTGGCTTTGCCGCAGGCCCTGAAAAACTAATTACAGCCATGAAAACAATTCAATCCCAAAGCACCTCGAACCCCACCAGCATCGCGCAAGCCGCCGCAGTAGAGGCGCTTAATGGCGACCAAACCAGCATTACCGTCATGGCCCGTGCTTTCAAAGCGAGGCACGATTTAATTCTGCCGGAACTTCAAAAAATGCCAGGCATAAAATGCCTCGCAAGCGACGGCGCATTTTATAGTTTTCCTTGCGTTCAAGATGTGTTATACCAATCTGCAACGATGACAACAGACCTTGAATTTGGTGATTATTTATTGAAAGAAGCCAATATTGCAGTGGTGCCTGGCTCCGCCTTCGGCGCCCCTGGCCATATCCGGCTTTCTTTTGCGACCTCCACGGAAAACTTGGAGGAAGCCATGAAACGAATGGGAGAAGCGATTAGAAAATTATAGAACACGACATCAGTCGTCATTGCGAGAAGCACTAACGGCGAAGTAGTCACCCCCCCAAATTGCGTGTGTTTTTTGCCGGGTTAGCGGAAGCGCAA
>CAYVBZ010000011.1:0-2796 GCA_964449835.1 uncultured Coxiellaceae bacterium | reverse complement strand
TCTTTTTTCCCACACCCGATACGGGCAATTTACCCGCCCCAAATTGGCCTTGGCTACGCTCGCAATGACAGCTCCTCGCAATGACAGAATTGATCGGATTAACCTTGCTGGCTAGCTAACAAGCCTTGGGGCAAACAGCCAAGCAGCGAACAATTTTGGCAGGAGTAAAGAAAATGACTGACTGGACGATCCAAGACGCGAAGGAAGTTTACAACATTGACCATTGGGGCGACGGCTTTTTTAATGTTGATGAGCAAGGCAGCTTGCTCGCCTTTCCGAAGGGCGGACAAAATCCCAATAGCATCAATTTGCATGAATTAAGCGAGGTACTTTTAAAGAGCAACCTCACCTTCCCTATTTTAGTGCGCTTTACTGACATTTTGAAAACACGCTTGGACCAACTCTGCCAAGCCTTCACCAATGTCATTCAAGAAGCGAACTATCAAGGAAAATACACGGCGGTCTACCCAATCAAAGTGAACCAACAATCCTCGGTGGTCAATGCTATTTTGCAGCATGGCGACAATCGCATTGGCCTCGAAGCGGGCTCCAAACCTGAGCTTATGGCGGTCTTGGCCTTAACACAGCAGCCGAATGCGCTCATTGTTTGCAATGGTTATAAAGATCGCGAATATATCCGTCTGGCCTTGATTGGTCAGGCTTTGGGTAAACAAGTCTACATTATTCTGGAAAAGCTTTCGGAACTCGATTTAGTGCTAGAAGAAGCCGCACGTCTTGGCATCAAACCTTCTTTGGGCATTCGCATCCGTCTTGCCACAGTCGGCGCCGGACGCTGGCAAAATACCGGCGGAGAAAAATCCAAGTTTGGTTTCTATGCCGAACAAGTGCTTTATATCTTAGAGCGCCTACGAGAAAAAAATCAGTTAGAACATCTGCAAGTTTTGCATTTTCATCTTGGCTCGCAAATCGCGAACATTGCCGATATTCAGCGCGGCATGCATGAGTGCGTGCGCTATTATGCTGAATTAAGACGCATGGGCGCGAACATACAAACTGTCGACGTTGGCGGCGGCCTTGGCATTGATTATGAAGGCACACATTCCCGCAGCTTTTGCTCCAAAAACTATTCCATGCAGGAATATGCGAACAATATCATCTATACCTTGATGGAAACCTGCAATAAGTATAACCTTCCCCACCCCAATGTGATTACAGAATCTGGCCGCGCTTTGACTGCGCACCACGCTCTCTTGATTACCAACATCATCGGCTGCGAACAATATTCTTCGGCAGATTTAAACAACCTTGAAGCGCCGCAAAGCAATGAACCGCAAATGATTAAAGACCTGCGTTATAGCCATGAAAATGTGTCTAAGCGCACAGCCATTGAAACCTATCATGATATCTGCCACTACATTGGCCAGGTGAACAACATGTTCAGCTTTGGCCTGCTCTCGCTCGTTGAACGCGCGCGCGCCGAACAAATTTATCGTGCGACAGCAATGCGCATCCGCGATGTGCTGAATCCCTCAATCCGTTCCCATCGCGAAATTCTAGACGAGCTCAATGAAAAATTGGCGGACAAATACTTTTGTAACTTTTCTGTTTTCCAATCTTTACCAGACTCTTGGGCCATCAACCAAGTCTTTCCAATTTTGCCAATTTCAGGCTTGAATCAACCAGCCAGCAATCGCGTCACACTGCAAGACCTGACCTGTGACTCCGATGGATGCATCAAGTCTTACATCGATGGTGAGGGTTTGGAAAGCACCCTGCCACTACCGCCTTATAACCCTGAAAAACCCTATCTCTTGGGTATTTTCTTGGTGGGCGCTTATCAAGAAATTCTGGGAGACATGCACAATCTTTTCGGTGACACCGACTCTGTGCACGTGGAACTGTTACCAAAAGGCGGTTATCGCTTGGTGCAACCTGAGTTAGGCGACACCGTTGATGATGTGCTGCGTTATGTGCACTTTGATACGGAAAAGCTCTTGAAACAATGCCACCAGCAATTGTCCAATGCTAAGCTTTCCAAAAAACAGCATCAAGAATTTTTGTATACGCTGACAGAAGGTTTAAAAGGCTACACCTACCTGGAAGAAGACACTGAAACTCTGGTGAAGCCCAAAAAGAAGAGCGTCAAAACCGAAAAAGCCAGCTCCTAAGAGGAAACCCTGCGATGACTTCTTTCAATCCAAATGAAGCAGCCGGCGAAGATTCAGGTATCTTTGGGCTGCCTTTTACCGCGTCTGAAGCGCAACTGGTGCTCATTCCTGTTCCCTGGGAGGCCACCACCTCTTATGGCGGCGGAACTTCGCGTGGGCCACAAGCTATCTTGGCCGCTAGTCGTCAAGTAGACCTCTATGACCTGGACTTAGGCAAATTCTATGAAGCGGGCATTGCCATGCTGGAGGAGGCGCCTGAAATTCAAAAATACAACCAGGCCGCTCTGAATGGGGCGAGTGTCGAGGAAGTGAATGACTTTAGCGAGAAGGTCAATCACTCTGTTTATACTCAGACCAAAGCCTTATTAGCCCAGGGAAAACGAGTTGGCCTGGTCGGCGGAGACCACTCAACGCCATTTGGCGCTATCCAAGCCTTTTTAGAAAAGCATCCCCAAATGGGGATTCTTCATTTCGACGCCCACGCAGACCTCCGCAAGGCCTATGAAGGCTATGAACACTCTCATGCCTCGATCATGTATAACCTCATGACCAAAACCCCGCTTTCAAAGCTGGTTCAAGTCGGCATCCGTGATTTCTGCGAAGAAGAATTCGATTTTATTCAAGCGCACCCAAAAAAGATTGTCACCTTCTTTGACGCAACCTTAGT
>CAYVBZ010000010.1:0-45248 GCA_964449835.1 uncultured Coxiellaceae bacterium | reverse complement strand
ACTGGAGTTCTGACGTGTGGGCTTCCGATCTAGGTAGCAACGAGCTTCTCACCGGCTGTGCTTGTGCGGCCGGCGCTCACGAAAGTGGGCTACGAGGAGTCATATTACACAAGCTCGTCATCGCCTTTGCTCGAAATGCGCTGATTAAAGCTTAAGAGCTAGCTCGCCATGGACCCTGCCTATCGGGGACGGGAGAGTGAAATTAAAGGACAAGGCTAAACATGTAGATCCAAAGGTAGAGGACTTGCGGACGCGGGTTCAATTCCCGCCGCCTCCACCAATTGCGTTTTTCATTATATATCTATTTCAAACAGATACAGGAAAAATGACCGCCAAAATCATCTTCGCCAGCATGGTATGATCGTCTACAACTAAAAAAACGCTCATCCGAATAGGTATCAACTCCTATCTGACCAACTGTCCTTAAACCTAAACGCACTAAACAGCCCTCAACAAATCCTGACAGATCAAACATGAAATGACTCGGTTTTTTTGCTCTTTTAAAATAATGTATATTCTCTGGATTATCATTCGTAAACTGCTCTTGAAAATCAGCACTGACTTCATATGACGCTTGAGCAATACAAGGGCTGATAGCCGCTACAATATTGTGAGGAATAGCGCCCAGACTCATCATCTGTTTAACTGTCGATTCAAGCACACCATTTTTAGCACCACGCCAACCTGCATGCGCCAAGCCAATTACACTAGCTTGGATATCTGCAAACAAAACAATAGGGCAATCCGCACTATCGGAACCTAGCAACACTTCTTTCTGCCTTGTTACCATCGCATCTGCTTCCGGTTTCTCATGCTCCAGCCACAGTTTGTCTACAAGGATGACCTTATTGCTGTGGGTATTTTTTACAGTAATCAATGACTTCAAAGAATACCCAAAATGTGACGCCACTCGCGCTCTATTTTCACTTACCTTCACTGGATCATCTTTACTTGCATATGCACAATTAAGCGAAGAATAACGTCCTTCACTCACTCCACCCTGTCTAGTAAAAAAAGCATGCTGAACAGATGCTAGCTGCTTTAATGTTGGCTCTTCTAAAGCTTCAAGAAACCTAGCATCTCTCATGACAATTCCAACCTTGTTACAACCGTTTTCTTTGTTCCTGTCGGGCGGCGTTGCTCATCATCATATTCGTCGATGACTTTAAACCCTGTTTTTTTCATCAACGCTGATGAGCTAATATTGTCTGCATGGCGCTCTGCATATAATCTTGTAATATTATTGGCTATCAAGTGCTCTTTTAGGGTATTAATTAGCTTACTTCCAATGCCTTGTCCCACATAGTCATGATGCACAACAATTTCACCTAAATATGCCACCTGATTTTCTTGGTTTTCTTCATATTTTTGACATGATGGAGGGAGACCTAGATAAAAACTCGCAAATCCGATGCATTCTCCATTAACCTCTGCTAAATATGCCTGAACCATTTGACTGGATATTCCCGAAAGATGCGCCTTCACTCCATCTTCGGGCAAAAAATTCCAAGGATTTATGCCATGAGTGAATATAAATACTTGCATCATTGAAATATCAGCATCAATCGCTTTTCGGATTATTACCTGCCTTAAGGGTTTTTGTAGCATTTTTTATCTCCTAATTTTTCCTCTATGGAAACAAGACGATTTAATAGATCAAGCTCTTCATGGTTTAAATAGTTTTTTGCCACTGAGACATCAGAACGAGTAAGCTTGCTGCCCACCCATGAAGTCAGCCCCATATTTGGTTTTTGGGCATCTGCTCGTCCTGCAATCACTTCGGCAGCAGTTTGGCCATGCGCCGCCCAATGCATCTTATTTTGAACCACCTTGAAAAATTGCTGTGATGCCTCTGCATTAGGGGTGTAATCTATGCTTGTGGCGTATATATCCAGCACCTTGCGCCAAAATACCTTTTCTGACGAACGAATGTCACGAATACGTGCCAGCAGTTCATCAAAGTAATTACCGCCGCCAGCCTTCTTTAATCGCTCGTCATCCAGGGCAAATCCTTTAATAAGATATTCTTTCAAGCGCTGAGTTGCCCATATGCGGAATTGCGTACCACGAATTGATTTAACTCGGTAACCCACGGAGATAACCACATCTAGGTTATATGATGCTAAGTCACGCTCAACTTCTCTGCTGCTTTCTTTTTGAACTGTCCGGAATTTCCGGACGGTTGCTTCTTGAAAAAGTTCACCTTCTTTATAAATATTGGAAATATGCTCAGAAATTGTTCTTTTGTCTTTTTGAAACAATTCAGCCATTTGCATCTGGGTTAGCCAAAGTGTCTCATTTTGGAGACGCACATCTATACGAGTGCTGCCGTCCTCAGTTTGATATAGCAGAATTTCACCCTTTGGCATGTTATCTTTAGATGGCATGTCGCCCTCCTATAAATTCGTTAAATGAAGGCTAATCATTTTCTCTGTGGAAAACAACGAGGAGATTGGAAAGGATATACAGAAGAATAGCATGGTAGGAATATTTAAAAGATTGTAGGCACTATTCTGCCCATTAGCAAAGAATTTATATCACCTTACTGAAAAACTGTGGTTCTACTCCCCATTGGTGAATAATCACAGGATGAAGCCCTCTGTATTGCTAGCGAGTTTACCCTAACTAAGGGGTCGGCGGGTGACTTGCATGAAGATAAGTTTGAATTAGCGGTAATTTTCCGACAGTATATAATTTTTGGCTATAAGGACCGAGCAAGCATGACTTTAGCTGCTTTTGACAATTGTATAATACTCGTAGGACTGGGTGCACCATCTAGCCTCTATGCAACTCTCTCAGAAAATATTAGCAAGACCCAACCCCAATTTCCGATTCAAATCTTGAATTGGTGGGATTGCGCAGACTTTGGAAAGCAAGACCTAGAAAATGCTACTCGAAACAAACAGACACTATTGATTGCCCACAGTGCGGGTGGCGTTATAGCTTTGCAAGCCATAGCAGATGCACCGCAAAATATTAAACGCGTAATCATGCTTGATACACATGCCTTAAGCAAAATAACCCACTTACTGCAAGTCGAACATTTGCTTGAGATAGTTCTTAGCGGCAGTGATCCGAAAGTAAGAAACCAAGTAATCCAAGCCTACCAGCCCATTATTAACCGGCACCAAAGCTTTGATGCAAGTCTGCAATTTGCGGCTAACTGGGCAAATACCCGCCTTGACGAGACAGGCAAGCAAATTCAGCAAATGGCGCCACATAGGGTTTTACATATTGGCTTTACGGATTCGAGCTATCAGCTCTTAGACCAAGCCCACGAGGCTGAACAGCGTGCCTTTTGGATAAAATATCAAATCGACAAGGAATTTATGCCTATGCATCATTTTGACTTGGTTCTGCAAGAACAAGCAGCAGCCATTACCAGCCAGATGATGACATGGTTGAAATTGCCAAATTAATCCCAGATAATGATTTGAGTTAGATTTGAGGAAGGAACCTCCTATGCTGGAAATGGATCTGCACACCATTTTTCACGCATGGTGGTTGGCTGGTCAATGTCAGAGCGCATGACAACAAAGCTTGTTGTTGATGCTCTCCAAATGGCTATTTGGCACCGGAAAAGGCCGCAAGGCGTGATTATTCATTCTGATCGCGGCAGCCAGTACTGCTCTCATGAGTATCAAAAATTATTGGCTGAAAATGGCTTTATCTGCAGCATGAGCAAAAGAGGTGATTGCTATGATAACCCTAGCATGGAAAGCTGGAACCACAGTTTTAAGGTCGAAGCTATTCACGGCGAAAAATTTCAAACTCGTGTTCAAGCAAAAAATATCGAAAGCGACTTCATTCTAGACTTGGCTATTTAAGCCCGGTATATTTTGAGGAGAAAACGGTAGCTTAGTTGAGTGTCCGTTTTTTCGGGGCAACACCAGCCCTTCAGGCTCTAATAAACTATCCGAAAATTCCAGATAGTTACTTTATCAAGCAGCGCTGCTCTTATCATGCCCACGGTGAACATGCTTTGGCGATTGCTTTGTGCATAAGGGAAACTCCGTCACAATGGTTTCCCATGGAACGAAAAAAACACCTTCTTTTTCTAAAATAACCCCGATGCGATGCAATGATTTAACATCTTGGTAAACATTGCTGTAATCACGATCTAACTCTTTAGCAAGTTTGCGTATACTGGCTCCACCTAAAGCATGCAACATTTGCAACAACTCGAGCCGCTTGGGGCTAAGCGTTTTTATAAGAGTAGCTGTATTTTCAAAACTGAGCACTTCAATTGGCACGTCAAATTTTTCACCTTTTTCAGCTCGCTCCCACACATTTTTAAATCGCTTTAGCGAATCTTTTAAGGAGTTCGCACGAACCATCAATCTCTTTTTTTTCATAATCGCACCCCATTGGCATTAAAAAATTTCTCAATATCATGATAAAAATCATCAATCAGTTTATCCTTATCAGTAAAGTCATATAACACTTCTTGATCGCCTATATGCTTGTGATCTCCCTTACCGCGTTCATTGTCATAACGAACAATGCAATTACCTTCATTATCACCAAAATATAGCCGATATTTAAATCGATGGGGCCTCTCTGCTGTTTGCTCAGGTAGCTCCCATAAGACCAATTGAACAATATATCCTCCCTGAAGAACGACTTTTTCTTGAATAATTAGCTTGGCCTTCATATCTAAATTATACCATATGGTTATTTTTGTAAAATGTATATCATTGAAGGAAACTTAACTAGCTCTTTTTAATAGATATTTTCATATTTTCTGACAGCATGCCCACCAATAGGTGTTTCGTTATGCCATCGTAACCAGCCGCGCGCAGTCTGAAAATACCGTTTTGGTTGCTTTGCGTCGCCTTGGTTATACGCCTGATGAAATGACTGGGCATGGCTTTAGGAGCATGGCATCTACCCTATTCAATGAGCAAGGCTGGACCTGTGATGTAATTGAACGTCAATTAGCTCATGGTGAAAGAAACACTGTGCTGGCAGAAGCTTAAATAAACTGGATAGATGCCATTTTTTAGTTCTATCAGATAATCTCTTTTCCAATTCGCTCAAATCGAAGTGGATGCTTGATTGTGTCAAAGCTTACTAATACACGTGTTGCTTTGCCAACGATATTTTCCTCGGGCAAGAACCCCCAATAACGACTATCTGCACTGTCGTCCCTATTATCACCCATCATAAAATATTTTCCCTGTGGAACAATTACATCAAAGTCATCATTTTCATGATTTGGATTTTGATAGATATCATGAGAGGCACCCAATAAAAGTTCATGTTTTTGTATGACCCTCCAAGGGGTTAAATCATCCCGTTGATCAAAAGTATATTGCACAAATTGTTGGGGGATTTCTTCTCCGTTTATGTAAAGTATTTTATCTTTATAGCTAATGTGATCGCCTGGCAAGCCTACAACGCGTTTAATCAAATCCCGCGATTCTTGCGGTGGTTCACGGAAGACAACAATGTCTCCACGTTGAGGCTCATTAATTGATAATATTTTTTTATGCACTACAGGTAACCGGATACCATAGTTGAATTTATTGACTAGTACATAATCCCCTACCATTAAAGTAGGTTTTAACGAACCTGATGGTATAAGACGTGGCTCATACCCAAAAGAGCGCACAGAGAACACAAGAAGTAAAATTGGAAAAAATGACCGAGCACAATCAACCATAGCAGGCATTTTATTTAGACAGCCCTTTTTCCGTTTAGGCGCCCAAAACAAACTGTCTGCCAATACCATTAGTCCGCTAATAATAATTGCACATACAAAAATCAGCTCAAAATTAAAATTCATTTTACCCCACCTATTGCTAGCTTATTCATGCTATTGATTTTATCCGTTTAATCTATAAACATAATTCAATAAAAATTCCTATTTTCAACCTGTTGGCTACCCTTGGGTTTCTGTATAAGTGTGCCATAATATATTTAGCTCATCTACCATGTGTAGAAGGAGTAACGAGGCCATCCGCAAGGGCGGCTTCAGCTTTTCTAAATTGCGGGGGTCATTATATAGGATGATATCCTAATGCTATTCACTTTTAAAAATGAGGATACACCGCCTAATTAATTCGTCAATTTACTTCCGTACACAACTGAAACTTTTCCAGACCTTTGGGCTTGGCTAGTTTTAATAATTTCTCAAGATTATCAAAGAATTGCGTCAACCCCGGAAAAAAGTTATTTATACGCTATACTGAGAGGTGTGCCCACCCGATCATGAAAGAAAAAAGAGGAATTATATATGAATATCGGAAACCTTATGAGTAAGAGAAAAGATGAACAGAACGAGGAGTTAGCAAAAAAATTTCTAGCCATAAGAGATCCAGGCATACTAGATCGGGTTCAGGATCCAGAAAACGAAGATATAATAAACGCGATTAAAGGAGAAATGCAAAATTCTGCTGAATTCTATTCGTTAGTTAAGAGTATTGTTTCATTTTCTGATGATTGCCTCAAAATGAAGAGTAAAGATAATACTAATGAGGCGAAAGAAGAATGTCAGATGGCAAGTGAAGAGGCAATTGAGTTGGCAAAATCACTTGTTTATTATTTAAATGAGATTGTCACGCTGAAGGGGAGTCCGAAGAACGAGAAGGAACTACAAAATGCTTTTGAGGTGATAAATGAACGCATAAGTCTATATAGCGAATCATTTGAAAAACGCAAATATCACTTAGTTGAGGGTCAACGCATTGTCAATGCGCTAAAACAGATAGCTAACTTCTTTATTACATGGGGAGAAAAAATTGGTCTAGAGTCAACTCGAAAAACTCACACGAAAAAAATTGAAGGAAAAATGAACAGATATAAACTTCATGTCGACTTAAATACGGCCAAGAAAGGTGCCCCTTTGTCAGAAGAGAAGGATGAGAAGGGCTCTAGCAACAAGCCCAAAAAACCCCCTTTATGGGGCGGCCCTTTATGATTCGGTTAAAGCTGGGCCATATTTTAGGAATTGAATTGCTTCCAATTTTCTGACAGCATGTTCAATATATTCCCAATAAAGGAACTTCCAAATGAACGCCATGGATCTTCATTTTTTTCAGCTTTATATTCAACAAGCCATTTCTCTGGCGGGTATTCTCATTATTTTATCCGGTGTTTTGATGGCCATTGCGCAATATGCTTACTCCTTCTTTTCCCCTAAATTATCAAAACAGGGCGCGGTCATTAATGCGATTCGGTTAAAGCTAGGGCATATTTTGCTGCTCGGCTTAGAATTTATTGTGGCTGCTGACTTGATTGGGACAACGACTACGCCGGATTATTATACGGTGGGGATTGTGGCCAGCATTGTGGTCATCCGAACGGTCCTGAGTTTCACGCTTAATCGTGAAATTGTCTCTTTGAGCAAAGAGAAAAATTGAAGTGGTTGATATTTTCTGACAACCTGAATGAAAAGGGAATTTATTTTGAAGCCTCATCAATTTATTTGGAAAGGTTTAATCCTCGCTTTTATCAGCGTTTTATTCATTTTCCCTTCACTCACGCAAGCGGAAGAAAAAATTTTAAAGGTCGGCGTGGCCTTTGGCGAACCCTTCGCGATGTTGCAACATAATCACTACTCTGGCATTGCCATTGATCTCTGGGAGCAAATCGCAGAAGAGCTCAATCTTAAATTTACTTACGTACCCTTGGGTGAGCATATAGACGAAGCCGTAGAAAAACTTGCCTCCGGTCAAATTAATGTTTTAGTAGGCCCGATTGTTCCTACTTATGAACGAATAAAAGCAGCAACATTCTTGCAGCCCTATTATCTTAACCAAATTGGCTTGATCGTTCCTGTGAGACATCTTATTTTTTTTGATGTTCTCGAGTCCATTCTTAATGGCTTCATTATATCAGCCTTGCTGATTTTAATTTTTTTCTTTGCTTTATACCTGCATGCCTATTGGTACTATGAGTTGAGGCCCTACCATAAAGAACATAAAGCCTACTTCAATGGCATTTCGGAAGCCTTCTGGCTTCATACCTTAGACATCGATCTAGGCAAGATTCCCAAACATCCGCGCACGCGATGGCTTCGTTTCGTATGGCTTGTTCTTGTCACCATTTTTTTCTCATCCATCACTGCTGCGATTACTTCAGCCTTAACGCTCGCTCTCTCTCAGCATTACACAAGCTATACTGATGCAAATGAACTAAAAAATAAAAAAGTGGCAGCTGTGATGAAAGCTGCGCCTCAGGATATAGCGCAGAAACTAGGGTTTACTCACCTTGTGCTGGTCAATAAGCGAGAGGAAGCCGTTGATCTTCTTTTAAAGGGAAAAGTAACCGCCTATGTTGATTATTATCCTGTCGCTGATTACTACCTCGCTCAACATCAGCTAAGCGAAAAGTTGACTACATCACCAAATTTGGTCATTCAAAGAAATACCTTTGCTTTTGTTCTTCCGCTGAATAGCCCTCTTGCGCATCTGCTTGACTTAAAGCTGAGTTCCTTTAAAGAAAATGGCTTGGTGCAAGTGATCTGCAAAAAGTATTTTCAAGAGAACGAAAAAGCCTCATTGGATTGCAACATTTAACTAGAGTCACTCTCGCCAACGATAAATAGGATTTTAGGAGAGCTTGGACGCAGCACTCAGGGACCTTCCCGATCAACGGGTTGCGGGCGGCCCTGCTCATCAATGGCAACAAAGGTAAACAGGCCTTCCGCGACCATTGTATGTTTTTCCGCATAAAATGAAACGGCCCAGGCTTCAATTTTAAACTGGAGGGAGGTGTGGCCAACTTTTAAAATTGCCACATAGCAGCCAACGGTATCGCCGACACGGATGGGTTTGATAAATTTCATTTCATTAATGGCGACAGTGGCAACACGGCATTTAGCGCGCCGTCTGCCTTCGACGCCACCCGCCAAGTCCATATTAGACACCAACCAACCCCCAAAAATGTCCCCATTGGCATTCGTATCGGCCGGCATGGCGACTATACGGGTGATTAACTCGCCTCGTGGTTTATTGGAATGCGTCATGGTCTAGGACTCTCACCACATACTCTTATTTTACTGCAAAAAGCCTAATTTGGCGATTGGAATCTTGCAATTTAAAATATTTTGTTTACAATCAAACTCACGCTATTCATTCTCAAACACACTTGTCTAGTAGTATTCACTTCCCTAGAATCATCTTTTATGCAGAAGCAAGGATTGTTATATGTCCCAACAGGAAATCTTACGTCAAGTATTTGGCTACAATGCGTTTCGCGGAAAACAAGGGGAAATTATTGAGCACCTGATCGCAGGAAAAGATGCTTTTGTATTGATGCCGACCGGCGCCGGGAAGTCCTTATGCTACCAAATTCCGGCCTTGGTCCGACCTGGGGTTGCCATTATCGTCTCACCCCTCATCGCCTTGATGCAAGATCAAGTCGATGCTCTGCTACAACTAAATGTTAAAGCGGCTTTTCTAAATTCCAGTTTAGGGGCACAGGAGGCCTTGCGCGTTGAGCATCAATTACTGGAGGGACGCTTAGACTTACTTTATGTCGCACCGGAACGTTTGTTGATGCCTCGTTTCCTAGAATTGTTGGAACGAAGCCAGCTTGCTTTATTTGCCATTGATGAAGCCCACTGCGTTTCTCAATGGGGCCATGATTTTCGTCCAGAATATATTCAGCTTTCAGTGCTGCATGAGCGTTTTCCTCAAATTCCGCGCATCGCCCTTACGGCAACTGCAGATGAACCCACTCGCCGTGAAATCATTGAGCGTTTGGACCTTCATCAGGCAAAGCAATTCATTACTAGCTTTGATCGCGCTAATTTGCGCTATCGTATCGTCCCAAAACAAAATGCGCGTGAACAGCTTCAGTTTTTTTTAGAGACAGAACATCAGCAGGATGCAGGAATTGTTTATTGTTTATCCCGCAAGAAAGTTGAGGAGACGGCTGAGTGGCTTCAAGAAAGAGGATGGAACGCCCTTCCCTATCATGCAGGGCTCAGCAAAGTGGAACGTCAAAAAAATCAACAACGTTTTATTCGAGAGGAAGGGATTATCATTGTCGCTACTGTGGCTTTTGGTATGGGGATCGATAAACCGAACGTGCGCTTTGTTGCCCATCTGGACCTTCCTAAAAGCATTGAAGGATATTACCAAGAAACCGGCCGCGGCGGGCGGGATGGTTTGCCTGCAAATGCTTGGCTTTCCTATGGTATTAATGATGTTATCAGTCTACGGCGTATGCTGGATCAATCTGATGCGCAGGAGCAGCATCGGCGTTTGGAAAAACGTAAGCTGGAAGCCTTGCTTGGTTATTGCGAGACCACCCTTTGCCGACGTCAGGTCCTGCTTCATTATTTTGGCGAGAGCCATCCAGGAAATTGCGGCAATTGCGATAATTGTCTGGAACCCGTGGCGACTTGGGATGGGAAAATTGCTGCACAGATGGCATTGTCTTGTGTCTATCGCACGGGACAGCGGTTTGGTGTAAAACATTTAATTGATGTGCTACTGGGCAAGGCAACTGAACAAGTTGTGCGTTTCAAGCATGACAAAGTCTCCACCTATGGGATTGGGCAGGCGCAGAGTTTGAAGCAGTGGCAGAGCATTTACAGGCAGCTGATCGCCGCTGATTTGCTGACCATTGATATGCAGGGTTATGGTAGTCTGCGTTTGACGAAGAAAAGTATGCCTATTTTGCGCGGGGAATCAACGATTGCTTTTCGGGTTGAACCTGAGACAGCGAAGAAGGGTGCTAAAAAAGAAAAGCAGAAAAAACCTAGCAATATACCGGAAGACTCGCTTTGGCAGGCCTTAAAAAGCAAGCGGCTTGAGCTTGCCCGAGAGCAAGGGGTCCCGCCTTATATTATCTTTCATGATAGTAGTTTGATTGAAATACATGCGAGTAGGCCGCAAACTTTGAATGAGTTTGAGATGATTACCGGGGTGGGACAGAGTAAATTGCAGCGGTATGGCGAGGCTTTTTTACAGGTTATTCGTGAGAACTTATAGGCAGCTTAAAGCGGCAAAACATTCTCCTTAAAATACCCTTTATTCACCACATTCCCCGCCGGAAAATATTCACAGACCAAATACCTTCCAGGGGTACCCTTCCTCCCATTACAACTCACATAAGCACACCCCACCTTCTCTGTCGAAACCCAAACTAACTGCGTAAAATGGCCTGTTTTCGGCGAGTATTCTGGATAACGATAAGAATATAAAGAACTCTCCGCATACCAAGCATTCACAGCAGCCGTGATGGTGGGATAGCCCGCCGCCAAATTCTCACCATAGCCCTGCGCAGAATGCTTAAAAACACAGCGGCTGGCATGGCGCTGCGCAAACTGCTCTAAGGTAGCATCCCAATGAAGTTTTGGCGCATGATGTAATTGCCGCCAGTGATTGTGCGCCGCCAAGGCTTCTGCTTGCACGCTGTGCAGGTGTAAAGGTTCCGCAAAAGCAGGATGAATTAATAGACTTGCCAAAACTAAACAAGGCGCTAAAAAACTTTTTAGGATCACTTTGAAACCTTGGGGATAGTTTTTAAGATTAAGTATGGGTTTCACCTTCAGCCACAGAATAGTCGTTAATTTTACTGGCTTCATTTTATCAAGAATTCGCGGCCAAGTGAACCTGCAAAACCCTAGGTTTAATTGATAAAAACCCTGTTGTAACAAGGAATTGCGTGGGTTTTAAGATAAGTACTGCTAATCAGCGCTATAATTATAGATGGGGGCGACCTGGCTTCGACGTGGGTTGCGAAACCTGAAGGGCATGTGGAGGTGTAACGGCCTCTTGAAACACGTTACAAACTTATAGTTGTCACAAAAAACGCAACTCTCGCATTGACAGCGAACTCACACGAGTTCGCCGCAATGGCTGCCTAAGCGGTAGCAACGAGCTTCTCACCGACTGTGCTTGTGCGGCCGGAGTTCATGCAAGTGAACATGAGGAGTCATTCTACACAAGATCGCGCTTGCTGTCTGCTCGAGATAGCAGCGCTAAAATTTTAGAGCTCGCTGCCTAGGGACCCTGCCTATCGGGGACCGGGTGGTTAAATCAAAGGATAAGGCTAAACATGTAGAACTGAGGGTCGAGGGCTTGCGGACGCGGGTTCGATTCCCGCCGCCTCCACCAAATTGATGTCCTGGAAAATCCTAAAATGTCTAAAATACCTTGTAAATAAGGGGTTTTTTCTATATCCTACGTCCATTGATGTCCTACTGATACCCCCAACATCCGATGTGATTTGGGGGTATTTTCGGGGGTAGCTTGATACCCCTTAATGGAGATACCCCCAGTGCCGTTGAAAGATGTTAATGTGCGTAACGCTAAACCTAGAGAAAAGGCTTATAAGCTCACCGATGAGAAAGGCCTTTACCTTTTTGTCAGCCCGAATGGATCGAAGTCATGGCGACTAAAGTATCGCGTCCTTGGCAAGGAAAAAACGCTTTCAATTGGTCTGTATCCCGAAATAAGCCTATCTGACGCGAGAAAGGCGCGGGATAACGCCAGGAAGCAATTGACAGAGAAAATTGACCCAGGGGCCGCCAAACAATTATTAAAGCGCACCGCCAAAGAAGCAGCGGAAAATAGCTTTGAAGTTCTTGCGCGAGAATGGCATGTTAAGTTTTTAAACAGGTGGACGAAGGAGCATGGTGAGAGGATTTTGTCCCGACTTGAGCAGAATGTCTTTCCGTGGCTAGGCAAGCGACCTATTTGCGAAACTGATGCTCCGGAATTACTTTCAGCCTTGCGAAGGATTGAAGCCAGGGGTGCGATTGAAACGGCGCACAGGATTCAACAAACTTGTAGCCAGGTGTTTCGCTATGCGATTGTGACTGGTCGCGCACAAAGAAACCCTGCTTTAGATTTACGCGGCGCATTAGCACCTGTTAAAAAGAGCCATCATGCAAGCATTACCGATCCCAATGAAATTGGAACCCTGCTTAGGGCCGTTGACGCTTATAAGGGATTCTTTGTAACTCAATGCGCATTGAAGCTTGCCGCCCTCTTCTTTGTTCGCCCCGGCGAACTACGCCATGCCGAATGGTCTGAGTTCGATTTTGAAAAAGAAGAATGGCGAATACCTCCTGAAAAAATGAAAATGAGGGAAACACATATAGTACCCCTAAGCTCACAAGCCATTAGCATCCTAAGAGAGCTTCATGCACTTACTGGGAATGGAAAATACGTCTTTCCAAGCATTAGATCCAATAATCGTCCTATGTCCGAAAATACTGTTTTAGACGCATTACGGCGACTCGGCTATACACCTGACGAAATGACAGGACATGGCTTCAGAAGCATGGCCTCAACCCTTCTAAACGAGCAAGGCTGGAACCGTGATGCTATTGAAAGACAGCTTGCTCATGGGGAAAGGAATACTGTGCGGGCAGCTTATAACTATGCTGAATATTTACCGGAGCGGAAAAAGATGATGCAGAAGTGGGCGGATTATTTAGACAAACTCAAGAACAGTAGCAAAGTAGTTAATATAAACATGATGGAGGCTACTATTTAATTTATTATAGTTGCACATCCCAATCATGGGCGCGCACCTCACCTGTTTGATAAAATTGCTTCACCAACTTGATGTAATCCAGAAAATCTTTGTTTTCATCAACCAATCGGTTAATCATATCCCAGTCAACTTCAGGCCTTTCTTTCGCTGGAACTATAATTTCGCTTTCAGACGGGTTTTCAACATCCAACTTAATCAACCCTATACCATGTGCCGAAAATAACATCCGCATTTCTTTCAGCACATCCTGCCCCTCAATCACCTCTGCAACAAGATAACCGAAATTAGCCCATGATGAATTAGAGACAGCCTGGAAAAAGCACTCACGAATATTCGATCTATTAATATAACGTTTTACTTCAAAAGACCATAACTTTGTGCGCTTATCTGAGTATTGCTCAACGCAATCTTTGACCTCCTGATGCCAGTCAGCACTCAAGTCTTCCATCCCTACCACATCGGGATATAACCATCGATTACCATTTGACCCGCGCCTATTTGACGAACGCTTCTCATCGATACGCTTAGAATAAATTCCAAATTCATCCCATAAAAAAGCAGAAAGAATGGGATACAACCCATGCTCATTTTTAATATTTCCAGCTCCGTTACCTGAAACATAAACCGCATTCTCAGCATCTTGCGCCTCATCCGTATCAGACTTTTCCGAGTAAAAATATTTTCTTGGCCGCCCCTCTGTCATCTTAACATTAGCTTCCTTCTTTTGGAGGCGAGGCACTCGTGATCCAATTTCACGTACAATCTGCTGAAATAGTTCTGCATTATTGCTAATATTTTCACTTCTACTTTTCTTTTCATTACACTCTTGCGGATAAGCATCAACAACATGCTGGGCAATCTGCCGCGCTGTAAATCGATTACCCGTATTTTCTTTCAAAAAGCTAACAACGATATTTCCCAAATTTAAAGACATAGACCACCCACTCAGATTAATATTTATTAATATCGATCAAATACTATTTTTGTTTTGACTCGCCAGATTTTCCCTGTGTCTTTTGATAGGTTGCATTGAAGATAGTTTCAGTCAACCATTTCTTAAATGATGGGTTATCACTAAATTGTTTAAATAATTCAGTTTGATCATTTAATATCTCAACCATGACACGCGATAACGCGGCATCGTGTTCGATTTTCGCTGTTTTTTTGTCGTTGTTTTTCATAGCGTTCTGGTAAGCCGTATCCGCACGAACCTTAGCAGGGATTTCCTCAGTAATAACCTGACGAATTTTATCTTTATCGTTCCAGTCAACATTTCCAAATTGCTCATTAAAAGCTCGGACAATATTACTAAGCTGCTCCATCTCTGGCTCAGGCATACGCCCACCCCCTGTGGTTGGAACAGGTTCAATTTCAGCGTCTTGATCTGGCAGTGTAATCCTCATACTTGATCGCACTTCTGCGCGATAACTATCAATGTCGATAGCCTGGAGAATGCCGCGAGACAAATCCTCCTCTTGTGGAGCAGGGAGCTTTGAAACAAGAAAATTCAGAAAAATTGATAACTTTTCCCAATTGGCATTAGAAAAAGGAAGAATTGCGGATAGAAAAGCGTACGCTCTAATGAAAGCCTTGGCTTGGCCTTTAAAATCTGCCTGAGCATCTTCATCAAGATCATCTCTATAGACAACTACACAAGCATCCAATATTGGATCGAGCTTATCACGGTCAGCACCTGTAAGATAAAGCTTAACTAGATCATCAAGCTGCTGCTGTGAATATACTTGATATCCATCCAAATTAGCCTTGAGATCATGCAACCGATTTGGATCAGTTTCATTACTCAGAATTGTCGTCCGATAGAAAGGCTCAAATGATCTTTGTATCGTTTCTGAATCGTTATAAAAATCTAACACAAATGTATCATGCTTTTTGGGATGCGCACGATTAAGCCTTGATAGTGTCTGAACTGCTTTAATTCCAGAAAGAGCCTTATCTACATACATAGTATGGAGCAGAGGCTCATCATACCCAGTTTGATATTTATCTGCGACAATCAGAAATCGATATGGGTCTTCTATAATTTTGTCTGGAATCTGAGAGCTCGGAAACCCATTCAAAGAAGCCTCGGTAACCTTTCTACCGTCGTAATCATGATCGCCTGAAAAAGCAACGATTGGTTCATACGGACTTTTACGCTCTTTAAGATATGATTTAAATGCGTAAAAATATTGAATTGCAAGATTTATGCCGCCTGTAACAACCATCGCTCTTGCCTTACCTCCAATCTTGCCATGGCCAATAACCTGCTCGTGAAAATGATCTACCATTATTTCAGTTTTTTCACGAATAGCATGCTCATGTCTCTCAACATAACGTCGTATTTTTTTCTGAGCTTTATTTACATCGAAAAGTGGATCATCTTTGACAGTTTGTGTTATGCGATAGTAACTCTCTACTGGTGTATAGTTCGCCAAAACATCGAGAATGAAACCTTCCTGAATAGCTTGCTTCATCGTATAACTGTGGAAAGGATGATGTCTTACAGTGCCATCAGGCTGCGGGTCAGGATCGCCAAAAATCTCTAACGTTCTATTTTTTGGCGTAGCGGTAAAAGCAAAGTAGCTTGCGTTGGTGACCATCTTCCGGCCTTGCATAATGTCATTTATTTTGTCTTCTACTGTTTCTTCCTCATCATTATATTTACCACCCTCATCAAGTACTCGATTCATCGCCGTACTTGTCTTTCCGCCTTGGCTAGAATGCGCCTCGTCGATAACAATTGCAAATTTAGCAATACGATTTTCACCGCCGATTTCATCTAGAATAAATGGGAATTTTTGCACCGTAGTAATAATAACTTTCTTGCCAGACTGGAGAAACTTTCTTAGATCACCGGAGTTTTCTGCATGACCAACTGTCGCGGCAACTTGAGCAAACTGCTTAATGGTATCTCGAATTTGCTTATCTAGAACTCGGCGATCAGTCACAACGATTACAGAATCAAAAATATTATTACCATCTTGATTTAAACTAATAAGTTGATGTGCAAGCCAAGCAATCGAGTTACTCTTTCCACTTCCAGCAGAATGCTGGATTAGATATCGCTTTCCGACCTCAACTTCTTGTGCATTAGCTAATAGACTTCTAACAACCATTAACTGATGATAACGAGGAAATATTTGTTTACGCTTCTTCTTGCCTGACTTTTCATCCTTCTCTTCAACGATTTGGGCATAATTTTCTATAATATCAGTCAAAGAAGACTTCTTAAGGATATCCTTCCATAGGTAATCAGTTGCTAAACCATTAGGATTTGGCGGATTACCAGCGCCATCATTGTGACCTTTGTTAAAAGGTAAAAACCATGATGCCTTACCTTTCAAATGAGTACACATCCATGCTTCATGATCATCTACAGCAAAATGCACGATACATCGACCAAATTGGAATATTAATTCTTTCTCGTCTCGATCTCGCTTGTATTGTTCAATCGCATCCTCTACTGTTTGTTTAGTTAGTTTATTTTTTAGCTCGAATGTGACAACTGGCAGCCCATTGATAAAGATGGCCATATCTAACGAAAGTGCTGACTCATTACGACTAAAGTGAAGCTGACGTGTGACACTGAAAATATTAGATTCATATAATTCAACTGCCTTCACATTCCCAGGTGATGGAGAGGCATAAAATAAATCAATATGAAAGGCGCCATGCTTAATACCGCTTCTCAGGCAATGAACAATACCATGCTTTGTAATTTCGCCCTGTAATCGATGCAAAAATTGAGTACGCTGATGACCTTCAGCGCTAATTCCTAAGCCTTCCACCTTGTCGGGCTGCGTAGACTGTAGAAACTCCATCAGCTTAGCGGTATCAACACCATGCTCACGATCATAGTCTGTTGACTCGCCACGCTGATATTTAGCATCATCAACAAGCGAATCAACAATTAAAGTCTCCAAACCTTTCTCGCTGATGTCAGTCGGCTTCATCAATATTTTCCTCAATTTCAACTTCTTCACCAAGTTCATTCATATCAACATCTATTTCATGAAGATCATATTCTGTTATTTCTGGCACAACGATGTTGCATACATCAATTTGCCCAGTAGTAATGTCTGAAATAAGACGTGTGCGATATTCTTGAATTAGTTCAATTTCACGTTTGGCTCGAGAAATGGTAAATTCTATCTTTTCTGATTCTGCTTTTATATGATTGACAATATTGATTTGTTCTATGATCGGAGGAATGATAAAATAGGCATCTTTTATTGCACCTAGAGATAATCCAAACCGAGTTACTCCATTTGCTGATATTCTAAATTGATTCGCTATTGACTCAGTATGAAAGGAGTAAAATAAAAACTCTGGGTTAATTTCCCTTGAAGTTGTCCTCACCACTGCTAGATGATATGCACATACAACACCAGCAAGTGAAGCGGGAACATAAGCAGGAACAGCAATGTCATTCCAACTTTCTGAATCTTTAGTAATTAGTATGTCACCTGCTTTTAGTTCAAAGTTTTTAATTTCATCCAATGTCGCTGTTGCCTTCATGAATTCAATAGCAGAAGTAATTTCGTGATTTTTATAAACATCTACATAATTACACAACAGCACTGACTCTTCGTTTTCATGTGATTTTTTATCAACACCACTCGACTTTATCAACGCCAATGTGCGCAAACGTTTCACATTCCAATGTTCAGGAATATCACCAATCCACTTCACGCCGGAGGATTTAACTTTTATATCTGAATTAATACCTCTTTTAATAGCTTGATTAATAATGTTTTGCTTCTGCTCTTTCAACAACCCAATCAAACGTCGTTTATTAGAAATAAATTTATTAATTTGTGCAGACTTCCAATTAAGGAAAGCTACAATTGTATTTTGTTTGTCGACAGGAGGAACAGGGATAGGTATCTGACCTAGCTGGTCAAAATAGAGCCTGAGGCGCATATCCATGATACCTCTTGATCTAATCTTAAACTGTTGAAGATATATTGGAGTCCGAAAAATATAATGATAATAATCAGCGTTGCAAAGCTGTATAGGTTGCAAAACATCATAAGCTGGACTAGTCACTCCCTCATAATGTGAAACACCTATCGCCCCCATCCAAGCTAATAGTTTGTTGCATATAATATCTCCTCTTCTGACGATCCAATAGCCATCAGTCGTGGATGCTTTATTACCTCTCTGTTCGAGATCTTTTCGTGGTTTTACTCCTATCTTTGAGTAAACTGAGAGTAGCTCCATGTTATTATTCTGTGGGGCTTTTTCTGACCTCAAATGAAACACTTGTTTGGTTCTAAGTATTTTCCATGAAGCAGGTAATGATTCAAGCCATTGCAATCCCGTGCCACGATATTTTGATTGTGTTGTTAACATCAGCTAGCTTCCTTAACAATCTGTTTGAGCAAGCCTTCAGTTTCCTGTTCTAGAGCGAGGATATCTGCTTTAATTTCTTTTAAACTACGCATTTGAATAGCTTTATAGAAATGACGGTTAAATGAAATTTCATAACCAATAAGTGTCTTGCTTTGATCTACCCAAGAGCCTGGAGCAAAAGGCAAAACTTCTCGCTTGAAAAATGCCTCAATACCGCCATCTTCAATTAATGGCACCTGTTCACAATCACGCAATGATGTATCTGGCTCATATTCGACAACACAGGGCTTGCTGTTGATCAAAATCTCAAACAAGCCATGTAGCGGATCAGCTTTGGTACCTTTAGGGTAAATCTTATTAATAACAGGAAAACCTTCACCATCATTAATATTATTTTGTTCTTTTAATTTTTTAATTTCAGATGCTTTATAAGCTCGGTTTGTATCAATCCCCGTTAATTTCAACGGGCGCTCAACTGTCACCTTCCAGTATCCAAATGCAGCGTTTGGAAATAATTTTGATTTTTCATTTTCAATTGGATTTACAATTAAATCACTAATATTTTGAATATGACTTTCTGTTAATTCACAATTTTTCTTACCCAAATTTTTTCTCAGCGGCACAAACCATTCGCTTGCATCAATCAATTGAATTTTGCCTTTACGTTTCTCAGATTTACGATTGGTCAACACCCAAATATATGTTGCAATACCTGTGTTATAGAAAATATTTTCAGGTAATGCGATAATCGCCTCTAACCAATCATTTTCAATAATCCATCGACGGATATTACTTTCACCCTGACCAGCATCACCTGTGAAAAGTGAAGAGCCATTATGAACTTCAACAATTCGGCTACCTAATTTTGTTGAGTGTTTCATTTTCGCTAATTTATTTACGAGAAACATCAACTGTCCATCGCTAGAGCGGGTAATCATTTTATATTCTGGCTCACCAGCATACTGCATTACAAAACGTGGGTCTTTAATATCACCTTTGCCACCTAAACGTTCTAAATCGGTTTTCCAGCTTTTTCCGTATGGAGGGTTTGATAGCATGAAATCAAATTCATGGGAGGGAAATGCATCGCTAGAAAGAGTCGAGCCATATTTCATATTCTCAGCTTCGGCACCTTCTCCCTTAAGCAACAAGTCTGCTTTTGTTATTGCAAATGTTTCAGGCTGAATTTCTTGACCGTATAAATGAATTGATACTTCTTTACCATGATCTTTTGCCAATTCTGCCAACCGTTCTTCTGCAACAGTTAACATTCCACCTGTTCCACAAGCGCCGTCATAAAGAAGATAAGTGCCAGATTCAATTTTGTCAGCTATAGGCAGAAAAATTAAATCTGCCATGAGCTTCACAACGTCACGAGGCGTAAAATGCTCACCAGCCTCTTCGTTATTTTCTTCATTGAAGCGGCGGATTAGCTCTTCAAAGATCGTACCCATCGCATGATTATCAAGACCAGGAAGCAGCTCTTTGCCATTTACGACCTGAACTGGTTTCGGACTTAAATTGATTCGTGCATCCAAGAATTTTTCGATCAGATGCCCGAGTATATCTGCTTCAATAAGAGTTGAAATTTGATTACGGAATTTAAATTTATCGAGAATTTCCTGAACGTTAGGTGAAAACCCATCCAGATAAGCTTCGAAGTCAGCCTTAAGTTGTTGCTGTTTGGCGCGGGATTTAAGATCACGCAAAGTAAAAGGAGAGACATTATAAAACGCCTCACCAGCGGCTTGGCACAATGCCGCTTTCTGCTCAACGATTCCCGCCTCATCTAGCTGCTTTTTCATCTTTAGGACTTCTTGTTTCGTTGGCTCAAGCACAGCATCAAGACGTCTAATTACCGTCATAGGGAGAATCACATCACGGTACTTGCCACGCACATAAACATCGCGAAGCACATCATCAGCAATACTCCAAATAAAATTAACAATTGTGTTATGAGTCGCGTAGTTCATTTTAATTCCTAGTTAGTCATTTTCATTCAAAAGTTGAGCATCCATATTCGGGATACTAATACAATGCTGTTCGCAATAGTCTCGAATCAACACTCCCACCATATTTGCTATGGAGCGATGTTCGCGGTCTGCAGCCTCACGAAGCGCTTCTTTAAGTTGAGGCTCGATCCGAAATGTTAGTGTGGCAGTCTTACCAGTAGCCATTTTTATGAACCCATTAAATATATGCTGTTAATGTACTGCAATGTACAACACAATCCGATATAATCCCAGCATTTACTTAATAATGATCAAGTATTGATCAGTTATTTCAGATATTAACATATGCCACTCAGGAGAAAGCCTCATGATGGAATTCGAAACTTGGCCCCGAGATACCCTTATCAAAGAGTTAAAGAAAGAACAGACACTAGCTGACACCCGATTCAATGGTGATTTTTTAGGGCTGCTAACACTAAAGCTTTACTCAGATAAGGAAATCGCTCAAAAAACCGATTACGAACTGCGGCGTATATATGTCCAACTCAAAAAGGACGATGCCACCTTCTTTAAAGAATATAATGAAAACGAGGAAAAGAAGCGTTTCTTCAATCAGCCCTCGAGCAATGCTGACTTCAACTATTGGTCTAAACAAGCATACTGGTCCACAGATGAGGGAATAGCTCTTATCCTTGGCAAAGATCCCAGAAAAGTGACGTGGGAAAAAGTAGAAACGTACCTCTCGGCGTCTCCATTTGCACAAAAATTTAATGAAATACGGGAATTAGCAAAACGCTATGTAAATTGCAAAGAATTATCTGGGCTGGCTTTTCCTGGCACCTTCTTGGCTTGGGTAAAAAGGATGAGCATTGATATTCCGCCTGAATTAGAAGACACCGTCAGCTCTCTTGGTGTCCAAATTGCGGACTGGAAGGGGTGTTATGAGAAAGCTATAGAAAAATTTAATCACCTAAACAACTTATTTACCGAACAGCACGATTTTCTAAAAGCTAAAGATAAGATAATTGAAGCACAAAAGCTTATGATTTCCGAAATTGAAAAAAACGGACCTCAACCCAAAGCGGCATCTGATCTCAAAGAATCGGAAAGACAGAGCCTGTATAAACTGCTAGCCGCTATGGCATATAATGGATACGGGTACGTTCCAACTGACAAAAAAAGCCCTTGCCCGAAAGAAATATCAGACGCCGTAACAGAGTATTTAGGTGAGAAGATCGACCCTGACACTGCCCGAAAATGGCTAAAAGCAGCAACTGAGGCATACCCAAACCAAATTTCCAGCAAAACCGAATGAAATTCCAAAACCGAATTCGGCCATCGCTCGTAAGATTCTTTCTATCTTGAAGTCATGTTCATTAACTCCTAAGGAGAAACAAGCATGGCTACAACAATCTTAAGACTTCCCGCAGTAAAAACCCGTACAGGCTTATCACGCAGCACAATTTATCTCCGCGTATCGCAAGGCCGCTTTCCTGCGCCCATTTCTTTGGGTGACAGGGCCGTGGGCTGGATCGAAGCCGAGGTAAATGAATGGCTGACAAAAAATATTGAAGCCAGCCGCAAATCAGTCGATGGAGGACAAGTCTAATGAATACCATGACAGATTTTGCTTTGGATGACTCTAAAACCGATAAAAGCGACAAAACCATCGTTATTAGTAACGTTGATTTCTTACACGCTGTATTTGGGGCCAATCCAACAGATGGATGTCCGATTTTAGTCAGCTTTAAGGGCAATCCAGCCACCATCCACAAATCCAAGTGGTATGGGCACCCCTGTTCCAATACTTTAGAGGCGAACTTACCAGTTGATGCTAATAACTACTTTAGCCTGGCACTGTTCAGGCCCAACGAAACTGGTGAATATCGACGCAAGAAGGCGCAATTTCAAAGCTTGTTTGCCGTCATGCTGGATGATGTTGGAAGTAAGGTTCCAATGGATCGATTAACCTTGCCGCCTTCCTGGCTTCTGGAAACCTCACCAGGAAATTATCAAGCCGGTTATATTTTAGCAATGCCTATTGATAATGGGAAAACGGCGGACCGATTAATGAATGCGATTATTAATGCCAGGTTATGCGACCCTGGTGCAAATGGGCCAACGGCACGCCTAGCCAGGCTTCCCGTTGCAGTAAATGGCAAGCATTCACCGCCATTTCCCTGCCAGTTAAAAACATGGGAACCGGAAAGGCGATACTCGATGGAGGAACTTATTAGCGGACTTCAACTTGAAATCATTGAGCCGACTCGGTCTAAACAAAAAAATGACACTGCAGCCAACACTCGCGATGTTGACAGCGAGCAAATCTGGATGCCACGACCAGAGGAGAATATCGTCATTGTTGGTTTAAGAAAGCGCAATCTCTACAAATCTCCTCTTGGCGAAGGTAAGCATGATATGACTTGCCCTTGGCTTGATGAGCACACGAACCGGGTTGATAACGGTACTGCCTATTTTGAACCTGACGATATCTACCCCCTCGGCGGTTTCAAATGCCAACATGGGCATTGTTCAGAAAGACATATCAGCGACTTGTTACGCTTTCTTGATGTAGATTTTAAGACAGCACGCATGAAACCAGTAATCCGTGTCATCAAAGGGGAAATTGGCCCAATTGTTGACTTCGCTGAGCGCGAACTAGCCATTGGACAGCAATATTACCAACGGGGCGGAATTATTGTTACAGTTTTTACTGATCCAAGCACTAATGGAACAATCATTCAAGATGTATCGCAACCAGCATTAGTGCGCGCCCTTTCGGGGATCGCGACCTGGGAGCAATTTGATGTGCGTTCCAAATGTTGGGCTAGGATGGACCCACCTGCTCGTCATGCGACCATTCTGTTCGACTCAAAGAGCTACCGACACTTGCCCGTCATCAACGGATTAGCACGGCAACCCTATCTTCGACCTGACGGAAGCTTGATGAAAATTGCTGGGTATGATCCCGATACAGGGATGTTTGGTGTATTTGATGCTCGAAAATTCTCGGTGCCTGATGAACCGTCGAAGGAGGAGGCATTATCGGCTTTAAATTTGTTAAAAAGCTTGCTAGATGAGTTCTGCTTTGCGACTAAGGAAGATCGGGCTGCGGCGCTATCGGCAATCCTGACCTCCGCAATTCGTCCAGGCCTGGCTCATGCGCCTATGATTCATGTGCGCGCTCATGCTGTGGGATCAGGCAAATCGTATTTATGCGAGCTATTCACTGCCTTTGCATCACCTCAGCGAGGAACGCCGACTACGTTTCCCGCTGAGGATGAAGAGTGTCGCAAACTGCTCTTGGCGGAGCTTTTACGTGCACCAGCAGTGATTGAGTTTGATAACTTAACAGGTGATATTTTACCACACAAAAGCTTATGTACTGCTTTAACTTCAGAATACATCAGTGGGCGAATTCTGGGATTGTCAAAAACAGCTACGGTCGGCACTCGAGCGCTCTTTTTATCAAGCGGGAATAATGTTGCCCCACTAAAAGACATGACACGGCGCTGCATTACCATCAACCTCAACCCTGAAGTTGAAATCCCTGCCGCCCGCGTCTATAAACGTCCAAACTTGATTACAGATGTTCTACAAGAGCGCGAAAAATATGTCACAGCGGCCCTTACCATCATCCGAGCGTGGCTTTGTGCAGGAAGACCTACGAAAGAATGCAAGGCATTAGCAGGCTTCTGCGATTGGGCTGATCTATGTCGTCAGCCTCTTCTATGGCTTGGGGTTAGTGATCCCGCTACATCGATCTTTCATGCCATTACTGAAGACCCAGACCGGGAACAACTTGCCCGCCTTTTGACTGCCTGGAAAGCTGTTTATGGTAATACACCAGCAATGGTGCGGGACGCCGTCGCGCAATCTATTCTTGCCGGAAACGAAAATCAAGAACTTAAGGAAATCCTGGATGAAATTGCCGATGAACGTGGCAAAATTAACCGTCACCGGCTCGGAAGATGGATCAAGCGCCATGAAGGTCAAATTGTCGATGGTCTACGATTTATCCGCAGCAGCGGGACTACATCTGCGGAGAGATGGCAGGTCCAATCGGTTTCGACGGTTTTATCGGTTTCCGACTGTGATACTGATGAATGTGTCAATGCGGAGACTTATCGACGCGCCTCTGAAGGAGAATAAACAGCGATTTCCCAAATGATTTCGGTAAAATCGGGAGGATAAAGCATGGGCGGGATAGGAAGCGGTCGGCATTGGCGTTATGACTCAAAGGCAACAACTAGCGATTATCGTGCCATTGATGTGCGAAAATGGAAACGAAAGGAACTCCTCAAACCGGGGAGTTCTTTTAGCTGGCAATGGTCCCGAGGCGATCAAGTGCTCGCATCTATACAGGTCAACGCAAAAACAGACCGCATTATCTTGACCTATCGCTACAAAAATAAAGCCAGCAATTGGGAAAAAGTGACCTATCCCATCTACCTAAACTGGACTCCCTGCAATCTTGGGGGAAAACGCCCTTGGTTTAGCTGCCCAATCCGAAAATGCCATCGCCGTGTAGCAATGCTGTATTGGGGCGGGATTTTTGCCTGCCGTCACTGCTATAAGCTGGCATATTCAAGCCAAAGAGAAGAATTGCATGACCGTGCGGCGAGAAGAGCGGATAAAATTCGCGACCGGCTAGACTGGGAGCCAGGAATCCTAAACGGTGAGGGATTAAAGCCTAAAAGAATGCATCGCAAAACCTTTCAGCGCTTGCGTGCTATCCATAACAAATTTGTAAATCTATCATTAAAGGCTGCGTCACTAAAATTCGGGATCAGTTTTGAGCTATAATATTTGAAAGGAGACACATTATGATATCCAATCCAAATCACCCTGGGAGCCAGATTGATACATCTTCTATTACTGCAGACAAAAAAATCAGACCGCGCGATCTACTTGATCGGCATGCCAACACCATTATCGAAAAATTAATTGAGCTCGCAGTCGCCGGGGAACCTTCAGCGCTTCGTCTTTGCATAGAGCGAATTATCCCACGAGCAAAGCCTGATAATGCCATTCATTTTACCTTACCAGCAGGAAACATTAGTACCGCGGACAATATGCTGCACATAACAAACAGCATCACCAAAGCTGTTGCTGAAGGAACAATGACTATTGACGAAGGTGTGAAGTTTACCGAGTTCCTTAAGCAACAGCGTTGGCAGCTTGAGGAGGCCCAGAGCGAGAAGCAAGATGAGGAATGGAAGAAACAACGCAACTGGTAAATGCAACATGCTGACACGCCTCATTCATCAGACTTAAATTGATAATAGCCAATTCGAAATGGCACACTGATGAAAATCATTTATTATCATCAGAACTACCGCTCTTTCCTACAGCCACACCCGCAACAAATAAAAATGCGTTACCAAGCCACGATAAAATCTTTTCTGAGTTGGCTGTTGGGCCAAAGAAATACACGAGTGTAATCACAAGCAGCAACAAAAGTGAAAGAATAACAGCAGCACCATGCGCCTTATCATTAGTGCCATATTTAAAAAACCAGAAATTTATGAAAAGCACCCTCTCTGGTGCATTTCCACCTCCTGTATAGTCAGCAGGTTGATCTTTATTTGCGACAGATGAAGAGGGCTGTTTAAGAGGTTTAATTTCTAGCTTCATTTTTTCTCAATCATCTTATTGAAATATTCTTCAATTAGCTTGTTATCAATTTCTTGATTGCGATAGATAACGCCATTATTCTGGGTAATCACCGTATCCCATGGACCACCTTTTTCATGTGTCCATCCTGATAATTGTATTGGCGAAACAGATCCGTAATTTGACCATACAAAATCAATAATTTGATTAACAACTCCATCGTCAGGAATTGAAGCAGGGTTTTTGTCATATGAAATATAATTGTAGTCACGCAGATAATCATCGATTGGGCTCAAGTTGTACTTCTTACACTCATGATATAGCGAAGGCAAGACTGGCCCAAACTTCCAAGCCTCAAAGAACTCGTCAACAAGCGGAGCCTGCTGTAAAGCGAGCAAATACCCATGCGCAAGGTATACAAGTTTTTGAATTTTCATAGGCGTAATGCCATTCTTATCGCGAAATGAACGACTGAGAAATGCATTCGCAATTGACGCAGCTGAATACGCCATAAGTACTAACCCTTACAAAACATTTATGATTATTTATCTATTTAGGCGCAAGTTTAAAATATTCAAGCTCAACTGTATAGTCGTATTAACAGCATTTTATTGAATTCGACTTACAACCCAACTTTCGAATAACTTATCAATATGCACTCGCCATATAGGACAGCCAATTGAGTTTAATTGCGTCACATTATATAAATATGTATCGTCGATCACTTCTTGCAACCCAACCACCCATACATCATCAAAGTCTATCTTCTTAGGAAGCATTTTAGCCAGGCGATTGGGATACCAATCAGCACCTTGCCTATTCAAAAATACGACGAGTATCTTACCAGATGCATAGGCTTTACCGCCCTTATTTTGCTTCTTTCCTATTTGCTCCAGAATCAAGCCCTCCAGGTCCTTGCCTACCTCACCCCACCGTGTGACCATAACTTGCTCTATGGGGTAGGATCGCTTTTCTTCTGTATCGTACAAGTTCCCATCACCGCCTTGAGGGTCAGTACAAATGCGAATTTTTTCTGACCTTGCTTCATGACATAAAACAGCTGACAACAACCAACAACCGAGAACTTCCCTTGAACTAAGGTTGCCAAACTTTTTAAACCTACGGCCAGTTTCAAGATGATTACCATCACGAATAAATCGCTCAAGTTCCTTAATGCAGGACTTCAGGGTTCTAAATGTGGTGACTTCTTGCCTCATTGTCGCCCCTCTACCATCATCTAACATACTATGACGTGTTCTAACTATGCTTTAAATTATACGCTCCTGAACTGGTTACAATTTAGCTATTGCTTTAAAAATGAGAGTTTAGAGAAAAGTCTCATTCAATAATATCATTGAATTAAAAAGATAATTATTTTTATGTGAATCCCGCAGCCCCAACAAACAAGTTTCCTCTCACAAGAGGATATAAATTTAGATCGGTGGCTCATTATTACCATTTTCAGTTTTCTCAAGTCTAAAAGCCAAATCTTTGAGCTCAGAGTAAGCTGTGGGATCACCATCCTTCTTCTCAAGCTCGATCCACTTTTTGAACAAAAGGTAGTGATATCTTATAAAGGCCCCATCAAGTCCTTTGATATCTTTAAAATCTATATATCCCTTATTAACGAAATATGAAAGTGTCTCTAAATGATCCAAATAAATTTTCAAATCATAACGCTTTCTTCTGTTTTCCTTTTTACTAGATAAATAGATAGTGATTAGCCTTTTTTGAATGTCTGCAATAAGCACCTTATTACACTTAACACAGCCTAAATATCTTTTTTCATGGTGGATTGAACAACTACTTTTACAAGAAAGCTCAAGGGAAAATATTAAATAAAGCGCATTTTGTATTTTAACATCACGGAAGCTATCATCAATCCTTAACAAGAAATCCCCATCAGCGGTTTTTTTTAGCCCCTTTATTTGTACACACGCAATTATTGCAATAAAAGTAGTGGCAAGTGCACCCCATGCAGTAAACAGAGCTAGACTAAATTCACATTTCTTACAACCATTTACCAAATTGCCTATAAGGTCAATCAATTGAGAATAATTAACCGTCACAACATAAATAATTAGTATTATTACGGCTGCAGCAATAAGTACTTTATATAATTTCCTCATAACCACACACCTCTCTATAGCCTTACCCTGCAACTTTCGATGCTATAATAGAGTATAGAGCAGCTTTAACACTGTGGGGGCATTATTGGGGGTATACATAAAAGTTGTGTTATAAATAGCTATAACAATCAATTATTTAATTTGCAAACGTGATTCCCGCCGCCCCACCAAATTCACTTCCTGGAACATTTCTAAGCATGCTTCTCTTTCAGTTCTTTTTTAGAAAAAGGCTTCAGATGAATCTCTAATTTACAGCCAACAGCATGAGCATATTTGCGTAATGTACTAACGCTAGGTGAATGTTTATCACGAGAGCTTGATGCTTCTAGTCGTGCAATAGCAGGTGCTTTAGTACCCATACGGTCAGCCACATCTTCTTGTGTCAGTCCAGCACGCTTTCTAGCATGAAGCATTTCTCTTAATAATTGGTATTCCTCTTCCAATGAATCATATTCTGCTTTAAAAGCAGGATCGTTCATCCAATCAGCTACCATTTCATCGTGCGTTTTTAAAGCCGGCACTCGCTTATTTTTTTCGCTGCTCATTTTTCACCTCTTTCATCCGCCGTATAGCAATGTCTAATTCTTTGCGTGGTGTTTCTTGAGTTTTTTTAATGAACCCATGTAAAACCACAATTCGTTTACCCACCAACGTACAATAAAAAACGCGAGCAATTCCTTCCTTTCCTTTTGGGCGTAACTCAAATAACCCATCGCCCATTGCTCTTGAATGCGGTAAGCGTAAATCCATCCCGAAGTCAGCTAACAAGCCAGTCAGCTTAGCGTAAGCTGCCCGTATACCGACGGGCAGCTTTCCGACCCAATCCTGTACATTCTGGCTGTAATATTCTATTGTCCATTTCATAAATTATATAACATATTTGTTAAGTTTTCTAGTTCTCATAACGGCAGCAATGAGGTCATAAGGGCGTAGAATAAAGGATATTAAAAAAGACGCAACAGCATATTTTATAAGGCGTTTTTTGAGATTATTGATGGGCAGAAAAGACTCAAAAAAATGAACACGCCCGCAAAATGCCCGCGCTTTATTCCAAGTCAAAAATAAGGTAAATTAATCGAATGGATTGCGTAAATAGGACGCGGGTTCAATTCCCGCCGCCCCACCAAATTGATGTCCTGGAAAATCCTAAAATGTCTAAAATACTTCGTAAATAAGGGGTTTTTTCTATATCCTACGTCCATTGATGTCCTACTAATACCCAACATCCGATGTGTTTTGGGGGTATTTATGGGGGTAGTTTGCGATTAACGTACAATTACTGAACGGATAATCTAATGCCAGAATCAGAAAAAAAATTGCCCGATGAGGTAAGCAGAGCAACGATTAAACGCAACATGACAACGCTTCAAAAAATTGGTGAGACGCTGATCGACTTGGCTAAGGTGAATTAATGCAAATCTGGGTTGACGCTGACGCTTGTCCTAAAATAATTAAAGACATTTTATTCCGTGCCGCCATCCGAACTAAAACCGCTTTAATCTTAGTATCAAATCATGCGCTTTCTACACCATCATCCACATTTATCACTAAAATACAGGTAATTGCTGGATATGATGTGGCAGATAATAAAATTATCGAAAATATTCAAGCTAATGATTTAGTCATTACGAGCGACATACCTCTCGCTGCAGCTGTTATAGATAAAGGCGCGACTGCGTTAAATCCAAGAGGTGAATTGTATACTTCTACAAATATCAAAGAACGACTTTCTATCCGCAACATTAGCACTGATTTGCGCAGTAGCGGAGTAAAAACAGGAGGGCCACCCACTTTGGGCAAAAAAGAAATTCAATGTTTTGCAAATGAACTGGATAAAGCTCTTCAGGGGCAAAAGCTCAGGATGCATATCCTCCATGATGATTGATGCTATCCGTTCTGGGCGAGCACGAGAAAAAAAATAGCAATACAAAAACTATCTGAAATATTGAAATCAAAACTAAACAATAAAAAAATAGTGTCGCATGAACAGAAGCTCCGCCCAACGCAATCTTAATTCTCTTATTCTTATAGCTAATCGACTTGATGAGTTATGCAATGAAGTGACTTTCGTTGGTGGCGCTTGCCTCAATATTCCTTTAACTTAAAAATAATAACTCACTCCGCCGCGAACAATATTTCCATAAGTCTGCGCTGTCCAATCATAACTATTTCCAAGGTTTGTCATGCCATTTAAACTCTGATTGCTTAAATTGAAATAAAAATACTCAACCTTTACTGACCAGTTTTTCATAAACATATGCTCAACACCTCCCCCAACAGTGTAACTCAACGCATAGCTATTATTATTGGCATCCACTGTAGCACCTCCGCATGGAGCGATATTGCAATTATCCACTACCTGCCTGGTATATTTCGTCCCTATTGCACCACCCGTTAAAAACAATAAATAATCATTAAGAGCGATTCCAATTCGAGCACGAAACGTCGTATATAAATCGCTGCTACTTTTACCGATAGTATCTCTGCCGAGAGATGATGGCTGCGCGCCACTACCTGCCATATTGAGATAGCCTACTTCAATTTCTGGGCCCACAAATATATTCCGCCAAAGATAGTTGTAACCAACTTCTAAACTTGTATTCAAACCAGATTCGCTATAACTCCATTCCTCATTGTCAGCGTTATATCCAAAAGCACCGGTTTTATCGCTGCTGCGACCAAACTGACCGCCAACAAGTAAACTAGCATAATATCCAGACCATTCTTGCGGGGAAACTCTCTGTGAATGCAATGGCCAAAGAGAATTAGAAAATGCTCTAGGAACAAAAGCAAAACAAAACAATAGAATGAAAATAATTATTCTCATTGGACTGTAATGCCTCCACTAGTTAAATTGCCGCTCGCGGAATATCCGTTACTTAAACTCAGAGAGAATGATCCTGGATTGCCGCTTGTTACCGTTGCGGTAAAGCTAACAGTACTTTTATTAACTTGGGTGGTTCCACCTAAGGTAACCGTATTTCCATTAAAAATGAGGCTCGTGACGACAGGATTATCGAAATGCAATTTCGCACCGGGATCGTTGTAAAAGAGATCTGCTACAATTTGATTAAGCGAATTGTAAGCACCTTTTACATTAAAAAAAATTGACCCAGAAGCTCCCGCAATTGTGCCGCTACCTGACACATTAGCACCCGGCAAAACAACATTAAGCTCTACGCGCGTAGGCGCACCTGCGGGTAAATAAGAGACTGTATACTGAGCTGGCGTTGTTTGTGTAAATCTGACATTACGAAAAGTTCCAGTAATAGCCGACGAAGTGAGAACTGTAAAATTTCCAGACAATGTATTTGCAGCAATGCTAACTTCCAACGTACCTGTTAACGACGCCGTTCCAGTCACCGCAACTAAGGATGTTCCATTAGAATTGATATCAACATGTACCGCGCCCGAGTTTGTAAGATTGCCTCCAATGGTTGCATTACCAGAAAGTATGCCAGCAGAATTAATGGTGGCATTCCCTATCACACTGCCATTTAAATTCAGCGTACCACCATTAATACTAGTCAATCCTGAATAAGTATTCGCGCCATTAAGATTTAAAATACCAGTACCAATTTTTTGCAGTCCTCCACTGGTCGCAGGTCCATTTGTTTGATCGCCCGCAATGGGAGTGGCTATAGTTAAGGTATTACTGAGATTAAAAATAATAGACCCTTGTTCTCTCACAAAAAGATCGCTCCCCAGCGCAAGTCCATTACCAGGCGGAATATAACCTGGATCAGTGTCGTTTGTTGAAGAGCCACCGATTCCAGCAATAACGCTGTTATTAGCAATTTGCTGAGCATTAACGATAGTTAGTGTGGCATTACTTTGGATGAAAATGGCTCCACCTAATCCAGATCCACCGCCACCACCCGCTACATCTGAAGGATCTGTCCCGCCATTTCCTCCCCCAGCATTGAAGCCACCGCCACCTGTACCACCCGTTGCAGCACCACCACCTCCCGCTCCAAATCCTCCCGCTCCACCGATACTGCCTTCACCACCGCCGCCGCCTCCTCCCAGTATGCCGCCTGTCCCACCAGAGAGATTACAACCGCCACCGCCTCCACCCGCTCCTATACCTGTTGCACCTGAAGAACTTGTCTCCAATGACGCGCCACCTCCACCGCCGCCGCCAAACAACAAATCCACTCCAATACCGTTTCCACCATTACCTGGCACACCACTTCCTCCGGTTCCTGTGGCCGCAAAACCATCTTGACTATCTCCCGCACCACCTCCACCATTACCACCGGACTGTGCTCCTCCCACAAATAAGCCAGCTGGACTAGCATTACCGCCTGCGCCTCCAGGCACTACACTGTTGATACCCGCACCACCACCGCCACCACCGAAATAAACACCATTGCTACCATTTATAGAAAATTGCGATCCACCACTTCCCCCATTGCTATGCCCACCACCCCCGCCGCCTGCTGAGACAAGAGACAAAGAACCTCCCCCATTACCGCCTCCAAATCCACCGCCACCGCCAGCCCCAGCATTGCCGTTGTTGTCGGCTGAACCTCCATCACCACCTCTAGCTATATTATTAGAAAGACTAGAAGCCTCTAAAGTGACTGTCGCACCTCCATGAATATAAAGTGCACCACCACCTCCAACTGCCCCTCCGCCTCCGGAATATCCATTGCCGCCATTACCACCTTTAGAAAGTGCATGTTGGATAGTCACATTATTAATGACACTAGTTCCCGATGCTACCTGGAAGCCTTGATAGGTGCTGGCACCATCAATGGTGATACCCGATCCGTTGATCGTATAATTTTTGGTAATCGCAGGGAGCGAAGTGGATAAAGTAATGGTTAGTCCTGCAATCGAACTACAATCTAGTACATCGTCATCATTAGCGTTCAGGAGCCAATAAGGCAGTGTTCCGATTGTGTTAGCATTATCCGAAATGCTATTGACAATTCTGGTTACGGCTACAGAATTCATTGAGATAAGTGAAAAAGTCAGAAAAACTAGTGCCTTAAAAGTAGGTGTCATGTGAATCCACTCACGCTAAAAGTTTATCCCTGTTTTAAATTGATACTACCTTATAATATTAAGTAAGTACAATGGACTCACCTAGGGGAACAGATAAATCCAAGAGGTGAATTGTATACTTCTGCAAATATCAAAGAACGACTTTCTATCCGCAACATTAGCACTGATTTGCGCAGTAGCGGAGTAAAAACAGGAGGGCCACCCACTTTGGGCAAAAAAGAAATTCAATGTTTTGCAAATGAACTGGATAAAGCTCTTCAGGGGCAAAAGACCCAGGATGCATAAAAAAATGCCTCCATCTTATCTTATCTACCAGCATTTTTTCCTTTTTTCTGCCTAACCAGCCCTTTCTGCTTTGGCTTCCAATTCTTCCCAGCGACGATAAGCCAGATCAAGGTCAGAATTGATGTTCTTTAGTTTTTCCATTGCAGTAACAATCATCTCTGGAGATTGAGTATAAAATTGAGGGTTAGCTAGTGCTTGTTGCTGTTCAGCCAGCGTTCGTTCTAAAGTTTCAATTTTACTAGGTAGCGATTTCAACTCTTCTTGCTCTTTAAAACTTAGTTTTTTATTTTCTTTTGTTTTTACTTTAACCGTCTTTTGCGTATTTTCTTTCTCTGAAAGAGGCTTAGTGATGGGCCCTGACTTTTTTTGTCTTAACCAATCCTCATACCCACCGATATATTCTTTTATTTTACCCTCCCCTTCAAACACTAAAGAGCTGGTAACAACCTGATCAAGAAATTTTCGATCATGACTGACCAGTAGCAGTGTACCTTGATATTGACTCAATATTTCTTCCAGCAACTCTAGGGTTTCAAGATCGAGATCGTTGGTGGGTTCATCCATAACTAAAAGATTGGCGGACTGTGAAAACAGCCGCGCCAATACAAGTCGATTACATTCGCCGCCAGATAATGCACTGACTTTGGTCAATGCCCTATTAGGGGTAAATAAAAAATCACCTAAATAACTGATGATATGACGCTTTTGTCCATTGACTTCAATGGTATCGCTACCCTGAACAACATTATCGATAATCGTTTTTTCAAAATCTAGGGTAGCGCGAAGTTGATCAAAATAGGCAATGGTAAGCTTGGTGCCTAGTATCACTTTACCCTGCTGCGGCTCAAGCTTGCCTAGCAACAAATTCAATAGCGTGCTTTTCCCAACGCCATTAGGGCCGATTAAACCAATACGGTCGCCTCGCATCACCCGCAGCGAAAAATCTTTAACAATAGGCTTATGATATTGATAAGAAATATTTTTGGCTTCAATCACTAATTGGCCTGATTTATCGGCATTGTGGACATTAAAAGTCACTTTATTTTCTATTTCCCGACGTTGACTTCTCTCACGTCGCATAGCCTCTAGCGCACGGACTCGGCCTTCATTGCGTGTACGGCGCGCTTTAATCCCTTGACGAATCCATTTTTCTTCTTCAGCTAGTCTTTTATCAAAAAGAGCATTTTGCTTCTCTTCTGCATATAATAATTCTGCTTTATGCTTTATAAAATTTTGATAATCCCCAGGCCAAGAGCTGAGTTGGCCGCGGTCTAGTTCAATGATGCGCGTTGCTAAACGCTGCAATAAGCTGCGGTCATGGGTAATAAAAAGTAGGCCTACGCGACACCCTAATAAATAGTCTTCTAACCATTTAATGGCATCAATATCTAAGTGATTGGTCGGCTCATCCAATAACAATAATTCTGGCTTAGCGACTAAGGCCCTGGCCAAGGCAGCGCGTCTTTGCCAGCCGCCAGATAATTCCGTGATTTTTAACTCAGGATCAAGACCTAACTGAAGTAGAATAGTTTTAATTTCCTGCTCAAAATGCCAGGCATGAATAGCTTCAATCTGTTGCTGTAATTGTTCAAGTGCATTTAAATCCGCAGTTGAGTGTGAATATGTTAATTTGTGAGTCAGCGCATGATAGGCTGCGAGTAGCTTACCTGCCTTTTCTAAGCCTTCTGCTACAAATTCATAGACTGATTTTTGGATAGATTGTGGCAATTCTTGTTGTAGACGAGCGAGTCGCAAATTAGGTTGACGCCACACAGATCCACCATCAGGCAGCAGTGTACCCTCAATGATTTTGAACAGAGATGATTTGCCTACGCCATTGCGTCCAATCAAGCAAACTCGCTCGCTGCTCATGATTTGTAAATTAACTTGATCGAGTAAAGGATCTAAACCATAGGCCAAGGAAACATTCGTTAGGGAAATTAAGTTGCTCATGTAATCTAAGTGCTCAATTATTCGAGCACCAAGATAACAGTTTGCGTCCTGAAATAAAATAGGGTCACATCGCAACAATAGCAAATGTTAAGGGTATGGTATAATTGAAATATTAATGAGGCACGATGATGACCCAATATATCGTTGATACTGAACATCCCTTGCTAATTAGCAGTGGCAAAGTCCACCTAGAGGGCAGTCTGCATATCCCTAAGAATGCCGCCGGCTTAGTGTTATTCGTGCATGGCAGCGGGAGTAGCCGCTTTAGTGCCCGCAATCAGCATGTGGCCAGAGTATTAAATGATCATAAGCTAGCTACTCTGCTGTTTGATTTGTTGACCTCCGAGGAGGAAAAAATTGACAATCACACACGGGAACTACGTTTTGACATTGATTTCTTGTCATCCCGTTTGATCGATGCAACCCAGTGGTGCCATAAACAGCCAGCTATCAAGGATTTTCCGATTGGCTATTTTGGCGCGAGCACTGGAGGAGCGGCGGCGCTGGTCGCAGCTGCCCAGTTGGGAGACCTCGTCAAAGCTGTGGTATCCCGTGGAGGGCGCCCTGATTTGGCCGGTAAATTCCTGCACCAGGTGAAAGCAGCAACTTTGTTGATTGTCGGAGGGAATGATCATCCAGTCATTGAGATGAATAAGGACGCTTTTGCCAATTTGACTTGCCTGAAGGAAATCAAAATCGTTCCTGGCGCAACGCACCTTTTTGAAGAACCTGGCACCCTGGATGAGGTGGCTAAACTCGCCAGAAAATGGTTTGTTCAGTATTTATAATCAAGATTGTTCATTTTATGTTATTATGAATCATGGATGATAAAAAACAATCGAATTATCTAGTAATTGGCACCGGCCTGTCCGCTTTGTCTGTCTCAGCCTTGCTTGCAAAAGCGGGTTATACTGTCACTATGCTGGAGTCGCACACTGCAGCAGGTGGAGACGCCCATACTTTCGAAGTCGATCATTTTCAGTTTTGTGCGCATGTGCACTACATCTGGGGCTGTGCTCCAGGCCAGACTGTTTATGCCCCGCTTAGGCGCTGTTTCACCCTGGGATAATTTTTATTGGTGCAACGCATCGAGTGGTTTTGCGGGTGTACATGGAACGATTACAACCGGCGCTACTCTCTACATCGATCTGACCGGTGACAATTTTTTACCTCTGGCCTCAAAGCTGCCGTCAGTTGAAAATAACATTAAATACGCAGTGCAGCAGGCATAAGCCCGTGCAAGGAGATGGTCAATGGAAGGAAGCATTAATAAAAGTATAAAACATGGCACCCACGGTAATTGCCATACCAAAAAATGTTACCCAAACAAAAAAATTAGATAATAAGCCGCTCTTGTGCTGCCCCATTATTACTTCATTTCTTGCAATCAATGCGATGATAAAAATTAATGGTACAGCGGCTATACCGTTAATTACAGCTACAAAAACAAGAGCTTTCATGGGATCAATGCCAACAAAATTAATCGAGAGACCAAGCAATGTTGCAATAGTAATGACACCATAAAATCCGTGCGCTTTTTTAAACTTCAAATTAAGGCCTTCCCGCCAATTTAATGCTTCACTAAGAGCATACGCCGCTGAACCTGCAAGCACAGGCACTGCTAACAAGCCAAGGCCAATAATACCAACAGCAAAGATCACTTTGGCCCAGTACCCTGAATGAGGAAACGAATGAACTAATGGTTCCAGCGCTTTGGCTGCATCTGCGGCAGTTTTTATATCCGTGATTCCATGAGCATTCAACACAGTTGCCGCAACAACAATAATTGCCCATGTACCAACTTCAGAAAAAAACATCCCAATAAAGTTGTCAATGCGAAGATTATGAATAAAATGTCGGCTGATCTTAGGAACGCCATGTGATATTAAATGTCGCGCACGCTCTTCTTCCACTTCTTCAGAAGCTTGCCAGAAGAACAAATACGGTGTAATAGTCGTTCCCAAAACACCGGTAATAATAAATAAAAATTGAAAATTTAATTCAATATGAGGAATAAATGTGGCCCGGAGTAAATTCCACCACGGCTCTTTGACTATAAAAACAGTTATTGGATAAGCCAGCAAAGATAAGCATAACCATTTTAATATTTTCACATAATATCGATAAGTGATAAAAATTTCCAGAACAAGGGTGATGGCTGTAAATATTATAGTTAATGTGAAAAAATTAATAGGCACAATAAGTCGTGCAGCTTCTGCCATCGCACCAATATCCGCTCCAATATTCAATGTATTTGCAAAAAGCACCAGCCCTACAACTGCGTATAATAATTTTTTATTATAATTTTGTTTAACAACAGCAGTTATGCCTTTTCCTGTTACCGCGCCTATCCGCGCGCAAGCCTCTTGTATCGCTAGTAGCAATGGCAACATAAACAAGGCAGTCCATAATTGATTGTAGCCAAATTGTGCACCGGTTTGTGCATAGGTGGCTATACCAGAAGGGTCATCATCCGCCGCACCCGTTACAACACCTGGCCCCAAAATACGCAGCCATTTATGGAGCATTCGCATATTAGTTCCTTCATATTATAAGTTTAGCCGTCACATTTAGATTTCTAATTAAACTAATCTAAAAGCTTCCAAAATGTTTTAGGTGACTGCATTTCAAATAATTGCTTAGCCAGCAGTTTTTTAAATTCCCCATAAATCTTTCTCCTAAAAATTCTGGTTATTTTAAGAAGTTATTCTTAAGTTCATCCACAAGAATATCTGTCACATCGATGACATTAGAAAAATGCGGGATAGTATTGCAAGTCACAATTTTTACAGCGCCGGTTTCTAATAATTCCGTGTATATTTCTTTATTAAAAAGAGCATGTATAGCAATACAAACTGGCTTTTTAAAACCTTTTAGTAAAAGTTGTTGAATCAAGGTTAGCATGCTAGTGCCCGTTGATATAATATCATCAATCAAAACTGGCGTTTTGCTAAGATCATTTAATTCGGGAAGTGATATGGATACCTCTCTATCACCATAACGCGTTTTTTTGACAACAACATAAGGCGCCCCTAAACCAACCGCAATTTTACTTACCCATTGTGCACTTTCCTCGTCTGGACCAATAAGAAGCGGAGAGGTTACTTCATCTTTTATCCATGCCGCTATCTTCTGACCAGCGTGTAAAGTTATTATATTTTTAGAAGGGTAAATTTCTGCAAGATTGTGGATGCGATGTAAATGAGGATCGAAAGTAACTAAAGAATCTACCCATCCTGAAACAAATTTAGCAAAGATACCAGAAGTAATTGCTTCACCTGTTTTAAAACGCTTATCCTGTCGCAAATAAGCAAGATAGGGTGATATCAAACATATCTGATTTGCGCCCAATTCATGTAGAGTTTGCGCCAGAAAAAAGAGAGGTAAAATTTTTATGTTAGGATGGTCCAGGCTGCAGACCAAAAGCACTTTTTTTCCAGCAACCTCTGAAAGAACTCGAACATAGCACTCACCATCGGGGAAATCACGAAGTTCAATAGACCCTATTTCAATATTTAGCTTTTCAGCTAGAGCCAATGCTAAAGCAGCATTCTCAGGCATATAAAATAGAATATATTTATTCATGAATTCCTTTTCAGCTCATTTTGATTATATCCGGCATTGTCCGGACATAGGCCAAAGCATACTCCAAAAGACCTTTTGTTTCCGGATGTATTCTGTACAACATTTGGCCTTTCCCTGTGAGGGTATCTAATTTTGAGAAAAATTCTAGGCCAGCAGCGGGACCTTGGGGTGCACCAGCCAATTAAGTAATCATAGCCCAATGCTGCTAATGCTTCAAATCACAAACAATACAAACCGATTGATTTTCCCCTAATAAGGCAATTTTCGCAGACGTGATCAAACAGTTTTCCTGATTGCATTCTATTACATTTTATTGACCACCTCTAAAGTGGTCTCCACCGCTTCTTTAAGTTTACCCTTGGTGCTGTAAAACAACGTGCCCGTCATACATTTCTTGAGAGGAAGAGGAAAGACAAAGATAAAGGAAATAAAATTAAGCATGCGGATGCCCATTTTTTGCAGTTCATTGTATTTATCTAAACTATTATTGGATAAACTATTTTTTACCGCCTTTCTTAATTCACGCTGGCAAACTTGCTTCCAATCGTGCTTGGGATTTTTTTTAATTCTATTTATAATATCAACCACTTTGCCATTGAGATTCATTACAACTTGATACCGTGCTCGATCATTTTCATCATTCGAGTCATCTATAGAACTGAGCTGCCTCCGCGCGAGAAAGCCTTTCATCTCTGCCTCTAGAGTGTTGCAAATTTTTATTCTAATGGCATCTAGCTCAGAAACAGAAGAATCGATTTTTTCCATTCTTTGTTTCTTTGCATTAAGCAGGTTGGGAAGAGATGCTTTAGTTTTACTCAGCATATCATCAAAGAGCCCTGGATTCTCATTCTCCGCAGAAAAATAATTAGCTGCATTCTCTGGGTCATATTTCATTACCCATAAAAGCGGCAGCCGTTGATTTAAATAAGCTTCGTATTTTTGCTTTGATTGGTCCTCTTTTATAAAGTCCACGTGATATTCAGCGACTTTTTCATAAAATTCAGTCCATCCAAAATCTCCTTCAAAATCTTCTTCTCGTAGTAGCAACAAGGCATAACGATTGAAGCTGACCGAGGCTTGCTCTTTCTGCGCCCGGTCCTGATCGGCGGTGAAAATATCTCCAAACTGAGTCTCCACTTGGAGCGCGGCAAGCGGCGATGATTCCTCTCTTTTTTCGTCCTCAGCGAAAATAGAATGAAGGTCCGACTGATATTCAATATATTTCACCTGACCAGAAGGTGTCCGCAAAGCACGGCCCCCGACTTGGTTTTTCTCGTCGTAAGAGAAAGTGCTTGAAAGCAGGCCTTGCAAATTTTCAAGAAAATCGCTGACCTCGGCCTCGCTGAATGAAGGTTCCTGAAGGTTGAGTTTTTCGACAAAACCGTTCACCTGCCTGATAGCGGCGAGTCCAGAACAGACATCAACAACAATGCCAACAGGTTCGTGTGAGTAACCCGTTTGCTCTTTTTCTCCGCCCAGCATTGCCAAGGTTTTTCCAGATTCAAATTCATCGCGGTCTGCCGTAATCAGCTTATCCAAGACAATATTTTCTGCTTTATCTTTGATGAATTCAGCAAACCTCTTTGGATCGTTTTTGTGGGTGAAAATACCCTGAATTAAAAGCTCCGCAACTTCCTCATCTTTAATTCGCTCTTGAATAAATTTTTCAATATCTTCTTCTGTCATGCTCTTAGGATCAACCGCTTCAATCAAAGCAAGAAGATCAGTCTCTTCCATCAATCCATCGATCAGTGTTAAACCGCGCTCATGCAATTTATTTTGCAGACCGACCACATCAGAGAACTCTTTTGGTGCCGTGCTTTTAGACAGAACATACTCAAGATAAATAGCGAAGATATTATTTAAGAAGGCGGTGCGACCTATTTCTCTTAATTGTTTAGAATCAAGAGGGAAAGCCTCGCCTCTTTTATTATTAATGAGACGAAAGAGCTTCTCTTGAATGGCCTTTTTCTCAGGCGCAAGATCTTCATCTTTCTCGTCTTTAATCAAGAGATTAAAGTATTCAGCGATGAGGCCATTCAAATTTTCATCTTCCTTTTTAGATAAAATTAATCCTTTTGAAACTTGAAATAAATCAGGACTCTCGCTCTCTTCGATATTTTTCGCGAAATAGTCCACCACAACTTGCATCGCATATTTTTCAAGATCGTCAATCTCCGGTGGAACGCTCTGACTGTCAAGGCTGACCTTTTTGATCAACCTTTGGCGGACCATTTCTTGCGTTGAAAGATCATACAAAACCACGCCCTCAAACGCTTGTTTAGCGTTCCTATTCATCGTGCCGCTCATACCGATTCGTGGCGGTAAAACCTGGCTAAAAGACTGCCCTAGATAATTCTGCGTAACAAGGTCGATTCTTTTATAAATAGGGTCCTCATCGTCATATAAAAAACGGTAGGCTTCTTTATGGACCTCATCTGCGATCATTATTGCATTGAGCACTTGTTCTAATCGGGCCTGGATTTCTTCACGGCTAATCACCCCCCCGGGCTCTTTGAGCATGTAAACGCCGAGTTTTTCTTCGAAATCAACTCGCGGTTTTCCTTCTATGGCTTGCATATATTCAAAATAACTAGCCAAGCCCTCTGGCGTGAATACAGGAACATGCGATAAGAGCAACTGCGCTCGATCGCCATGCGCATGGCCTGTAATGGCGAGACCGGCAACACCAGTGAGCTGATTGGCCACCCGAATAGGATTGTCGTTCTTTTTAACGCCATGGCCCTCCAGCTCATTTAACTCTTCAGGACTCAGTACGTCTTCCAGGGTTTCATATTGCGCAATTTTTTCCTTTATTTTATTTTCCATATGCGTGACTAAGTTGACATGATGATTTAGAGTTTGATGGTAAAGGTGCCGTTTAATCGCGAGGTCTGGTTTAAATTTAATCTGATCCGGTATGGTTGTAAAAATTTCATTTAGATAAATGTGGAGCGTATAATGCTCCATATAAGTATGTTCTTCCTTGGAAGCCAAGTCATGGAGCTGTTTAACAGCCTTATCTAAAAAAGCATTGGTCTGGTCAGTAATTTCCTTCTTGGTGTAGGTATTACCGAGTCCACCAGAGTTCGCCAATAATACGGCGGCATCCTTATTAGCCAAACAAGCTAATCTCATAATGGCATCCCTGACCCGTCGCGGATTATTTTTGTATTTTTTCTGTAATACTTCAAGTAATTCTTTTCCCTCGATCGTGGCTGGATTTATTTTGCCGCTGCCCATGCTCTCTGGTAGTTTCACAGTCTGGTTATAGTTTATTTTTACCAGCACATCCTCCTTTTCCTCGAGTTGGGCCTCTGCCTTTTTAGCGTCTTTAGCGTCTTTAGCGTCTTTAGCCTCTTTAACGTCTTTAGCATCTTTAAATAAAGCCTCCCCTTTCATATCTTCTATCCCTTGTCGGATAGCCGTGAATTGCTCTAAAATATTATAAAGACCATCAATTCCGAGCATACCTGTTTTTTCGATCAAAGTTTTTTGCCCTTCGACCAAGAGCAAAAGGCGTTTCATGTCTATGCTATCTTTAAATAGATTAACCCTCGAAGATAACGCTTTGTCTTGATATGAATCGAAAAATAAATTAATCATCGCCAGCGGATGCAAGGCGTTTTTTTGAGAATAGTCTAGAATTTCGGCTTGAATCCCTTCCTTAAGATAGTCGTCAACATCCTGTGCCATCTCCGCCGCTTTTTCTGTCAACGTTTGGTAAGCTGGAAGAAAGGCGTCGCTAGGAAGATCGTCCTTTTTTGTTATCGTAATTGCGCTCATTCCGGAGCTGAGCCCCTGACGGTCGATAGAGCGCTTTGTGACTTTCGCAACACCTTCATCCGGTGCCATGCAAAAGGGAGGGCAAACCCGTTCGGAGGAAGTCTCTTTGGCTCTGTACTTAAGCTGCTGTAAAAGAGTAAAGGTGAAAAAAGTTTTTCCCGCGCCGACCCCCATACTAATTTGACCAGCTCGCTCCGTGCTTTCCCCAGCCTCAAGGTCATCGATAAAAACAAGGCAGTTTTGAAAAAGTTCGAGCTGGTAATCACGTAAACGCGTGACCGGCAACCCCGATTCTGTGTAGATCATCTTGCCGTTGATCTGTGTGATATTGAAAACATAAGAGGCAGCCTTGTTTGTCCGAAGAGTAGCAGCCCAGCGCTGGCCAAGCTCTTGTTCCGTGACTTCTTCCGACGCCTCTTGAATAAATCTTTTATATTTAGCTTTTCTTGCGGCACTATCATCGTCCTCGCGCTCACAAATCCCGTCTTGATAACGCGTATATCCTTGGTATTCTGCATGCCAACGTAAAATGATTCCTTCTTTTTCTTCTTCTTTTTCTTCTTCTTCGGTCACAGCCCCTTGAGAATAAAATAAGGGATAGAGACCATTCATTTTATTTTGGAGCTCATGGTCTTCAATTACATAAAATTCCTTTTCAAGGCCTACCATGTCATATCCTACTCCTTCCTCGATTCCATAATAAAAAGTCAATGATTCATCGCTATCTTTGGATTCATCGCCATCCTCGGCAATCAACTTGATACATTTATTGCTTTCATCGATTGTCTTTTTAACCCTAGACCCACAAATTAATGTATCGGGGGCAAAGTCCCGTTGTACATCATCCGTGATCGAGCCATTCGTTCTTTTATACGGCTTCAAGGGTTTCTCAAAGTTGCCACAGGGAATCACCAAAGACTGCCCAGCTAAGCTTGTTTCTAGGCCAAAGGGAAAGCGCACCTGTACATTATATTCGGTGGGTGTAGCGCCAAATTTATTTTCTTTTGTTGGAGCAAAAGCATTTTTTCTCTCCACATAAACTTGGGCTAGAACGAGGTGGCCACTGACATTTAGAACAATATTTCCAATTCGAGCATTAATATTTTCTTTTTTTACAAAATCAATGGAGTCTGTAATCACCTGTTCTAATAAATCATAAGGCATTTCATGATTAATGGACTTTTGAGTAAGCAAAAAATCGCGCACATTGCTATTGCCTATTTGCTTTCGTTCTTTCACAAATACCTCGTTTTAGGCGTGTTGACATTTAAACTTTGAGTTATTGTTTTAGATAATAAAATTCGTAAAATCCGGGTTCCACAACCTTAGACAATACGAGCTTTCAATGTCCCGATTAATGCTCACAAGATGAGCTTTGGTCAAAGCTGAGGAAAATTGTACAACAAAAGGACACTTATCACAAGCCCACGAAGCCAGTTTTCCCTGTATAATTAAGGAAAGTGCGCTTTCCTTAATTAATTCTCTTGCTTAATAAACATCTTTAAGTTAAAGTTGATACTAATTAAGGAAAGTGTATTTTCCTTAATTATCGGAGGAGATATGACAGCATATACAGAACGCGTAGGCGAGCAAATTCGTAGTTCAGTCACGGGGGAAACATATGGAGCTTATGTGCCCAAGCCACTCCCTCCAATGCCGCCTATAGAGATGGAAAAAATATATCCATTACTCGATCAAGCAAATATAGCACTTGGAAGATTGGATGGGCTAAGTATTATTTTGCCTGATCCATCCCTATATCTTTATATGTATATACGGAAAGAAGCTGTTCTATCCTCACAGATTGAAGGAACTCAGTCATCATTATCAGATTTGCTCTTATTTGAAAATGAAGAAGTAGCAGGGGTACCTAATCAAGATGTGGTGGAAGTATCAAATTACGTTGCTGCTATGGAGCATGGATTAAAACGAATCCAAGAAGGCTTTCCTCTATCGCTCCGTTTAATTCGAGAAATGCATGAGGTTTTATTAAGCAAGGGGCGCGGTAGTTCTAAACAGCCTGGTGAATTTCGCCGTTCCCAAAACTGGATTGGTGGCACTCGTCCAGGAAATGCCAAATTTGTTCCGCCCCCACCAGAAAAATTAATGGATT
>CAYVBZ010000009.1:0-45802 GCA_964449835.1 uncultured Coxiellaceae bacterium | reverse complement strand
AGTGAAGGATCTTCTGCGTTTTTATTGAAAGATCCTTCACTTCGTTCAGGATGACGCTAAGCTGTTCAGGGGGCAAAATTAAACGAATGCTGTACTAGTTAGAGGTTTCTCCTGGAGACTTTCATCGCTTAATTTTTCTTCATCCAGCTTTTTAGAGGGGGACTTGAATAATTCTGAAAAGCCAACTAAATTTTTCTTCAATTTAATTTTATTTGAATAATTCACCAACTCCTTTCCTTCGAATCCGAGGGAAACGGCAATCAAAGCAGCGCCAGCAATAACGCCGGCAAGGTTAAGCGGAGTTGTGGTGCCAAAGGTAGCTCCTGCTGTCACTAGACTTAATACAATCAGGCCAACACCAGCCAATCCAAACATTAGGTTCGCTAAATGTTTTGCCTTGGGATATTTAGCTATTATTTTCTCACCCTGCGCTTTACACGCATCAGCAGCATCCTTTGAAGGTGAGACAATCATTTTATAGGTGACGTCCAAAGTGTCAGTCAAATCCTTCAAAGATAACAAAGGCTCGATTCTTTCCATTTCTTTCAATATATTCCTGCCATAGGCTTCCAAAGCTGGGATTATTTTTTTATCCTCCAGTTTTTTTTGCAGCTTTGCCTTGGCAATAAAATATTTGAGTAAGGGTAAAAAATTGAATAGCAGTTGTAATTTACTGTCCATGTATTCAAGCAAAACCTGCTCTGCCTCTTCAGACGACTCTTTGAGCTTGAATTCTTCATTAAGAGAAAGGTAATAAGGCATCGCATATTGTAGATATATTTCTCCTAAGGCGTAAAATAGTGCCGCCTCAAGTTTTAGAATATCCGATTGTTTTACAGCATTTAAGTCTTCTTGACTGAAGCCAACTTGCATCAAATTGGTGCCAAGGCGTGCCGGGTCTTCAATTTCATACATCCCTTTCTCTTCCATATCAATGTCAGTCAAGGCCAAAGCTAATTGAGATGGCTTTAAATCTCTGCTCATGCCTACGGACTCATTATTCATTTTGAGCGATTGGCGATGTTTAAATGCAGCAACCATTTTATTTTCATCTTTAAAACATTGCTTGAATTCCTGTATAGCTTCTTTGGCCCATTTTTGTTTTTCTTGCGCCTCAATATAGGGTTTATATGAAGGATTGATGAACAAAATCGCTGTGATTGAGTTCAAAATTATTTGTTCTTGATTATTTGCCTCAGTTTGAAGAATATTTTTATGCTCATGAAAGTTCTCTTTAAAAACACTTAAGCGTAATTCAAGAAGTTTGTCGCCCTCAAAGGAACTCGTCATATTTTCAATTGCTTCTTTCTTTTCTTGTGTTAAGCCTTCCTCGGCAGATTTTTTTTGAAGGACAGCTAAAAATTTTTCGCATTCCGTCAACAAGGCATCTCTTTGTTTTTCCAGAATAAGAAGGTTCAGGAAGAGTTTGACTTTCGCAGCATCACGTTCCTTTTTGTCCTCTGACCATAGTTCTGGCGGCCAGCCATTGAGCGCGGAGACCAAAATTTTTAATTTGCTGATAAATTCAGGTGTAAATGTTTCAGATGGCGGCCCCAGTTCCTCTGATAATAAAGAAGATAGCTCAAGATTTATCTCGTCCGGCCCCACATCCTTCCCTAAGCTCTTGGTTTTTGCTTTTTCATAGGCCAATTTACAGAGAGCAGAAGCCGCCTCTAGACATTCCTCTTCAATTTCTTTGGCCTCAATTTCATTAGAGAAATTATACTCAATCAATAAATCTATCAAATCCGCCATATCTTCCCCTTTTGTATTTCCAATAGCCTAATTACAACACTGATTTTCACGGTCACTTCACAGGCTTACAGATTCAAACGCATCCATCCACGCCACTGCCTCCGAAACATGGTGGAAATTAAATACCCTGACATCGCCGGTTTGCTGTTCCTGTTCACCAGCGTACATCAATGCTCCGCCAGGACAACGGTCAGCCGTCAGCTGTTTAAAATACTGCAATGAATCCAGAAAGCACCTGTTAAAGGTCTGTGAAGCCTTAATTTCAACAGGAAACAGCTTGTTTCCTGTTTTGTATATGAGATCTACCTCACGCTGGTTGCTGTCACGGTAAAAATAAAAAGATGGCTCAATGCCGCGGTTCAGCCTATTTTTTAGGAATTCGGCTACAATAAAATTTTCGCAAAGACTCCCACGCAATGGGTCCCTTTCAAGTTGTGCTACCGAATGTATATCCAATAGCCAGGCAGCAAGTCCAGTATCTGTGAAATACAGTTTGGGTGATTTGAGAACTCTTTTCCCAAAATTTTCAAAATAGGGACGGAGCCTAAAAACTAGAAAGGAAGACTCGAGGATAGAAATCCAGTTCTGGACCGTGTGATAGGAAATACCCAGTTCGTTGCCAAGACTGTGACTATTGAAGAGCTGTCCAACCCGCCCAGCACAGAGCTTTAAAAAAGCTTGGAAAAGACTCAAGTCACGGATATGAATCATCTGCCTGACATCTCGTTCAACATAAGTTTGCACATAGTCCCTATAAAATTTGCTAGGATTAATTTTGTCATGGTAAATACGGGGATACATGCCATTTAAAACATAGTGATTCAGGGAAGAAAAACTGACCTGGCCCAGCTCTTCAATGCTCAAAGGCAATAATTTAAGCAGAGCGGTGCGTCCTGCAAGTGACTGACTGATGGACTCATGCAAAGCCAGCTGATGACTGCCAGTCAGAATGTAAATACCCTTTTTTGTTGAGCGGTCCACAATCCCCTGAATATAGGATAAAAGAAGGGGCAGGCGTTGAATTTCATCCAGAATAGCGCCTTCAGGAAACCGAGCGAGAAATCCCCTGGGATCACTCTCAGCAAACTGTCTTTCATCTGGGTCCTCCAACGAGGTATAAGGTTTATCGGGAAAGGTCTGCCTACAAAGAGTGGTCTTTCCTGATTGTCTAGGACCTATCACCGTAACCACCGGATAGGCATGGGCCATGTCCTGGAGTTCTTTTTCAAGCGTTCTGATTAATAAGCGCATTTTCATCACATGCTATAATATTCAATAACTTATTATAACACAGTTTATGTAATTTAGAAGTTTTACCTCTAAATTACATAAACTGATTAATGCCCAAAAACACCCATCATGGTCGCTTTACCCAGCGTGTGCCCTTGTATAGCCTGCAAGACAGCTTTAGCACCCGCGCTGCTTGGCAATGCCAGAGGAGCGTCCAAAGCATAAAGCGTAAACTGATAGCGATGCGTGGAGGAAGCCGGGGGGCAAGGTCCATTGTACTGGGAGCGGCCCCAGCTGTTTTTGCCGAGCGCAGCGCCAGCAGGAAGCGCAGACCCTTCAGCCAGTTGCGTGACGCCATTCGGAATATTATACAGCACCCAGTGATACCAAATGCCGGCCGGCGCATCAGGGTCCTCGCAAATCAGCGCGAAGGTTTTTGTGTTGGCTGGCGCCCCACTCCAAGCTAATTGCGGCGACAAGTCTTTGCCGTCGCAGGTATATAAGGCAGGAATCTCTTTTTTATTTTCAAAAGAAGAGGATTGAATTAAAAACATGTTTGCTGTCTCCGCATACGTAGAAAGAGCCAGGAAAAAAGAAGAAGCGAGCGTCAAGAGAAAATAGAATAAAGCGATCATTGCGCCTCCCTGGCTTAAGTTAAATGATTATATCCCAAATGCAAAACGCCGTCATTGGGAGGAAGGTAATGACGTTCCTTGCAATAACGGCGTTGGGTTACTTAAATAGAAATTGCCTGTGACGATGGACCAAAATCACGATCAGAATCAGGATCAAGACTCGCATCTGGATCACAATAAATTCTCGCTTCATCACGACAAGTTAAGGAAGGCCGGCGGCTAAAAAAATGAGAACTCAGCAGCACAGGCGTTAAGTCCCGATTACTCTTATCGTTTAAATCAAAAGAGCCTTGGATTACTCCGAGTTTCCCTTGCTCATTTTTATATAGATAGGTCTGCGTTGTGTCTCCGTCTTCGGCGAAAGACCTTCGGAGTTCTGGAGGTGATGAGGGTACATCATTATCAGAACCATAATCAAAATCAGAATCAGAATCAGAAAAACTACGCATGGGCATTCCTCGATTTTGTGTATTTTATGTGTATTTTATGTGATTTATATCTTATTTTTATCTTTTTTTCAAGAAAAAGGTACAAAATACCCCTACTTCAAACAGCAGCCACAGGGGCAAAGCCAATAGGGTCTGCGAAAACACATCCGGGGGTGCAAGCAGCATGCCGCCTATAAAAGCCCCCACAATCGCATAGGGACGCAATTTGACGAGCTCGGCCCTGGTCGTCACCCCGGTTAAAACCAGGGACGTCGTCACAATGGGCACTTCAAAAATCAGGCCAAATACAAATAGCATTTTTAAAGTAAAATCAAGATATTGGCTAATATCGGGCGCCACCTGGACCTGCGCCGGAGCAGATTTTGCCAGGAACCCAAACAAAAGCGGAAAGATGATGAAATAGGCAAAGGCCATGCCCAGATAAAAAAGGGCCGTGCTCAAAAATAACAAAGGCCAAAGAAAACGCCGCTCTCTCTGATAAAGGGCCGGGGCAATAAAAGCCCAGAGTTGGTACAGCAAAAATGGGATGGCCAAGACCAAGGCGAGGACCATGGCAAATTTAAAAGGGACCCAGATCGGCGCAATGACCTGGGTCGCAATTAAACTACTGCCCGCGGGAAGATGTCTTAAGAGGGGCAAAGCCAGCCAATAATAAAGCTGGTTGGAAAAATAAGCCAAGATGAAAAACAGGACAGACACTACAAGCAGAGACCAGAGTACACGACGACGCAATTCAAGCAGGAAAGGCAGTAAAGCAGGCCGGCCCCCAGAAGGACTGCTAGGATTTTCGGGGTTCATCGCGGCTTTCAATTTCTTTTGAAATGACCGTGCCATCCAGCTCACGGCGTAGCTGTGTCATGCCTTTGCGAAACTGTTGCGCAAAACGCCCTATTTTAAAAGCAACGCCCGGCAACTGCTCCGGTTTGATCACGACTAAAGCCACAATCAGGACCAATAAAATTTCACTCAGACTGATGTTCACGTTTTTTGTTTTCCTCGTTTTCTTCATCCAGCAGGCCTTTGCGGAAACTACGCACCGCAACGGCGAGGTCCGTGCCAACCTCACGCAAACGCTTGGTGCCAAACAGAAGGACCATAATAGCCAAGAGAATTAACAATGAACCCAGATTTAGACCTCGAAACATGTCTCTTACCTCGTTAATGTGGAGTAATCCAACCCAATGCAAAGGCGATTAATAATAATACAAAGAGCAATAAAGATAAACCAATCCGCCAAGATAAAGCCTTGGCCGTACGGTCCGTCTTCCCTTGATCACGCACCAAATAATAAAGCGCGGACCCCAAGGAGAAAAAGATGGCCAACAAAAATAGAATAATAAAAACTTTCACTATGACTTGATTCATTTTACAATTTGCTTCTTCTTATAAATTGGTTTGTGTAAATAAAGAGCAAAGCGAATGAGCCTGCGGTTTAGTATATTCGGAAATCACTATCATTTCACGTTCAAAATGCTGGGGCCCACCCTTATCTTTGTCCTGCTTTTTTCTAGTTTAGGGGCCTGGCAGTGTCAGCGTGCGGAAAAAAAACGCCTGCTCATCCAAGCCTATCAAGAGCGGCCAACCCAGGGGGCCCTGCCTTTTTCAAAACTCTTTGAGAAAGAAAAAGACCACCGCTTTTATTCCATTCACTTAAAGGGCCATTACGATAACGCGCACTCCCTTTTTCTTGACAATAAAACGCTGGACGGACAACTTGGCTATGAAGTGTACACGCCTTTCCTCGTTGAAGGAGAAGGAGACCAGGCCCTCTTAATTGACCGGGGCTGGGTACCCGCAAACCCCGATCGCCGCATTTTGCCCTCTATACAGCCCATTCAGGCGCATATTTCATTAAAAGGCGTTGTAAACGCTCCCCCGGCTTATTTTAGCTTAGGCAAAATAACAGAAAACCAGCCTTCCTTTCCTTTACGTGTTCAATATATAAACATCCAGGAATTGGCCCCCCTTTTGGGCCTGGTCCTTCCTCCTTATATCGCCTGGCTGGATCCGGCAGACCCTCACGGCTTCAAGAGACAATGGAAAGTCACCCTCATGGGCCCTGAAAAGCATACGATGTATGCTGTACAATGGTTTGCCTTTGCTATCAGCTTATTGGTAATATTTGTAGTTTTAAATTTACGCCGGGTCGATCAATAACGAGGATGAATTTTTGCTAGCTCATAATAATCTGTCCGCCTTTTCTAAGTTACCAAGACGTTTCTATTCACGCCTTGCCTTTTTAGCTTTTGCTCTGGCCTTCATCGTTATCCTGATGGGTGCTTACACTCGTCTGACCAACGCTGGCTTGTCCTGCCCCGATTGGCCGCGCTGCTATGGTTATTTAACGCCGCCCATCACCTCAGACCAAGTGACGTCGGCCGCGAAAATCTATCCTGAAGTCCCGCTTGATAAAGCCAGGGCTTGGACCGAAATGCGTCACCGCTATTTAGCCGGCCTTGAAGGCATTCTCATTCTCACCCTCATTTCTCTCTCCTGGTGTTGGCGCAAAGAACTGCCTCCGCTCGCTTTTAAATTAAGTCAAATTCTCGCCGCGATTATGCTAGGACAAATTTTCTTAGGCATGCTGACCGTGACCGCCCTCTTGAAACCTGTAGTCGTCCTCGGCCACTTAGTATTTGGCTTTGCCGTGATGAGCGTCTTATGGGTCATTTGGCTCTTGACCAAAAAACCACGGCCGCACAGCGGCCATCACTTCCGCCCTTGGGTCGGCCTAGGTCTTTTCATTTTGGTCCTGCAAATTATTTTAGGCGGCTGGGTCAGCACCCACTCCGCCGGCCTCGCCTGCATTGATTTTCCTTATTGTAACGGCAGCCTGCTTCCTGCCATGCAATGGCAAGCCTGGCACAGTGATTTAATTACCATTCACATGCTGCACCGGCTGGGGGCCTTACTCACCTTTTCCTATCTTGGCCTTCTCAGCCTTTTCTTAGTCCTCCAAAAAAACAGCCGCCGCTTTGGACTATTGCTGATTACCTTGCTCTGCACGCAAATCATGCTGGGCATTTTAAATATTATCTGGCTGCGGCCCCTCCACATCGCCCTTCCCCACCACGCAGTGGCCGCGCTTTTGTTGCTGACCTTGCTCGCAACACTCTTCCACTCAGGGCCGCAAGGAAACAAAACATGAACAACAGGGGACAGTGGCGAGATTATTTTATTCTCTGTAAACCCCGTGTGGTTTTACTGATGTTGTTTACTGCCTGGATTGGCATGTATCTCGCTTCTGAAGGAACTCTTTCTTTTAGTCTCTGGTCCTTAGCAACTCTCGGCATTGCCCTGCTTTCCGGCTCAGCCGCAACCGTGAATCACATTGTAGAAAGACGCACAGATGCGCTCATGGAAAGGACGCAACTGCGGCCCGTCGCCTCCGGGCGTGTGCCGCCGCAACGCGCCTGGACTTTTGCTTTAACTTTAGGGGGAATTGGTTTTTTTGTTCTTTATTATTTTGTAAATCCTCTGACCGCTTTTCTCACCTTAGCAACAGCTCTAGGGTATGCGCTTTGCTACACGCTTTATTTAAAACCCAACACACCCCAGAACATTGTGCTGGGTGGTTTATTCGGCGCCATGCCGCCCTTATTGGGATGGACCTCGCTCACCGCTTCCGTCGACCCGCAACCTTTATTGCTGGTCCTTTTGATTTTCGTCTGGACACCTGCTCATTTTTGGGCTTTGTCTGTCTACCGCCATCATGATTATGAACGCGCAGCCATTCCCATGCTGCCCGTAACACACGGCATTCCTTACACCAAACTCTACATTTTACTGTATAGCATCCTCACCACAGCCAGCAGCTTTATGATCTTTGCCATCGGCTTATGCAGCTGGCTTTATTTAAGCTGCGCTATTTTGTTAAATGCCGGTCTGCTTTATTTTGCCATCAAACTCTATCTCAAAGAAAACCCCCGCCTCGCCTTGCTGACCTTCTTTTACTCCATGATTTATTTATTCTTGCTCTTTTTAGCCATGGCAGCCGACCGTTTTCTTTTGTTCAATGGGTAATTATTTTTTATGAAAATTCGGCTGCTTTTTTTCCTTGGGTCTGCTGCCCTGCTCCTGCTCATTTGGAGTTTCTTTTTTTTCGCTCCCAAAAAGCCCGCGCAGGAAAGGGCCACTCTATTTTCTGGGCCGCGAAAAATTGCGCCCTTCTCTTTCGGAGAACCTTTATTCTCCGAAAAAAATTTCCAGCGACACTGGACCTTTTTATTTTTCGGTTTTAGTCATTGTGCGACTATCTGTCCAACTACTTTAAGAGAATTAAAAGAAGCTTACAAAGACTTACATATTCACCATCCTGAACTGCAAATTGTTTTTGTGACACTCGACCCAGAGGAAGACCAACCAAAAATCTTAAAACACTATACCGCTTCTTTCAATCCAGATTTTATTGGTCTGCGAGGAAATGCCAAACAAGTGCAAACACTCACACAGCAATTTGCTGTTTTTGTTGGAAAGGCAGCAGACGCCACCATGGTCCATACGAGCTCCGTTTTTCTCATTAACCCCGAAGGCCAATGGGTCGCCATGTTTCCCTACGGACTTTCTTCATCACAAATTCAAACTCAATTTAAATCCATTTTAAAAAGTACCGCACATGCCTAAAAAACTCTTTATTTTTTGCCAATACTTACTCCCTCAAGTTTTACTGACTCGCTTTGCCGGCTGGATGGCGGAACGCACTTGGCCTCCGCTTAAAAATTGGCTGATCCAGGATTTTATCCGCCGCTATCAGGTGAATTTAAATCTAGCTGTCTCTGACAAGCTGGAGGCTTATCCCTGCTTCAATGCTTTTTTCACGCGGGCACTTAAAGCGAGTGCACGGCCTATCGATGCTAAGCAGGATAGTCTAGTTAATCCTGTAGATGGCTGCCTTTCTCAAATTGGACAGTTAGACCAGAGCAAACTTTTGCAGGCAAAAGGACACTGGTATTCCCTCAAAGACCTGCTTGGTATTTCAGCGACAGAATCCAGTCCTTTTGAGAACGGACTGTTCGCAACCTTTTATCTAGCCCCCAAAGATTACCACCGTGTTCATCTTCCCTTTGCAGGCCGGCTCATTCAAACCACTTACATCCCCGGAAAATTATTTTCCGTCAACCTGCTGGCCACGAAAAAAATTCCAAATCTTTTTGCTCGCAATGAACGCTTGGTTTGCTATTTCGAAACCGCTGCAGGGCCTATGGCTGTTATTTTTATCGGAGCAATGTTGGTGGGAAAAATTCAAACGGTTTGGGGCGGGGTAGAATATTCTAGAGAAATTTTTCATAGGCATTATAGTGAAGAGGAAGAGCTGCGTTTTGAAAAAGGCGCTGAAATCGGACGGTTTTTGATGGGCTCTTCTGTGATCGTTTTGTTCGGCAAGGATAGAATAGAGTGGTTGCCGCAATTGCAGGCAACGCAGGAAGTAAAAATGGGAGAAAGTTTAGGTAATTTAAAGTAAAAGAAATTATGCCCCCCTCCCTCTAAACAAAGCCTGGAGGGAGGGGCAGGGGTGGGAGGTAAATATCTTATACCTCCTGTCCCTGGCCCTTTCCTCCACGCCTTGCATGGAGGAAAAGGGATAAAAATTTCCCTCCTCGCCCCAAAATTTAATTTTTTCTTAAGGAAGAAGGTTTAAAATGCGGTTGTGGTCCCAATCGGCTGTCAATTGGGATAATTTAAGGAATTGATTAAAATGAGAAAACCACTAATTCACTTGTTTAAAATTTTTTGGCTCACCATGGCCTCTTTCCTGCTTTATTCTTTATTGCTGCAGGACACCCCTTTTTCCATTTCAGAAATGGTGGACTATGCCAGCCATTGCACCAAAAATGGACATATTTTAGTCATCGGTCTCTTGCCCATTTATCTCGGTCTCCTCATTTTTGGGGCCGCTCTTTTGTTTATTTACCTTCCCACCAGGATCTGGCCTAGATTATCTCACTCCTTGAAGCAATGGTTCCATATTAGACGAAAATCCTAGTATTTCATTTTTTTATATGGAATTTCATTTTTCAATAATTTTATAATTATTTGTGGAGATTCAATTGGGACCGGCATCAGGGACAAGATGCATCTAGGATAGTCTGCCAAGGAAAGGTAGTTGGGAACAAGGATGCCCGAAGGTAGGTAAAAAGGGACGGTTTAGCATGAATCGTCCCTTTATGCGTTTTAGAAAGGTTAAATTCGTTCTTCTAGCTCGTAACGCTCAACACTTTTCATAATTTCTTGTCGTGCCGCATCCACGCCTTCCCAGCCATCGACCTTCACCCATTTCCCTTTTTCCAAATCTTTATAATGTTTGAAAAAATGTTCAATGGAGAGCAGGAACTCTGTTCCAAGGTCCTTGGGCTCTTTAATGCCATCATAGATGGGCGTGAGCTTCGGCACCGGGACCGCCAGAATTTTGGCATCCTGGCCGGATTCATCTGTCATCCGCAAAAGGCCGATGGGACGGCAGCGGATAGAAACGCCGGGAAGAAGAGGGAAGGGGCAGACCACCAAAACATCGGCTGGGTCGCCATCCTGGGCCAGACTATGGGGAATAAAGCCATAGTCACAGGGATAAACCATGCTCGTCGTTAAAAAGCGGTCTACCGCAACCATACCTGATTTCTTGTCCACCTCATACTTCACCGGATTGCCGCGAGCAGAAATCTCAATGACCACATTAAAATCATCCGGCAACTGGCGTCCCGCAGAAAGCTGGGCCAAATTCATAAATTCTCCATCCAAACAGTTCATTTTGCCTTGAAAGGTACTAAGTTATTCCTTCTCGGTCAAGTTGAGACTTGGTCCTTTTTTCGTTAGACTAAGCCCTCTTTAATCAATCAAACCGGGAGAGCTAGCTCGAATGGATTGTTTATTTTGTAATATAGTGAACGGTAAAATACCTGCCAATATCATCTATCGGGATGACTTCGTTGTCGCCTTTGACGACCTTCACCCCCAGGCGCCGCAACATAAGTTGATCGTTCCCCATAAGCATATCGCCACCCTGAACGAGGCGCATTCTGAAGACAATGAACTGATTGGCCACATGGTCCAAACGGCGAAAATGCTTGCAAAACAATTAGATTTAGCGGAAGACGGTTATCGCGTTGTCATGAATTGCAATGCCGGTGCGGGACAGACGGTTTTTCATATTCATTTGCATTTACTGGGAGGGCGTCACTTCCAGTGGCCACCCGGTTAAGAACCAGGACCAACAGGAGAAAATAATAAAATAGGAGGCGACATCAACACAAGAGGAAACAGTTGTGGAACAGCATTTTAAAAATATCATTACCGATTTAGGCGAAGACCTGCAACGCAGCGGTCTCAAAGACACCCCCAAAAGAGCGGCCACCGCCATCCGCTTTCTCACCCAAGGCTATCAACTTTCTATTGAAGAAATCGTGAACGGCGCTCTCTTTGATTCCGATAGCGATGAAATGATCATGGTCAAGGACATTGAACTTTATTCCCTCTGCGAACACCATCTTTTACCATTTATAGGCAAATGCCATGTCGCTTATATCCCCAAAGGAAAAATTATTGGTCTGTCGAAATTGGCCCGCATCGTCGATATGTACGCGCGCCGTCTCCAAGTACAAGAAAAACTAACCAAGCAAATTGCAGAAACTATTTTCAATGTCACCCAAGCCAGAGGCGTCGGCGTCATTATCGAAGCCAAACACTTATGCATGATGATGCGCGGCGTTGAAAAACAAAACTCCACCATGACCACCTCCGTCATGCTAGGCAATTTCCGGCAAGACCGCCGCACACGCTCCGAGTTTTTGAGTTTAGTGAAATAACAAGGGGTTAGGATTGATATCGATTTAGCACGTTCACTACTCGATGGCCCAAGGCGGCTCTGAAAAGAAATCGATTGGATTGCTGATCAAGATGCCATTTTGATGGTAGGCTTTTTTTAATTCTCCTACCAGTTGAACTGTGCGCTTTGGTTTTATTTTTTCTGAGTAATATTTTAAGCTGGTTGATAGCGCTGTATCAGCAGTTTTTACCTCAATCAGATCTTCCACTTGATTATTAATAGTGGTAATGAAATCAACCTCTCGTTTATCTTTGTCTCTAACATACTGTAGACTGCAGCGATGGCCGTAATAATCTTCAATAAAATGTAAACGTTTTAAAAGGGTAGTGGCCACCAGATTTTCCAGCCGTGGGCCCGCATTATCACTCAGGACATCGCCATTATCATAGAAATAAACTTTAGGTGGCTTTTGTATCGCCCGTGAAATTTGGCGGGTATAAGGATAGATCGGAAAAGCGATATACATTTTTTCAATCAAAGAGAGCCAACTCTTAGCAGTTTTTGGAGATATTTGTAGATCTTCGGCAATATTTGAAAGAGTAATCATACTTCCCACTCTTTCTCGTAAGGCGTACACGAATAAATCAAGTAATTGAATATGACGTATCGATTCGAGGTCTCTAACATCTTCGCGTAAAACGCGATCAAAGCGCTCTCTGCGCCAACGCCGCGCCTCGCGTTCATCTGCCATTAAAAAGGGCTCTGGAAAACCACCAAACTTTAATAGGCGTTTAAACCCCTCCATTTTAGAAACCTTAGCGGGGAGCTCATCAATTGTTAAAGGATGAAGCCGCCAATAATGATAACGCCCCAGCATGGAATCTCCGCCTTTTTTATAAATATCTAGTCGAGCAGAACCTGTGACTAAATATTCCTGATTAGCTGGTTTAGTATCGTATACCCCTTTAATCCATCGCTTCCATCGGGGATATTTATGTAATTCATCAAAAATAACCAATGGGCTATCGCTTAACCATTGCTTCTTTAAAATGGCCCTGCGGTCTTCATCATTATCCCAATTGAGATAGGTTCCACCGGCAAATTGACCTCGGCAAAGCGCCTTACTCAGTGTTGTTTTACCAACCTGGCGAGGTCCGCCAATAAAAACCATTTTTTTAGTAAGGTCTTGATAAATATAGGGTTCAATGTAACGTTTCATGACTATTTTGTACCTAACTAGAATTGGGTCGCGTCTAATTGTTAGTATAGTACAAAATGGTCGGAGTGCAAGTAGACTCCCCGCCCCTCCACGCAGAACCTGGAGGGGCGGGGACCCCCGTCTAGGAACTAGCCTGCTGTTGTTGTTCGGCGTCGACTTCTTTCATGCTGAGGCGGATTTTGCCTTGGCGGTCCACTTCGAGCACTTTGACGCGGACAACTTGGCCTTCGGAGAGGACGTCGCTGACTTGTTTCACGCGTTCTTTGGAGATCTGTGAAATATGGACCAGTCCTTGACGGCCGGGCAGAATGGCGACCAGAGCGCCAAAGTCCATGAGCTTGGTCACAGGGCCTTCATAAATATGACCGACTTCCACATCTGCGGTTATTTCCTCAATGCGGCGCTTGGCTTCTTCGCATGCGCTCATGTCAGCTGCGGCAACGCGTACTTCGCCGTCGTCGCTGATATCAATCACCGTGCCTGTTTCTTCCGTCAGGGCACGGATGGTCATGCCGCCCTTGCCGATTAAATCTTTAATTTTCTCAGAAGGAATACGTAGGTTCAAAATACGTGGCGCGTACATGGACATTTCCTTGCGTGGTTCTTGCAAGTGTTGGTTCATGATGGACAAGATGTGCATGCGTCCTTCACGCGCTTGGTCCAAAGCGTCACGCATAATGGTTTCGGTGATACCATCGATCTTGATGTCCATTTGCAAAGCGGTGACCCCTTTCGTGGTTCCCGCTACTTTAAAGTCCATATCGCCTAAATGATCTTCGTCACCCAAAATATCGGATAAAACAGCATAGCGTTCGCCTTCTTTTACAAGGCCCATGGCGATGCCCGCAACAGGCGCGCTTAACGGTACGCCGGCGTCCATCAAGGCAAGACTGCTGCCGCAAACTGTTGCCATGGAGCTAGAACCATTGGATTCAGTGATTTCGGAAACGACGCGAATCACGTAGGGAAAGACTTGTTGAGAAGGCAGTACGGCGGCAATCGCGCGCTTGGCTAGATTTCCATGGCCGATTTCACGGCGTCTGGGGCTGCCCACAATACCTGTTTCTCCGACGGAATAAGGGGGGAAGTTATAATGCAGCATGAAGCTGTCACGTCGTTCACCTTCCAGTGCGTCAATCAGCTGAGCATCACGTTCGGTGCCCAAGGTAGCAACCACCAGCGCCTGCGTTTCTCCGCGAGTGAAGAGGGAGGAACCATGTGTGCGGGGCAAAAGACCGGCCTTGACCGTAATCGGACGAACGGTCTTGGTGTCACGGCTGTCAATACGGGGCAAACCTTCTAAAATACGGCTGCGAACATGCGTGCTTTCAAGCTCACCCAAAACATAATTAATATGCTGGGCCAACAAAGTTTTTTCGTCATCCGTCTTGTTATTGTGTGCCGTCAAAATTTTCTCGACGGTCTTCTCACGGATAGCTTCTAAAGTCTTTTCACGTTCTTGTTTATTTTGAACCTGATAAGCTTGAACAAATTCCTGCTGCGCAGCTTGTGTGACCTGTTCTTTCAAAGCAGCGTCGACTTTGACTGGCTGCCAACTCCAGGTGGTTTTGCCGCCTTCAGCCGCCATTTCCTTGATGGCTTTAATCGCGGTTTGCATTTCACGATGCGCAAACATCACGGCGCCTAACATCACAGGCTCCGACAATTCACGGGCTTCTGATTCAACCATAATCACAGCATGCTCAGTTCCTGCGACGACCATATCCAGTTCAGAAGTTTCTAGTTCAGAAAGCGTCGGGTTCAGCAGGTAGTTTCCATTGGCATAACCCACGCGCGCCGCCCCCAAAGGACCTTGGAAGGGAAGACCTGAAACCGCCAAAGCGGCCGAGGCACCAATCAAAGCCGGCACATCCGGGTTCACTTGCGGATTCATGGACAAAACCGTTGCGATCACTTGGACTTCGCAAGTAAAACCTTCGGCAAACAAGGGCCGAATGGGTCTGTCAATCAAGCGAGAAGTTAAGGTCTCTTTTTCGCTGGGCTTGCCTTCGCGTTTAAAATAGCCGCCCGGCACACGACCTGCTGCATAGGAACGTTCTTGATAATGAACAGTTAAAGGAAAGAAATCCTGCGCTTCTTTAATTTTATTTTCTTTGCCGACCACGGTCACAAGGACCACGGTGTCGTCCATCGTTACAATGACGGCAGCCGATGCTTGGCGCGCCACTTCACCCGTTTCCAGGGTAACTGTATGATTGCCATAACGAAATGATTTTTTAATGATAGCCACGTGAAGTACCTAAATAATAGTTAGTTATTAAAAACGTGCCAGCATTCGCTGGCACGATCAGTTTCAAGAAAGAAGCAAGAGGCGAACTTTAGCCGCGTAGCTTAAGCGCCTGAATCAGCTTGCGATAACGCTCTAGGCTGGTATTTTTCAGATAACGCAGCAATCTGCGGCGTTTACTGACCAACATCGCCAAACCATGACCGGAAAGCTTGTCGTGTTCGTGTTGCTTTAAATGTTCTGTCAAGGAGCTGATGCGCTTGGACAACAAGGCAATTTGCACTTCGGGCGAACCGGTGTCTTGGGGAGCACGTTGGTGCTCTTTTACAATTTCTGCCGTCGCAATACTTGATAAAGCCATGTAACATTAACCTCTTTAATAAATATATATATAAATGTTAGACCTCTTTCGAGGCGCCTATTGTACAAGCAAAAGGGAGGATTATACAATGGGGAAGTTTGATCAAAAATTGGGCGACTTGACCTGCTTATAAACGGCCAGCTTATAATACCCCTTCTCTTCCAAGGTGGTTAAATAACGATAATGCTGCCAGGCCTTGCGAAAATTGGCGTTTTCAGAGAAATACGCTAAATAATCGAAGTTTTTAACCCTAAAATAAGGCTTCCTTTCGCTGACATCCACCAAGACCCATTCCGGCTGATTTTGGCGAAGATCAGCCGCAATCATGTTCACGATCAACTCTCTATCCATGCTGATTTGCTTGGCCATATTAGCGCGGAAAGGGGCCTTAGCATGATTGACCAGGCCAACGACTGCCCACAAAAAGGGAAAGCGGGAGCCAAAATCCATTTGCTTAAAATCCAAATTCATAAAGGCCGTCACCATTGTGCTATTAAAATAACAAACAGAAGGCCGCAGGTTTCCGGCTGCGTTTAAGCTTTTGAAATCAATTCTCATCTTATTTTTATAGGCCAGCGCCTGCCCATAAGCTTGACTCAAGGTAAACAAGGGATAAGCAAAAACGAAAACGCCTAAAAACGCCGTTAAGAAATGGCCTACCCAGTTTCTGGACCGTTTTTCACTTTTGCTTTCCATCTTTGCAGCGATCAAGGCATAGGAAATCAAGAGAAAATACAAAGTGATGGGAAAGGTATAGGGATACAAATCACTATGTCCCAGCAAATAAAACACAGACCAACCCATTAATATAATACCTGCAACGACTGTGCCGCCTTTAAAAAGAAAATTTTGTAACTGGGAAACATAAAATAACGACGAAAACAAAACAGCAAAATAAGAAAAAAAAGCGAAGGGCGTAAAAATAAGCGCCACCCAAATCGCCCTGGCCCGCCAATACAAGCAAGCCGTCACCAAGGCGCTTAAAACGAGGGCGCGCCAATAGTCACGGCGGCCCCAGCGATCTTGCGCCGCCCATCCGCCGACATAGAGCACCAGCAGAAAGAGAGCCAAGGAAAAGGCAGGCACTAAATGATAATAATAAATATGACGCTGCGCGAGATAAGACCCCAGAAAGCCCAGCAAAGCGAGAAGCAAAACCCGATTCAGTTGCACATAAGCCTTGTGGACCGGGGTGATGAGACAAAATAGAAATGGAAGCAAGCAAAAAAGGAAAGGATTAAATAACAGCAGCGTGCGCCAAGTCATGCTGGCGTAATAGTAATAACGACTCGCAAAAGGAACCATAAAGTAGAGATAATCCGGGAAAAAATAGAAAAGCGCTGCCAGGTAAAAAAACGCAAAGCTCAGCATCATGACAATTTCAACGCGAAACCAGGCCAAAACATTTTTTTTATGGCAGCTATAATAAAGTTCAATCAGAAGGGGCACGAATAAAGTCTGCGGCTTGATGCAAAAACCAACCCCTGCCAAAACACCAATCAGGCAGGCCCTGTCAGCACGAAGCGCTTGATTTTGTAAACGCAAACTGACTAATAGCAAATAGGGCAGAGTGAAAATCAATACCAAATGATCTCTTTGTCCAAACTCATACAGGGGGACCAATAAAAACACCGCGGTGAGCGTGGTAAAAAAAAGAGTTAAGAAAACGGAATTTTTTTCATCGAGAAAAATTCTTTGCAGGAGTAAATAACAACCAGAAAGGGAAATCGAAGCTGCGAAAAAAACATATAAACACAAGGCCATTCCCTGAGAGATTGAAAAAAATTTGCTCGCCCAAAGCGGCGGCATATAAAGATAGAGAATAAGAGGCGGATTGGTCTCAAAAAAATTTTGCGCATAGTTGCCGCCTTGCAGCAGGCGTTGCGCGGCCAGCATCAGCCAATTTACATCCCAATTTAAAAAAAGCTGCGCCTGTAAAAACCCAGCAAAGCAATAGATCACGATGACAAGACCCATCGACAGTTTTTTCATGTTCTTTTATATACCTTCATTTTGTAATGCCCTTGATTCTCGAGCGTCATCAAATAATGATAAGGCAGCCAGGCAACCCGAAAGCCCTCATCTTCCATAAAATATTTTAAATAATCAAAATTTTTAACTTTAAATTCTTGTTTAGACACACTCACGTCGACAAAAATCAAATCAGGCCTATTTTTTTTAAGATCGGCAACAATCATGTCCATGACCAGCTGCTTGTCTTTGCGCATTTGAGCCAAGGCTGCAGGATTTTTAAATTGCTCGGCTTGATTGGCCAAGCCTGCGACCGGCCAAAGCAAAGGGAAGCGGGACACAAAAGCAATTTGCGGCGAATGAAGATTAATAAATGCACTGGCCATAATGCTGTCAAATAAATAAACTTTGAGCGGCTGTCTCGAAGCTTGGGCGAAGGGGCCAAGATTGAGGGCCAATCCGGTTTTAAAGTTCAAGCCAAAATCATAGCGTAAGACCACAAGATAGGCCGGATATGCAAAAACGAAAACGCTCAAGAGTGTTATAAAAAGTCGATTGCAAATCAAACTCGCGTTCCGTCGCGGTGCAAGACTCCTTTCAAGCCGCCCAATAAACAATAAATATAAACTCATAAGTATGAGCATCGTTATTTCAAAGGCATGTGAATGCCAAATGGTCCGTTCCGCTAAAAAGGACCCATACAAACTGACCAAAACAATGACCAGCACACAAGCTAAGACCTTAAAAATATTCTTGTGCGTCTGAAAACGATAAAGCAAGATTAAAAATACTGTCCCAAAATAACAAAAAAATCCCTGCGGGTGAAAAACGAGAGCTGTCCAAATACTTTTGTTCACAAAAAACAAATACGCCAAAATAAGCAGCATATTAAAATAATCATGCGCGTTTAAATTGATTCTTTGTGTCAATAACCCGAAATAGAAAACCCATAGGAGAATTGCCAGCGATAAAGCGGGATAAATATGATAATAGTGAAGATTGCGCTGCAGGAGATAAGCCGATAGAAAGCCAAGCAAGGCAAGCAATAAAATCCTAGTCCAGTTTTTATAGCAGCCCCGACGGCCCAAACCAGGATAAAGCATGAAAGCTAAACAACAAAAAAGAAAAGTGGGGCCTGTCAACACAAGCCGCCACGGTAGGGCTTCGGCATAAGAGTAGACTCTCAGAACAAAGGGGATTATAAAAGTAATATAATCAGGAAAGCAGACTAGCGTCATGATTAAATAGATCAGGGCGACACTGCCCATGATCATCGTTTCAGTCCTGAGCCAAGTGAGCACTGATTTTTTATAAGCCATAAAATATGCTTCGATCAGTAAAGGCGTTAGTAAAAAATGGGGCTTGATGCAAAATCCAAGACCAGCGAATACGCCAATCATCATGGCGTGATCGACCTGCGGCGTTTTGTTTTCTAGCCGGCAGACCGCCAAAAACAAATAGGGCAGGGTCAAAATAATGAGTAAATGTTCTCTTTCCCCGAAATCATAGCCCGGCAGCACTAACATAATCGCAGCGCTGGCCAGAAAGAATAGGCGCATTTGAAAGGGACCTTCATCGCTCAAAAGCATTTTCAAGGGCTTGAAAGACAAGTAGAGTGAACAGCAGACCAGTAGAAATACGTACAACTGCAGCATCAAGGCAGTATTGACCGAAAACCACTGACTTCCAATCAGCGGCAGCAAATAGAGATATAAAATCAAAGGCGGGTTGCTTTCAAAAAAATCCTGGACATAAGTTCCACCCGTAAGGAGACGGTCAGCGGCGAGCATCAGCCAACTTACATCCCAATTCAAAAAAAGCTGCTGCTGAACAAACCAGGCTGCTGAAAAAAATCCAAACAGAAATAAAAAAAACCACAGTTTTTGCTTTTTTAAAACAGTCATACGATTTTACCGACAGCCTGCCGGGATATTTTATAAAAAAAGAGTTGGCCCACATGATGTAAATAATCACAGGCCGCTTTAAAATTAAATTTGCTTTTTCCATGCAAGCGCTCTGAAAAATGAATCGGTATTTCCCTGATCGTCCGGCAATGGCATTTCAAGATCAGCTCAAGACCAACTTTCCAGCCAATGGGTTTGATGGTATCAGCCCGAAGCAAGGCGGCCTTTCTCAAGGCAAAGAAACCTGATAGCGGATCTTGAATACGGCGTGAGAGCAGCAATTGCGCGAGTAAGGCGGCGAAACGGGAAGTAATTCTGCGTGTCACCGGCCAGTGCTCGTCAGCGCTACCGCCTTGGATATAACGCGAGCCGATCACAAAGTCCACCTGCGGCTCAGCAAGGGCCGCGAGCATCTCGGGTATTTTTTCAGGGGGATGGCTTAAGTCTGCGTCCATGACAAAAAGGATACCATGACGCGCGCTCTGAAATCCTTCCATCGCGGCCTTGCTTAAACTGCGCGGCCCCCGACGCGAAATCAAACTCAGCCAGTCATATTGGGCCTGCAAACGGCTGACAACTTCCTCGACTCCATCTTGGCTGGAATCATCCACCAAAATCACTTCAAAAGATCCGCTGGGAAAAGACAGTTGCGCGATCCGTTTTATTAATTCCGGAATATTTTTGGCTTCGCGAAACGTGGGGACAATAATTGAAAACGCTTTCTCAGCTTTCATACTTATTTTATCCTTTCATTCATTGATCTATAACTGGTCCAGCCAGGCCTGCAAAATTAATTGTGCAGCCACGCGATCAATTTGTCCCTTTTGCAGCGCCTGATAACCGCCTTCTTCAAAAAGCCTTTCGCGCGCAGCAACCGTCGTCAGCCGTTCATCCATTTCGTGCACAGGCAAGTGATATTGCTCCTTCAATTTGTTTGCGAAGTTTCGTGCGGTTTGCGTCAAAGGCTGCTCGCTGCCATCCATATTCAGAGGAATGCCGACGACCAATTCTTGCGGCTGCCAGTGCTTGATCAAAGCGCTTAGTTTGTCCCAATGCGGTACGCCGTCTTTAGCTGGAAGCGTGACCAAAGGCCGCGCCATTTTAGTCAGTCGCTGTCCAATCGCAACGCCAATGCGTTTGGTTCCAAAATCGAAGGCCAGGAGGATGGCAGAATCTTTGTTTTGTGAAGTCATTTTTTACGCCGAGTACTTGCTTTTCTTAATTCAAGGTCTCTTAATTGCACCAGCACCATGGAACTGCCCCAAGGAATAAAAAAAGCCAGAATGGCAATATGCACAAGCGTTGGAAAAAAGCTGGAAACAGAATCTAGCGGCATGAAGTAAATATGAATATTGATTTTAAAGACCATTTTAACAAGGAGTAAGACTAAAAAGTAGACCAGCCAAGGTGTCACTTGCAGACGGACTGTTTCCCAGATTCTCCCCCACACCAGCTGCGCGCTTTGCTTCAAGGACTTGATAATACTGTCATGCTCAATCACAATAAGGGGAAAGTAAAAATAAAAAAGTGTCGAGAGCAAAACGGTAATTCCTACCTGAATTAAACAAACTATCAACAACAAAATAGCCGTGAAATATTCATTATAGGAATACAGCTTAAGCAGCCAAAAAATTTTATGCACAGAATAAGAAACAAAGCCCACCAAAGAAATAACAAAAAGCAAAACGATGGCGGTGACAAAAACTTGTAAAACTCTTTTCCCTGCCATTTCAATGTCAACGACAAAGTTTTTATGTTGATTGCGTTCAAGACAATTGATGCACCAGAGTAGTGCCGCGAGAAACCACAACGTGCTGATATACATGGCCAAATAGAGCAGGGCGACTTGATTCACCTTGATCGTCGTTAAAAAAACATTCTGCCCCACAGCAACACAAATCAGGCGTGGAATAAAGAGAATGATGGAGATCAGCAAAGCAAAAATAAAGGTTTGCGGAAGAACGGCCTTATAAAGCGTCAAGCTGCGGGCGACAAGCTTCGAATAAGTCTCAGGGCGTGTGGCGGGTTTTATCCGCATGAAGACCTTCCTTATCTGCTCAAGTCCTTTACTTATTCTAGGGGAGGTTGAAGGAGATTGCTAGTTTGATTTGCTGAATTACCGCAAAAATCGCCTAATCCACCCACTACAACTTATAGCGCCCGAGGTAAACCACGGGGAACGCTGTGGCTTTTGGTTCCCACCACCTCTTTAACCGCCGCAATAACACTTTCCACCGTCAAACCGCAATCACGAAACACCTCTTGCGCCGGCGCGGAAGCGCCAAAGCGGTCTATCCCCACCACCCTGCCTTCCCGTCCCACAAAACGGTACCAGTCATTGCTGGCCGCAGCCTCCACAGCCACCCGGGCAATGATTCTTTCAGGCAGTACTTCGTTTTGATAAGCCGCATCCTGCCGTAAAAAAGTATCCGTCGAAGGCATGGAAATCACGCGCGTCAAAAGGCCTTCTTTTTGCAATTTTTGGGCCGCCGCGACGGCAAGCGCGACTTCTGAGCCGGTCGCGATGATGAGGGCATCCGGACTGCCCGCGGAAAAATCAGCTAACACATAGCCGCCACGCCTAATTTGGGTTAAAGCCTGATCATCCCGTTCTTGAAAAGCCAGATTTTGACGTGAAAAAAGCAAACAAACCGGCCCCGGATATTCAATGGCCGCACGCCAAGCCACAGCGGTTTCCACCGTATCGCAAGGCCGCCAAATGGAAAGTTGGGGAATGAGCCGTAAGCTGGGCAGTTGCTCAATAGGCTGATGCGTGGGGCCGTCTTCTCCTAAACCGATGGAATCATGGGTATAAAGAAAGATGGTCTTGATTTGCATCAGTGCAGCAAGCCGCACAGCGTTACGCGCATAATCTGAGAAGGTCAGGAAGGTCCCGCCATAGGGAAGCAAACCGCCATGAAGCGTAATCCCGTTCATGATAGCAGACATTCCAAACTCTCGGACTCCATAATGAATAAAACGGCCTTGCGGAAAAGCCGCGCTAAAAGGAAGGGCGCCATCCCACAGCGCGCAATTGGATTCGGTTAAATCCGCAGACCCCCCCAGAAGCTCCGGCAGCAATTTAGCATAATGGTCCAGGCACAATTTCGACGCCTTGCGTGTTGCGATCGACTCTTTCTTTTGATTTGTTTCTTGCAATAAACGCTCGGCTTCATCCGCCCAGTTCAGAGGAAGCTGCTGCTGAAAACGTCGTAACAAGTCGGCGGCCAATTCAGGATAAGCTTGTTTGTAAGCCTTAAATAAAGTCTGCCACTGCGTTTCAAGCTGTCCGCCCTTGGAGCGCGCATCCCAGGCCTGATAAATTTCATCGGGAATTTCAAAGGCCGCATAAGGCCAATTTAATTTTTGACGGACTGCCGCCACTTCTGTCGCGCCCAAAGCCGCGCCATGGGTCTGTGCAGATCCTGCCAACTTTGGAGAACCCCAGCCAATGACCGTCTTACAACAAATCAGCGTAGGCAGGTCCCAGGTGCTGCGCGCTTCGGTAATTGCCCGCTGTAACGCTTCACTGTCATGTCCATCGACCTCCGAAATAACACGCCAGCCATAGGCGCGAAAACGCATGGGGGTATCATCCCGGAACCAAGCTTTGACCTTGCCATCGATGGAGATGCCATTATCATCATAGAATACAATTAACTTGCCGAGACCCAAGGTACCCGCCAAGGAACAAGCCTCATGTGAGATACCTTCCATCAAACAACCATCCCCCACAAAGGCATAGGTGTAATGGTCAATAATGGGAAATCCTTCACGGTTAAACACCGCGGCCAAATGCTTTTCAGCCAGCGCCATACCCACTGCGTTTGCTAAACCTTGACCGAGAGGTCCTGTGGTAGTTTCCACGCCCGCGGTCTCTCCTAATTCCGGATGACCGGGTGTTTTGGAGTGTAGTTGGCGGAAATGTTTTAAATCGTCCAAGGTCAGAGAATAACCGCTGAGGTGCAGTAAAGCGTAGAGGAGCATACAGCCGTGGCCGTTAGACAAAACAAAGCGGTCACGGTTTAACCACTGGGGATTTCCGGGATTATGTTTTAGAAAATCATTCCAAAGCACCTCCGCGATGTCCGCCATGCCCATCGGCATGCCGGGATGCCCTGAGTTGGCTTTTTGAACAGCATCGATGCTTAGAAAACGAATGGCGTTGGCAAGATCACGGCGTGTGGGCATGGAAAAATCCTTTCTTTAAATAAAAACCGTAAAGCATCTTAGCGGATTAAGGGAAGGAAGACTAGCGCTTATACTTATGTTACCATGCCTCCCGTTACTGCAAGCAAGCTAGTACGAAAATTGGATTAACCCAATGAAAAATGAATTTTTATTTACTTCGGAATCCGTCTCGGAAGGCCATCCGGACAAAATCGCGGATCAAATTTCAGACGCGATTTTAGATAAAATTCTTGAACAGGACGCCCATGCCCGCGTGGCCTGTGAAACCCTGGTCAAAACCGGCATGGTTTTTATTGGCGGCGAAATCACGACTTCGGCCTGGGTGGATATGGAACAGGTGGCCCGCGGCGTCATTCGCGATATTGGTTATACCAGCTCTGAAATGGGCTTTGATTGGGAATCTTGCGCCGTCCTCACCGCCATTGGCAAACAGTCCTCAGACATTGCTCTCGGCGTTGACCGGATCCAAAAAGAAAACCAAGGCGCCGGCGACCAAGGCTTGATGTTTGGCTATGCAAGCAATGAAACTGATGTATTCATGCCCGCGCCCATTACCTATGCACACCGGCTGATGCAACGCCAAGCGGCGCTGCGAAAGGAGGATGTTCTGCCTTGGTTGCGGCCCGACGCCAAAAGCCAAGTCACCTTCCGTTATGAAAATGACAAACCTGTGGCAGTCGAAACGGTCGTGATCTCCACGCAGCATCACCCCGACATTCCACAAGCAGAGCTCGCCGCTGCCATCATTTCCGAAGTGATTAAACCCGTTATTCCCGAAGAATGGATCTCGAAAAACACCCGCTTTTTAATTAATCCTACCGGTCGCTTTGTCATTGGCGGCCCCTTGGGCGATTGCGGCCTCACGGGACGTAAGATTATCGTCGACACCTACGGCGGAATGGCCCATCATGGCGGAGGGTGTTTCTCTGGCAAAGATCCCTCTAAAGTCGATCGTTCAGCCGCTTACGCCGCGCGCTATGTCGCAAAAAATATCGTCGCAGCAGGTCTTTCTGACCGCTGTGAACTCCAAATTTCCTATGCCATTGGCGTCGCAGAGCCCACTTCGCTCTATGTCAACACCTTTGGGACTGGGAAAATATCAGATCGGACAATTATCCAGCTGATTCAAGAGCATTTTGATCTGCGCCCCTTTGGTCTTATCAAAATGCTCGACCTGTTGCGGCCCATTTATCGACCCACAGCCAGTTATGGCCATTTTGGACGCGATGATTTAGATTTAAGTTGGGAAAAAACAGATAAGGCAGAAATTTTAAAAAAAGCAGCGCATCGATGATACGGAGAAAAAAATGATGACACTCAAACATAAAATTGCGAGCCATGATTTCAAAGTGGCTGATTTAAGTCTGGCGGAATGGGGAAGAAAAGAAATTCAAATCGCTGAGACGGAAATGCCGGGCTTGATGGCCTTACGTGAACTGTATCAAGGTAAAAAACCCCTAGCTGGCGCGCGCATCGCAGGCTGCATTCACATGACCATCCAAACCGCTGTCCTGATTGAAACTCTCGTTGCACTAGGCGCGGAAGTCAGATGGTCTTCTTGCAATATTTTTTCCACGCAAGACCACGCCGCGGCGGCACTTGCGCAAAATGGTCTGCCTATTTTCGCTTGGAAAGGAGAAAGCGAGGAAGAATATTGGGAATGCATTCGTAATACCATTGAAGGCCCAAATAATTGGCGTCCGAACTTGCTCCTCGACGATGGCGGCGATCTCACTTTATTGATGCACGAAAAATATCCCTCTCTTTTAAAAGAAATCAAAGGTCTCTCTGAAGAAACCACGACAGGCGTGCACCGGCTTTATGAAATGCACAAAAAGGGCGAACTGCGCATTCCTGCCATCAACGTCAATGACTGCGTCACTAAATCTAAATTCGACAACCTTTATGGCTGCCGTGAATCCTTATTGGATGGCATTAAGCGCGCCACAGATGTCATGATCGCCGGCAAAGTCGCCGTGGTCTGCGGCTATGGCGAAGTCGGCAAGGGCTGCGCCCAGGCCTTACGCTCCTTTGGCGCCGTGGTCTTGGTCACTGAAATCGATCCCATTTGCGCCCTGCAAGCTGCGATGGAAGGTTACCGCGTGGTCACCATGGAAGATGCTGCGGCCTTAGGTAATATTTTTGTGACTTGCACCGGCAATCTCAATGTGGTCCGCCATGAACATCTTTTAAAAATGCGTGACCAAGCCATTGTCTGCAATATTGGCCATTTTGATTCGGAAATTGACATTGCTTCTTTACGGCAATATCGTTGGGAAAACATCAAACCGCAAGTGGACCATGTGCATCTGCCCAATGGCAACCGCTTGATCGTGCTGGCCGAAGGCCGATTGGTCAACCTGGGTTGCGCTACCGGCCACCCAAGCTTTGTCATGTCCACCTCCTTTACCAATCAAGTGCTCGCCCAAATCGAACTCTGGCAAAACACCGCCAACTACGCGATTGGTGTTTATGTGCTGCCTAAGCAATTAGATGAAATGGTTGCGCGACTGCATTTGCAAAAGTTGGGCGCGAAGTTAACGACTTTGACAGAGGAACAGGCGAAGTACCTGAATACGCCGATTGAAGGGCCTTATAAGCCGGACCATTATCGGTATTAAGATTGGAATTTGCTTTGGTGGATTAGGCGCCTTTTGCCGTAATCCACCAACTTAAATCATTATAGAACTAACTTCTCACCTTCCGCCGGCGCAATACACCGCGTAGTCGAGCGTCTTACCTTGAGCAAAGCCGTGGCCTGTTTCAACTTCGCATCAATTTCCTTATCATACTGCTCCGGAGCATGATGAAACAAACAGAGCAACTTCACCTTCGCCTGGTCCGCTAAATCGACCACTCGCGTGACGCTAGTGTGCCCCCAACCTACTTTCCTTTGATATTCTTCGTCCGTATACGTGGAATCAATCACCAAGACATCCGTTTCCTTAATAAACTGAAGCAAGCGGTCCCACTCGAATTGATTAAAATGCCGTGAATTTTCCGGGTACAACTCATTGTCTGTAATATAACAAAAAACTTTATTTTTATACTGAATACGAAATCCCAAACAACGTCCGGGATGATTTAAGAGAATCGTCCGGACATCAATATTATCGATAAAAAAATCTTCCTCGGACAAATTTCGAAAAGAAATTTTCGCGCCAAACTCTTTCATCGTAAAAGGCAAAAAAACGCCGTCCATCTGCGCGGAGACCAAATTTTCAATCGTCAAGTCGCCTTGGTTCGTGCCTAGAATCTCGAACTCATTCCCCTTGTCAAAAAGCGGCACAAAAAACGGCAGGCCATTGATATGATCATAATGCGGATGCGAAAGAAAAATTTTCGCCGTGAAAGGAGAAAGGTGATGCTTCACCAAGTAGTTGGACAATTCTTTGATACCGGTGCCCGCGTCAAAAATAAAAAAATGTTTCCTCGCAATTGAAAGCGTCACACAGTTGGTGTTTCCGCCATAACGGACGGTCTTCTCACCGGGAACGGGCAAGGTACCACGCACCCCCCAAAACTGAACGGTCATCACACCGAGAATAATTTCCAACAATTTGTCGACAAACGTTGTAGGTTGAATCGGCTTGATAAGATAGCCATCCACTCCCAGCTCTAACGCCCGTTGATGGTCACTTTCAAAATTCTTGGCCGTAATGATAATAAAAACCGGCTGAGTGAGGTCCTCTTGTGCTCTTAATTTTTGAAAAAGCGCCAGACCATCCGAATTAGGCATCATGAGATCACAAAGAACACAATCCGGCTGGATTTTGGTGATTTGCTCTAAGGCATGAACAGTCGAAGTCAGAGCGGTCACAGTGTGCCCCGCTTTTTCAAGCAAATTTTTATATAAATCAATACTTTGCTTATCGTCGTCTATGACCAAAAAATGCAAGCTTTTTTGCATGGGCATGGGCCGCCTTACTCCTTTTATTAATTATATCAAAATCACATATTTATTTTTTAACATAAGCCTCACAGGACGCACAAAAAAGCTTGTCTCTTTTGCCAATGGCATTATAAAACAAGCACTTACTGGGTTGTGTATTTTCTTTATTGAGATAAGTAAAACCCTGGCAGTGCTTATTTTGATCGCAGGCCATTTGACAGAGTTGTGGAAGCGGCAAAGCCAGCTTGATCGCCATCGCCGCCTGACCTTCAAAAGTTGTCGCTGGCAAGGACTCATAATTATTCACGACCATGCCTCTTCGCCTTTTCTCTAGCGCCAGATTTTTTCTGAATAGCACGCTGCGGTCATGCCACTGCGCATTCGCGTCGTAGCCGACGCAAAAAATATTGTCCGCATGCTGTAGCCAATCATAAAGAACAAGGTCTGGCACCTCTTGCAGATGATTGACCTCAAAAGGATAAACCTCTTCCCGCAGTTCCGGCATGAGGTAAGCCCATTTAAAAAGAGTCCCATTGTAGACAGGTTGTTGCTGAATAAACATAGAAGCTTGTGCTTCCTGATATTGTCTTTCATCTGCATCCAAATTGCGGCTGGCTAATTTATAAGAAAAACGATAAGGATAGAGACTTGCGCCTAAAAGATAAGCATCATGAATGCGGCTGTCTTCAACCACTAAGACACTCGCGGCATTCAGTTTCTCTTTCAAAGCAGGCGGAGCTAAGACCGCGTTTCTTCCCGCCAAAAGCGGAAAGCCTTGCTCTTTTATTAGATAATCAATATTGGCCTGATTCACGTGAATGGTTACAAGCCCTGTTCCAAAAGCCATAAAAAAACAAAGAAGATTTGCCCCCGCAGCACTTTTTAGAAAATGCCGACAAAGAAATTCCACGCCAAACCCCATGAGCAAGCTTAAAAATAGCAGTGACAAATTTAAATGCCAGGGCAGGCCCCAGCCCCAAAAGGTCGGCAAGAGCAAAAAAAGAAGAGCGCTAAGGACCAAAAAGATAAGCGATTTTTTATAGTCAAAATAAGTCTCTTTAATGCGGGTTTTATTTAAAAACAGCAGCGACACTCCCATGAGAGCCAGCAAGGTGTAAGACCATAAAATAAGGCGGGATGCCCCGGTAAAGACCACATTGCGCCACACGGGCGCTGGAAAAAACCGGTCACTCAAACCAAAAGCGCTCATGAGCAGCATTTTGAAAGCGGAGAAAACGACCGAAAAATTTAAACCGTTGCGCAAAGGATGTTTTAAGGTGGGCCACTGCAAGGAAAGATATAAAGCCAAAGAAAAGCCCACGATGAAAAGCAACAAGAGCAATTCACGAATTTTTTTATTTTTGAATAGTTCTATCGTATAGCCTGACAAGGTTTGTCCCTGATAAAACGCTAACAGCAAATAAACAAAGAGCACAGGCCCCAACAGCAAAGCAGGCTCTTTAAAGGTTACAGCAAAGGCATAGAAGAAAAGTACGGCGCCCAAGAGATAAAAATTGCGTGCGCCCTGTCGGCAAAAAAGCACAAAACAATATAAACTGAGCACAGTAAACAGCACATGAGCAAACTCAAAATGGAGGCTAATCCAGCGTGATAACATTAAGGCTGGATGCATGAAATAAACACTTAAAGCCAGGTAACCTCCCATTTTAAAACGAGGAAAGAGAGCAGAGTAGAGTTTCAAAATGAAATAAGCGGCGAGTGCTAGAAAGCCCAGGTTGACTAAGACCAAAGCGCGTGTGTTATGCCAGCCTAGCAAAGGCCCCAAGAGTTGATAAAGAAGAAAATGACCTGAGGGCCTAAAAAAAAGAATGGACAGGTGAAACATTTTTGGATGTAGATAAACCGCAAAAAAATCTTTCCATGAGTGCAGCATTTTGTTAGCGGTATAGAGCAGAGGTTGCTCAGGGTACATAAGATCAAATGAAACGATCGAGAAATTAATGAGAAGGATAAAGCTGCATAGGATTAAGAATAAAACGGCTTCCTTGAGAAGAGAAAGGCTTTTCAGATATGGGTGTAATTCATTTTTCATTTAATTATCCTTTTAACTTAACAAATCCAATACAAGTCGCACAAAATCTTGAATCCCTCAAAGTCAGTGCATCATAAAATTGACACTTCAGCGTTGAATGATAATGATAGCGGGCGTCTTCGTAGGTAAAACCTTTGCATTGCGCATTTTGGTCACATTCGTATTGACAGCGCTGTGGATCTGGCAAACTCAGGGTTTTGGTAAAAAGAATTTTTCCCTTTAACAATTTTGCTGGAATCGGTGCATAGGCATTGACCCGCAAAAATCGTTTGGCTTTCTCGCGCAAAAGCTGTCTCTTAAAAGCTGCGCTCAGGTCCCGCCATTCCGCCTTTTCATCATAGCCGAGACAAACCACATTATTATAATCTTGCAGCCAACTATAAATAACAGCATCTGGCACCGCATTCAAATGATTCAAATCAAAGGGATAAACTTCTTCCCGCAGCGAGGGTTTCAGATAAGCCCATTTAAAGAGATAGCCGTTATAAAGAACCTGCCGCTTCAAAAAACTAAAGCTCTGTGCTTGCTCAAGGCCATCATAGTAAAGATCGTTTTTCAAGAAGAGAGGATAAGCGCTGTTTCCCAAAGCATAACCATCATGCAGCAAACTGTCCTCTACCAAAACCAAGGTATTCGCCTTGAGTTTATTCTCAATTGCAGGTGGATGTAAAACGGCATTCCGTGCCACCGCCAAGGCAAATCCATTACGCGCTTGAATATGAGCCAGATTGGCTTGATTCACCTTGATAGTCGTTAAACCCAAAAAGACCGTTAAGCACAAACCGAAGAGAACCATCCCTTTTTTATTTTGAATTTTCTGTCTTGCGAATGATTCCAGGCCAAACCCTGCGATCAAGCTATAGAACAAGAGCGTCAAACTTAAATGCCAAGGCATGGCCATGGCCCATCCGATCGGCAGAACTAAGAATAGCAAGGCTGCCCCCCATAAAAACAAGAGACGCTTTTTGTAAAATTTTACAGAGACCCAAACCGCCGCTAAAAAATAGAGCGTGATCAGAATTTTCGACATGGGTGTAAAAATAATTTCGCGCCAGAGCGCCTGGGGCTGAGAAAGCAAGCCCCGGAAACTGTTAGACTGAAAAAGACCAAAAAATTGGCTGCCTAATTCAAATGCGGCGTTCCATTTTTCTTTTGAGAGCTGAATCGACTTCAGAGGATGGGACAAAGTGGGCCAGGCCAAAGTAAGATACAGCAGCAAACTCAAAGTGACCGCTGTAAGAAGGGCCAGGACTTTAAGAGTCTGCTTGCGGAAAAGAGCGTCACCTGTCCCTAAGAAAAATAAATAATATAAGGCCAACACAGGGCCGAGAAAAATAGCCGGCTCCTTAAAGGTAACAGCAAAGCAATAGAAAAAAAGTGAAGCCGCTAAAAAAGAGGAGCCTCTCGCTTTTTGTTCATCCTGACAAAAGCGGGCAAAACAATAAAAACTCAGCAAGGTAAAAAAGATGTAGGCAAATTCAAAATGCAAAACAATCAAACGTGACAAAATTAAGGCCGGATGCATGAGATAAAACCCAAAGGCGAGATAAGCACCTAACCAAAACCCTGGAAACAATAATTCATAAATTTTGACCACCAGAAATCCACTGAAAGCTAAAAAACTGAGGTTGACGATGAGCATTGCCTGAGTATTGTGCCAACCTAGAATGGGAGTCAGCAATTGATACAATAAAAAATGGCCAGAGGGCCGAAAAAATGGAATGGAAAAAATATCCAACATCTGAGGGTGCAAATAAGCTCTAAAAAAATCCCCCCAAGATAAAAACATTTGATTTGCCGTATAGATCATTGGCTGCTCCGCATAAAGCAAATCAAAGGAGATCACTGCGCTATTAACGAATAAAACAAAAGCCCAAATTGCAACAAATAAAATACAGTTCCTCACCCTGCGCTTCCTTTTTCACTTGGCGGACCTGGAATTATGATATAATGAATTTAAGGACAGGAATATGCGTAAATTAAGTCTATTCATTTTTCTTATTCTCTTAGCCGGCATTGTGGCCACTCCCTTTTATTTCGGTTATCAAATTAGAAATAACTTTAAGCAAATGGTCGCGTCGATTAATCAGAGCTATAAAAATCTTGATCTTAAACTGGTGGACTACCATCTGGGATGGCTAAGCTCAGATGCAAAACTTACAATTCGCATCCCCTTCCCCGCGACAACGCCAAAGGCCCCCCCAATCGTTCTCGTTGAAACAATTGATAGCCATATCACGCATGGCCCTCTGCTCCAAGACCCAGCCACTAAAAAATATGCCTTTGGCTTGGCGAGCGTTGAAGGAAAAGGCTTTCTCTCCGGCATTGATTTTAAAACGAACACGACCGATGGCGCTATCATGAACTTCAGCGCTCTCATTGATTTCAGGAATCATTGGCATACTCAATTTTCCCAACCTGTCCTCTCTTTTTCGCTGCCCATAGCGCAATTCACTTCCAAAGGTTTAACAGGAAACGCTGATTTTATCTTTACAAATGAGCTCACGGAGCTGGGCCTTGTTTTTCAAAACCAAGGATTCACTATTCACTTTGCCGCAAGTCCCGTCTTGAGTAAAATTGACCTGTCCGGGATCAACTATGAAAATCATTCTCAACATCAACCGACTGGGGTTTGGACTGGCCAGGTAAAACTGAGCATTCCTAACATCATTATTACCAAAAATGACAATACTCAAATTACCAGTCAAGAAACTGTCATTGATAGCAAGACCTCCTCCCCACGCCTAGGTCTTTATGGTGTGGACCTTCATGTAGGGGTCAAAAATATTCAAACAGCGTCAACCCTGCTCCCCACGCTTGGCCCTTTGAATTTTTCTTTTGTTATTAATGACTTAAATGAAGCCGGTTTACAGGCCTTATCTGCCTTTTTTAAATCACTTCAACACCAGCCTTTAACACCTGAAGAAAGACAAACCTACTTGGGCCTGCTGCCAAAAATATTGACGCCAACGACTACGATCTCAGAAAATTTAGCGGCGAACACGGCTTTAGGGGCCGTGCAAAGTGATGGCACGATTTCATGGAAAAACGAACAAGCGCTGCCCACCACCCCGCAAGAAATGTTTCAGAGTATGTCCGTGAACATTAACCTAAGCATGGCAAGCGCTTTAGTTGATCAACTCCTTGCAGCCCAAGGAGGTCCTGCCCCCACCGCGCCTTCTCAAGCAGTGAGCGTCACCCCTCCTGTCAATGCCAACCCGGCCCTCACCCCCACCACAACGCCTGCGGCCAATGCCAGTCTGCCTGTACCGACTGCTAGCACCCAAACAGCCCCAAGCACAACAGCCGAACAAAGCTCCCCTTCTCTTCAACAGACTTTCAACGCCTGGCTACAACAAGGCTATGTGAGCAAAGAGGGAGATAATTACATTATAAAACTTAAATTTGAAAATGGATTAACAACCTTGAACGACAAACCCCTGCAACACTAAACCACGGCACTTTAAGCTGATTTACTCGCTTGATTTAGCGCCATCGAGCAGGTAACATATTACTCACAAGTTCAATTCTATAAGGAATGTAGACTTATGAGACGCTCCCTCCGTTCGGTGTTGGGTGTTACCTTGCTTGAAGTTATGTTAGTGCTCTCGATCGTTGCACTTATCATCTTAATGTCTGTTCGCTACTACCAGTCCGCGACAACAGCGAGTCAAACGGAACAGGTCATGGGCATTATCTCTGCAATTACTGCAGCCGCAGATAATCTCTCCCTCGGCAGCGCGGGTGGTTATTCAAACGTCACTTTTGGAAATATGTCCTCTGTGGTTGGCTCAAGCACCCTAAAATCTCCTTGGGGCGGAGCCATTTCCTTCGGAACAGGAAACGCAACCTCTTATTCCGTGACCATACCGAACCCCACTCAAGGTGTTTGTACCGCTATTTTAATCAAGTTAAAAGCCAACTCTAAGTTTTCAAGCCCGGCCTGTTCGCCTAGCGGTGGTGTCACTTATACCTACAATTCTACCTGCTAAGATGAGCGGCTTATTTAATACGGGGTCGGTTTACGGCCCCCTTAGCAAATTCTTTCATTGGGTAGTAGGCATTCTAGTGATTTTGATGCTATCACTCACCTTCTTCATTAATGATCTTCCAAATAAAGCACTAAAAGGAACGATTTTTAACGCGCATAAGTTATTGGGTTTGACGATCCTAACACTCATGCTCTTACGCCTTATCTGGGCCTTACTTAACAAAAAACCTTCTCTTCCTAATACTAAGCCCTGGGAGCGATGGGCTGAGCACCTGGTCCATTGGTCTTTGTACCTTGGCTTATTGTTGATGCCTATTGCAGGCTGGGTCGGGTCTGTGGCTGGGGGCAAACCGCCCCGTGTTGGCCTGAAAAAATTGAACTTGCCCTTAGAAAAAAATGAAGCCCTGTCCGATTTTAGTTTTAGCGTGCATAATACGCTCGCGATCATTCTGATCGTCTTGATCAGTCTGCATGTGCTTGCTGCCTTGTATCATTACTTTTTTAAAAAGGATGGTGTATTGCAGAGAATGTTGCCGTAACTCTCGCCCCCTCATTGCAACTGAGCACAGAATAATTAAAAGTCCATCAGCTTCCTAATTCTCCTGCATAAAAATCTTTAAAGCTTTTTAACAATGCTGTCCGTGGAGCTTGCTTCGCAAAAGAGCTGTCCAAGCCAACAGTCCATTGACCCGTTTTAAGATTCGCAAGCAAATAATAAGCAGGCTGAAAATACATTTCAGACCGCAGTTTTCCCTCTGGCCGAACAAGACGCATCCTCTGAGTGGCCGGATAACGCGCCAAAAGCCAAGGGCCCAAAAGTATTGCGCGTTGTTTATTTTCGAGGACCGCCGGTTTAGCGCTTGGTTTGACGGACAAATAGCCATTCTTTGGATTGACCTGATAAAGCTGAATGGTATGACTCAAGACTTTTTCAACTTCGATCTTGTCCGTCTCAATCTCCGACAGGCTATATCCAGTCTCTAAATACAGGGGACGAGGCTTCCGTTCTGTCTTAAAGGGATTGGAAAGATAAGGAAGGAGATTAACACCATCCACCCCCTTCATAGGCGGGAGACGTAGAAAAGTCAGAATAGTCGGCGCAAGATCCAGCAAAGAAGCACGAACAGAAACAAGGTGGGGAGGAAAAAGGGAGGGGAAGCGACCTTTATTGCCAAAATATTGGAAAGCCAGTAGGACCTGATATTGTTTTAAGCTTAGGACCTCAGTACCTTGACCATAGGCTGTATTTAAACTGTAATTGTCTTTCAGATCTATCCCAACACCCTTGGGGCGGCTTAAGCGGTTCAAAGTCACCCAATTTAATCTTTTAGGGCCGCCTTGATAATTCTTCTTCTCCAAGAAACGGTCCCCCGGTAATCCTAAGCTCGTGCCATGATCAGAAAGCACAATCAGCAAGCTATTTTCTAACAAACCATTTTCCTTGAGAATTTGCATCATAGAGGCAAACTGTTTGTCTGCTCTTTCCACGCTGCTTTGATAGCGCTTGGCCATCATAAAATCCGGGCCTTGATGATCCTTTGCCCAAGTAAAAGGCCAATGACTCACACAAAAATGAACAGCCAAGAAAAGAGGCTTACCCTGTCTTTGCCTTAAGCCCCTTTGGACCAGCTTTAGAAACTGATCAGGCTCATAAGTAATTGCCTCGGCACGATTAGCATAGTTATAAGGAAAAAGAAAATGTCCGAGCGAGGAGTGGACCAATAAATTCGTTAAAGGAAAATCACTTAAGCTTCCTAAAATAAAATCATTTAACCCCATCTTGGGGCCCTTCACCTGGTCGAAACCATAAGCGGCGGTAATATTACTGAAACGCTTCTCATCCGTCGCATAAAAAGTTTCATAATCAGCGGCCTTGAGCCGCTTGGCTAAAGTATCGTTGGCTAAAATGGGCCCTGCCGCATCCAAATTGATACGTGCCTGGCTATGCTTAGGATGTTTCGCGGTCAAAATGCCCACCCAGGCAGGAAAGGTCCTCGCAAGAGGCGTATAGACCTCTGAGAAAGCCACTGCGTTTTTCAAAAACCCGTCAATTGCTGGGGTGCGAATGGCCATATTCCCAAAATAACCAGTATAATCGGGCCGCAAAGAATCAAGGCCTATTATAATAATATTCGGCTTGGCAGCGGTTCCACTTAGTCGATACACCGCTCTGCTGGCCCTGTTCTCCAACTGGCCCGCAAAAACCAGGACCACCGCGAACATTAAGAAAGTAAGCCCTAAAAAAAATCGTTGTCTTTGTCGAAAGACTTGATAATAAGCCAGAAGCGTAAAGAACAAGAGCGTAGCAAGCGAAATTTTCAGCAAAATTTCCGCTTGCGGTAACTTTCCAAACCAAGCCGCGAAGAAGGAAGCAGGGAAATAATGAAAATTGAGAAGGAAGAGCGTCCAGTTCACCAAGAGCCAGAAAATAACGCCCAGACCATAATTCGAGCAATGAAAAAGATCGCTGCAAGAGACGGTGATAAACCAAATAAAGCCGATCATCAGCACATAGGCGCCAATTTGCAAACCTATAAATTGCAGCAGGGGGAATAAAATGGCCCAATGAAACAAATGACTTGGAATGGCGCTGCCAACGAAAGAATCCATCAGCATAGCAACATGGCTATGGATGGCAAAAAAACTCAGCTGTGCGGCAAGGCTGCAAAGGGTCAAACAGAAGAGGACCGTAAGCAGGCTGGAACGTTTTTGCAAAGCCATTTTCTACCTCAAGGAGACGGTGATGGCGACGATAATTGACCTGGAGACATAAAGCTTGCACCTGGATTGCCTGTAGAATGAGAGGCCGGGGCATCATTGTCAGTCATACTCAAGGGAACTCTTTGTTCCATTCCTGCATTTTCAAGCGTTACACCATTTTGATCGATTTGTTTTACTAAGGACCTATCAGGAGGCATGAGATCTCCTACACCAACATCATACAGTTTATCTTTAAATTTAATGGCTGCATGCCAGCTGTCCTGCTCAAAGCTCACAGATTGGACCGAATAACCTTCGCCCGATTGCGAAGTAGGCCCTATGAAGGAAGGCGATGGCGGTGGAACATTAGTGGGGCCTTCGGCGGGTTTTTGTTCTTGAGGCATCTTGACTGCCGCTGCTGCTTCCGTCAACAAATCTGAGATAGACTTCTCCGCTGTTGCTGTAGCCAGTTTCGCAGCGACAATGGCTTGGCTGGTCTCGGCAATTTCTTTTTGAATTTTAAGCATCTGCAGTTCATTGATAGCCGCGACATATTTATTTTGCTCTGTTTCTTGTCGGTCCAGGACAGGCGAGCTTGGCACAATGCTAACCGATTTAGGGTAAGAATTTTGGGGAGTTAAACCGCCCTCACTCATGGAAGGCGGTTGGCTTGGAAGAGATGTCACTGCGGGGGCCGGCTGAGAAGAGCTTGGAGCGTGCGGAAGAGCTGTGGGAGTTGAAAGCGGCTTCGGAGGTAATTTCTGCGGCAGAGGTTTTTGCGTGGGGGCAGGCAGCGCTGCAGTCGCAGCCAGCGCAGGCTGAAAAAGGGAAAATAGGATTGAAAGAATCAAAACCTTAAAACCGCTTTGCGAGTCTGTCATAACTTAATTTCCCAAGGCTTGTAAATCGATTTCTCCCGTTAGACCATGATTGATTCTCAAGGTCATGCTTGTCAAGACTAACGGCAGGTCTTTTAGCTGTTCAGCAATCATCAGAAGCAAACTCGGCGAGAGTTCGATCAGATTTATCTGCACTTTTGTTGTTTTGAAGCTTTTTTGTACTTTTGGCGCGTCGACTTTAACCACATTTTGGGGTAAAAAAATAATGACTCGATCGATCATGCTAATAATAACGCGATTGAGAGGATAAATTTTAGTGGGCAGACCGCGCTTCGGCAGTCCCAGGCTCATTGATAATGAGAAGCCAGAGGGCGTCAGTACCAGGTTAGCATGGTTGCGAATGCACCAATTGGATAAGATGCCAATATCAGTCCCTAAAGATTTGACATTAATCGTCAAATTTCCGCCGGCGTAGATGACATCGGTTGGAATCCACCCAGGCATCGTCGTCAGTAAATTAAGCACCAAAACAACCGTTTTAATTTCAATCTCCGGTGAAGGAGACATTAAAGTAGTATTGTAATTTAGAAAAGGATTCTCAGGCGCAGAAAGCTGGAAAGTCGGTAATTTTTTTTTGTGCAGCGTAATATAGGTAAACCCCATCCAAGCTAAGCCCAAGGCCACAGCGACCGCAATCACATATTTAACTGGAAATACGCCAATTCCTTGTTGCCGCAAAACCACATCGACCAATTGCAGTTGATAGGTTTTGACGACCGGCAAATGCTGGAAAAGGGGCGCGGATAAAATCTTGAAGGATTTCACTGAACTGGGATCGAAAGAAAACTTCCCCTCCATGGGTTGCTCGCTAATCGGCACATCCCCATAGACATAAATCTCAAAGTTGTTTTTTTGCGTAGTAAAAACCAAGACTTCTTCTGCAATATTCTCGAGGGGAAAGGTGCCATCCAAATAAACACCGCTATCTTTCACAATAACAAAATAGGCTTCCGTGGTATCCGGGATGACTTCACAATAAATGAGGTCGACTGGCCGCTTAAAAAAATGCCAAACACATTCGCCAAAAAGGTAGCCCGCATCACGGGAAAAAGCGACATCAAACTGCGCGAGGCCGCGCCGTTGGAAGGTCATGTATTCGCCGTAGCGGGAACTTAACTCAAGAATATCTTCTTTTAATAAGGTTTTTCGCTTCGAAATCACGTCACGATAGGAAGGAATAACAAAACGCTGCCCATCTTCCCGTGTTAAATATGCCATTAGCCTGTTCCGTGGGACTGCAGAATAAAAGGCGTCACTAAAATGACAGTATCGTTATTGGTTTGCGTCGAAGCCTTGCCGCCTAATTCTTGAATGTTAAACAACTGCATGGCCCCAGTCTGATTTTGAATTTGTTTTAAGCCGGATAAAACCAAGGTTTCGCCAGAAACCAAAACAGAACGCTGATTAAAGATTTTCTCCGTGACATGCGGCGACTGAATGACATATGAACTTTGTGCGCAGGTGCCCGCTGAAGTCCCGCTTTGCGCGCAAAGCGTGGTAATACCGGAGTTCTGGGAAAGATCGACATTGACTTGCAGAAACACTTTATTGTTTAAAATCTTGGGCAGAAGATAGAGTGTTAAACCCGTCACTAAGGTCGCTGGCGTCACCTGCGAGGTAATGGTGCTCACGTTATTTACGGTTTGACTGCCTGATGAACTCCCGGTCGTGGGCACGGAAGTATTTTGGACACTTTGGATGTATTGTTCGGTATTAATAATTCGAATGGCTGAAACCTGGTTGTTCATACAAACGACGCGAGGTTGCGCGACAATTGAAACCTTTCCTTGCTGGTTCAGCGCACTCACCACTGCAGAGAGCAAGGACGTGGCGCCGGCCGCAGCCAAAGCGGCGGTCGCCGTGCTTGGAGAAAGACCTAAGTCGGGTATATTGCCGCCCGTTAAGGGGGTGATGCTAAGCGGGCTGCCATAATTGCCATTAAAGACCCAGTTACTATGGGCAAAAGCATTTTCAACTAATTGCCAATTAATGCCCCAGTTAAAATCATTGCTCAAGGAAACATCTAAAACTTCAATTTTCACAAAAACCTGCTGGGATAGGTTTTTGTTTAAATTACGGATATATTGCCCGATCAATTCAACATTAGTAGGTTTGTCCCTCACCGTGACCGAGGTCGACGATTGTGAAACAAAGACTTTCCCGTCTTGAGAAAGAAGTTGTTTGACTGTGCTCTCCACATCAGACCAAATGGACAAGGATTTGCCGCTTAAGCTGCTATATTCCGATGCAGAAGCATCTGTCGGCGCTCCGACCACCGCGCCTCCACCTGTGCTGGCGCTGCTAGTTGAGCTCCCAGTGTTTTGCCCCATCATATAATCCGAAGTGCCTGGCATAAAAGCGACACTAAAAGTGCGGGTGATATAAGCTTGCCAATAAACGGTATTGCCGCGTTGAATGCTATAAACATAAGCGGTTTTGGCCGCTAATAAGTCCAATGCACCTTTGACCGTACCGGAATAGTTCATACTCAGGACGATGGTTGGATCCAATCCGGATTGATATTTAGTCAAAACATTCTTGTTGGCGGCATTGGCAATGACGCGGGTGTAATAGGAAAAAGGCATTTGATCGCCTTTAATCACAATTGGATTTTTAAGCCAGTCCGGTTGACGTTCGAGGCTGACGGGCGTGGTATCCACATACATCCCATCTTTAATCATTAAAGGAGAGCTGGGTTTGGTCAAGGCATCCATATGAGACCGTGCCGCAACTTCGCGCTGTTTGGCTTCAGCGATATTGCCTTCCGTTTGGTTATAAGTCGTGGAATTACAGCCGATAAGAAAAGCCATGAAAAGAAAACATAGAAAGCGCAGTAAACTTGGGCCTAGTTTAGTCATTGTCTCTGCCTCGGCACAATCACCATGGTTCGGTTAGACATATACATCACAGCCTGCAAGGGGAAAGGCCTGAGCAGTTTTTCCAGCACATCAGGGACACTTGCGCCCGTGACACGGCCATCAAAGTTGTAGTCATAAGGGGCCTTCCAGACAACCTTCCAATGATAGCGGCCAAAAATGCGCTCCAGGTTCTGTTTTAAGGAACCGCTGATGCTAATGGCGTAAACAGGCGCTGGGGTGCCGAGATTAGCGAATTGATTGGGGAAAGCATCTCCCCCTGCCGGCGAAAAGGCGTTATTCTGCTGCGTTCCCGCTTGAAAAAAAGGATCGCTGGGGGCGGCTGCTTGTGGATGGGCCATTTCCCATTCCGCAAAGGAAAGCACGGGAAAAAAACAGCAAAAGATCAGCAGCCAGCGTAAAAGGCACTTCACTTCAATCCTGATGAAATGCATAGGATAAGTCCCTGATCTCATGTAAATTCAAACTTAAGTATAAGCGATTTAAATAAAATGTGTAAGGGGATTTTCATCGGGTATAAACCGTAAAATCAGAGCCAGTCGGTTCACTGGGGGGCGCACAACGCGTCATCGCCACCAGAGCGGTATATTCCCCCCAAGCGTTTGCTCCTGTCCCCGTATTAGTAGATGAGACAACTCCCTTACCTGTAACAACTTGTAAGCAGACGCGCCAATAGTAAGTGGTGGGTGAACTTCCCCCTGGTGTGGTACAAGATGTGGGTTGTCCTGACAAACAGGGCGTAGGAGTCGTTGAGATAGAACTGGCATAGGCTGTGAAGCCGGTTATAGGATAAACATTTGTAGAATTGCTATCGCTCACACCGTTCACAGAAGCTGCGGCCACCATAATTTGGGGTTGCATACAATTGGTGCCTGAGTTGCAGGCGAGCGTTGACAGATTATAGCCAGGACAGGCCGGCACAGGCACGCAGCCTCCGTTACGATAAACGCCCGCGAAATTTAAAGAACGCGCATTATTTAGATTTTGACCGGGCGTTGTGACTTGTGCTGTGACATACGTGCTGGTGGTGGATGCGTTGCCATTTGCATCAGAAAGATAGCCCACCGGCAGTTCCCCGGCAACAATCAAGGCATTCGTTTTGTTATTTAACTGCGTACTGACATAAAAAACACTGCCCGTCACACTATCACAGGCCACTTTGTAAGTATAACCAAAAGCATTGGTGCCGACAGAGGCAGGAAGATAACCTGTGCTGATTAAGGTGGCGGAGGATAAATTAGTAAACGGGCTTGATGAATTGGTGCCCGTGCTTAAAAAATTGCAGGCCGATACTGGCCAGGTTCCGAAGTCTGTATAATAAGCCAAGCCCGCGTTTAAAATTTGCTGCATTTGCAGGGCTATTTTATCCCGCCGCTGCTGGGCGGCTTGTCGCGTACCATAGTTGAGCGCAAGCGTAAGGGCCCCGCCCATGATGGCTAAAACCAACAGCATTTCCAGCAAAGTAAAACCCATTCTTTTGTGCATGTTCATGTTCTTATCCGCCACATAAATAATAAACAGGCGCCTGATTTGCAGTTGAAGAATTATTATATTGATAAGTTGAATTTAAAGCACCATTATATTGATAATAAGGATCTTGGGTATATTGTTCCTTGAATTGTTTGAGAGCGGGCAGACTCGCTGAAAATATTGAGCCTTGTCTCAACGAGGCAGAGGGGATGCGAGACCATACTAAGTATTTATGGCTGCTATTCCCAACTGAACAAGGGTCAACCGTTCCTGTCCCGGAACTATCTGACATGCAATCAGCTCCCAAAAAAGACGCATCCGCTGTCACTTTACTTTGTGGGTTTATTTTCACTGCCACTTGCACCTGCCAAGTGACAACAATAGCTTGATAGGGAGAGAGGGTATCGTTGACTGCCCCTGAATAAGCCCGCGACGGTGCCGTGATATTTGCGTTTGTGATGGGAAGACAGGCTTGTCCCGTGGTTGTAACAACACAAGTATTGACCGGTAAAGTGATACCAGAAGTTGAGGAAAGCATGGGGTTCAGTTGAACCACATAACCTGACTCCCCTTCCATTGCATCAACATTCGGATTAGTGGGGTGCCAATCCTGAAGATAACCCTGCGAAAGTAAGGTAGAAGAAATTGAGACGGGATAATAACTAGTACTTCCGGGCGGATAGGAAACGTTGCCTTTTGTGGAATAGGGAGAAAGAAAGCCCGGGACATTGGGAGAAAAATCTCCGGCGGCACAATTCGCTTTATAATAGTTGCTTGCCGCTTCCAATAACTGATCGATGTTATACTTCACCGCCTGAAGTTGAAAGGTACTTTGAAGTGATTGATACGTTTTGACACTGGCTACTAAAAGCAAGCCTGCAATACTAAGCACCAGCATGACCTCGAAGAAGGTAACGCCAGTTTGAATTTTGGAAAAATTTTTTTTCACTGGTTCCCCAAGGACATGCCCGTTTGATAAATGCCATTAATTGCCACCATGATGAGCAGCATGCCGACTACCATCAAGAGGCCGCCCACAATTTTGCCCATTAATTTTAGCGTAGCCATTCCTTGATCTGAACCGCGAATCCCTAAACGAATGAGGCCATGCTCAAAACCCTTTACTTCTGCCAAAATACGAAGACGCATCAAATCAGTTTCACTAATTAAGCCGGTGTTTAACACGTCGGCAATATTTCCCTTGCCCTTGCCCATCAACTGTTCCATCTGCGTCAGATGCTTGCCGAGATAGGGGGAAACTTTATGCTGCATAATGCCTAAGGCCGATTTGAACACCACACCATTCGACACCAAAAGACCTAAGGTTTCCAGCACATGCGCCGCGACAAATTGCCGATACATATTAAAAGGAAAAAACTTATCCAAGAGAGGGCGGAAGAGGCCGGTATAATTTTTCAAGACAATGCGTAACACAAAAACCAAAGCGCCCGCGGCGAGAACGATGGTCCACCACCAACTTTCAATGAAATGCGCCAGATGAACTAAGCGTATGCCGGCTTCCGGCCAGCTGTCCATGGGCTTAATCATGACAAACTGCGTCAGAACGCCATTATTGAGATAGATGATGACACAGCAGGCGATGAGACAGATCGTTGAGGGATACATAATCGCGCCGAATAAAGCGCCCATAACCGAGGAATGGGAGCTCATCATGTTAATCGCGGACCTCATGGTCTCTCCCAAGACACCGCCTTCTTCACCGATACGCACAATTTCAACGACATTGAAAGCAAACCACTCTCGCATGCCTTCGGCCAAGGGCTTTCCCGTTGAGATATTAGCGGCAATGGATGCAGCAACATCCCTGGGCACGCCTTTGGAAGCGCGAGCCAGCATTTCAACAGCCTTATTCGGGGGAATACCGTCATCCACCAAACTTGCAAAATCTTCCAAAAAGGCTAATTGCGCTTTTGTACCAAAACGCAGTTTTTTGATTTTTTCCTGTATGATTGAGGTTAAGCTTGGTCCTGCCATGTCTTTCCTTAGAAAATGAGCAAGGGCACTTTAATAATATACCCCTTTCATTTCAAAATGAAAAATGGCGATTACTTATAGATATAATTCTTCGCTTTGGTTGAAGAATTAATGGGGCCAACCACTTTTTCCGCGTCAAAGGGATCAATAATCCCTTTTGAGACCAAATCAACTGCACGATCATAAAAATTTTGCCAACCATTTTCTTTCAAATAGGCCTCCCAACCGATGGTATCTCCTTTCAGCACAAATTTTCGGCCTTCTTCATCCACATAAATCACTTCTGCGACCACAATACGGCCGCCAATGCCGCTATTATGGCATTTTGCACAGCCGGGCCCGCGCGCGCGGGCTTTTTCAATGACTTCCGCACCCAAGACTTCCTGCCACCCCGGTAGTTGCTCCTTATGGTCAGGAGAATTTTTTACTGGAATACAACAGCCTTGACAGAGCTTTACCGCCAAACGTTGACAGCATAAACAACGCAAAAGGGAACTATCACTCAAGAGATTGGGTGAAACCTTCATGTCCAAAAGACGGGTAATGATTGCTGTCGCGCGATTCGTGTGCAAGGTGCTCAAAACCAAGTGACCGGTGATTGAAGCGGACACCATGATGCGCGCTGTTTCTTCATCGCGCATTTCACCTAACATGATCACATCCGGGTCCATACGTAAAGCCGCGCGTCCCATTGCTGCGAAGCTGCGGTCCGCTTTGTCCGTGTTCACAGGCACTTGTGTCGCTTGTTCAATCACTTTTTCCACCGGATCTTCAATAGAATAGAGTTTGGCCGTTTCTTCCACCATGCCCATACAACTGGCCAAGGTGGTGGTTTTACCGGAGCCTGTCGGTCCTGCCACAATGATTGCGCCAAAGGGCAGAGCCATCGCGGTTTTAATGATCTCAATTTGGTTCGTCGTATAGCCTAAGACATTAAGCGTTGGACGCTGTTCTTCGCCAGTCGCCAAAATACGCATGACCATATCAAATCCGCCATGTGCAGGAATACTCGCTAAACGGAGACGGATGTCTTTGCCTTGTATTTTGAGCGGCATGGACGCGTCTTGTGGAACCAAGGGATTAAAATGGGAAGTCGCATGATCGGTTTCTTTGTTAAAGGCGACAGAGGCGATTTCGCGGCCCATTTTTTCGGACCACTCCGCGTAAACATGCAGTTCACCATGTTGACGCATGCGGACTTTGGTGTAGGTTTGTCGCACTTGAATATGAATATCGCTGACATTTCGTCTTGCAGCTTCGTTGACCAATTCACGCAAATGCTTTTGTTGATCGCTGAAGGTGATGCTGGTTTCACCGACATGCTTATCAGCTTCTTCCTCTTCTTCGCTGGTCGCTAAGAGCAAAGCAATGAAACTATTGGTCGCGGCAAAAACCTGCCCTGGATAAATGCCTTTGGTCAGCATGACCGATTTACAATTTTGTACTTTACGCGAAGTGGGATCGGCGGAAAGAATGGTCGCACTTTTTAATACAACGATACCCTCTTCTCGCGTGCACCACTCCAACATTTCGTCCATGGCTTTGTCTTTTAAATCGATCTCGGCCAAACCTTGAACAATTTGGGTGTGGGTTGCAGCGGCATAAAGCTGCAGGGCAGCCATATTGTTTTGGGTTTGGCTCGCATGCACTTCAGTTTGTTCAGAGACTGTATTCGGGTCGGAAGCCATAAGTGATCTCTTTCCGCGATATATTTATATTATAGTCTAATTTGGGGGGTGCTTTTGTTTTGTTAGTTTAATCAAGGAATTAGTGTTTTATTAAGTGGCGGATTCTAGGGTTACCGAATACTTACTTTATTAAAAATTAGAGAAAAAGTACTGGAATTGAACCTTCACCGTTTTGAGTAAAAAAAGAAGCCCCGATTTGATAACATTGTTGTGTCGAAAACAGCAATGGAACTAAACCATAAGGAGCTTCCGTGTTTATTCTAAAGTCTGTCCTTCTCTTTCATGGCCTGCCCCAGTATACTAGTTCAATTTGTTTACATAAAAAATATAGAGGAGCAAAATGAGCACAACCAGAAGCGAAGACCTGTTTGCCTTATCTAAGGTGTCAAAAGACCTAAGGGAACACATATACCTGTATATGCAGCCAAGCGTGCTTGGACTTTTTGCGCAAACATCACAGCAAAATGAAGCAGAGACTGCTTTTTCACGCATATTGCGAGCGGCCATTCATGCGGC
>CAYVBZ010000008.1:0-47454 GCA_964449835.1 uncultured Coxiellaceae bacterium | reverse complement strand
ATAGCAAAGGTTTTGGATTCATTGCCCGCGATACCGGCGAAGATGTTTTCGTCCATTTCAAAGCAATTATCGGTGACGGTTACAAATCTTTAACCGAAGGTCAACGAGTGGAGTTTATCGTGACCAAGGGGCAGAAAGGACTACAGGCCGAAGAAGTTACAGCGGTCGATTAGTCTATCCTTCCTACGTAAAGAAGCGGCTCAACGAAGAGTTACTTCCATTAGCCTGGCAAGCAGTGATCTGCTTGCCATGTGCTAACTTCCTCTAAAGTGGTTTCCCACAAATTTCTTCCGCTAAATGGCCTAATGCGCCAACGTAATAATTCGATCGATTCCATTTCAATAGCGTTTTAAAGTTTTCAAAGACCAGCATAGGCGGTCCGCCATCTGGATAAATCAGGGAAGCTTGTAAATTTTTTGCTGGCAAATTTTCTCCCCGTAGCTCAAGACCCAATTGCAGCCATTCAGCCACTGTTTTACTGGTATTAATATTTACCCAAGCCGGATTAAAGTTCGCAGGCAAGGCCACCTGGACCGCCCAAGGCCCATTGGCCTGCCAGCCATTTTTGGCTAGAAAGTTGGCGATAGAAGCCAAAGCATCATTAACATTGTTCCAGATATCCGCCCGCCCGGTATTATCGTAATCGATGGCGTATTTAAACCAGGTCGAGGGCATGAATTGACAGTGGCCGCTCGCACCCGCCCATTCTCCTTTAAATTCAGACAAACTCACTTGACCATCGTTTAACATATGCAGGGCCGTCAGCAACTCGTTGTGAAAATAGGCAGAACGGCGTGGGTTATAAGTCAAAGTGGCTAGAGACTGAATGACCGGGAAGTTACCTTTGAAATGCCCATAGCTGGTTTCCAAACCCCAGATGGACACAATAAAACAAGCGTTCACCCCGAATTGCCGGCTGATATCATTCAAAGCTTCTTGATGACGCTGGTATTCCTGTCGGCCTAATTGAATTCGGGATGCATCAACGCGACTGTCACGATACTCCAAAAAACTGAGCCGTCTCTCAGGCTGGGTTTTGTCTAAGCGCAGCACGCGTGCGCTGGGAGCATGGACTTGCAAGAAGGCCTGGTCAAAGGTTTCTGGGCTAATGCCATCCCTCAACGCTTCGGTACGCAGGTTGGCAATAAATTCGTTCCAGGATTGCGTATTGTCGCCCGAGGCATGGGCCGTGATAAAGAACAAAAAAATAACAGAGAAAATTGTTTTCATTTTTTTAATCATAGCTTTCATTATGGGAACGCTTCCTTGCACTTGTCAACTAGAGGTCTTGACAGTTTTTGCAAAGCAGTTGTATTCCAGGATGAACTTAAAGTAGGATAATAAACTCAAAAATCAAAAGGACCTTGCATGAAAATTGGCATCCCCAGGGAAGAGCTCCCTGAAAAACGAGTTGCCTCTGTTCCAGAAGTTTTGGCCAAGATGGTCAAAGCGGGCTTGGAAGTCTTGGTTGAAGCCAACGCGGGTGGACCTGCGTTTTATTCCAATGAGGCTTTCGCAAGCGCGGGCGCTAAAATTGTAGACAGCCTTCCAGATTTATATGCCCAAAGCGACGTTATTCTAAAAGTAAACCCTCCTCAATTGCGAGAAGTGGCGCTTTTTCGCGAAAATATGAGCTTAATCGCCCCGCTCGCGCCGCAGCGTCATCTTAATCTTTTGGAAACCTTGGCCCATCGACGTATTACCGCTTTTTCGCCCGACCAACTTCCGCGATTAGCGCGCACACAAACCATGGATATTCTAAGCTCGATGAGCAGCATTGCGGGCTATAAAAGTATCATCCTCGCCGCTGCACATTCCGGCAAACTTTTCCCGCTGATGACAACAGCCGCTGGCACGATACATCCTGCAAAAGTGCTTGTCATTGGCGCCGGTGTTGCGGGTTTACAGGCCATTGCCACAGCCCGGCGTTTGGGCGGCGTGGTCCTCGCCTTTGACACACGGCCAGCGGCGGGTGAACAAGTCAAAAGTCTGGGCGCCGATTTTGTTAGCCTTAAAACCTCGCAGGAAGAAGCGCAAGATGCTGGGGGTTATGCTAAACAACAATCCAGCGCTTTCTATCACCATGAACAAGAACAGATCCAAGCCTATCTAAAAGAAGCCGATGTGGTCGTAACCACCGCGCTGGTTCCGGGAAGACCGGCCCCGCTTTTAATTACTGAAACCATGGTGAAAGAGATGAAACCTGGGGCGGTCCTCGTGGACCTGGCCGCAGAACAAGGCGGGAATTGCGAACTGACAAAACCCGGCGAAATCATGGTGAGGCATGGCGTGACTTTAATCGGTCTTCTCAACTTACCAAGCACACTCCCCGTCCATGCCAGCCAACTTTACGCCCGGAATCTTTTTGCTTTTCTCCAATATCTCCGGCCTCAAATTGAAAAAAATGAATTTGATGAAACAGATGAGATCATCAAAAACAGCTTACTTCTCCACCGTGGAAAGGCCGTCCATCCGTTCTTAAAAAAAGCGTGGAGCCATTCTCAAGAGGTTTCTAATCTATGACAAACGCCCTCAGCATCGCGGATATTTATCTTTTTATTCTAGCCGGTTTTCTAGGTTTCCAACTGATCTCTCGCATTCCCCCTTTGCTGCATACGCCGCTTATGGCGGCAACCAACGCCATTTCCGGCATCGCGCTGATTGGGTCTATGATCATTGCCGGTGAAGATTATAGTCTCGTCACCAATATTCTGGCTTTTATCGCGGTCACCTGCTCCACGATCAATGTCGTGGGTGGTTTTATCATCACGGACCGGATTTTAAAAATGTTTAAAAAAGAAGGTAAGAAGAACCCATGACACTCATTCATTGTTCCTATGTGCTTGCCACTTTATTTTTTATTTTGGGCGTAAAAGGCCTCAATTCACCGGACACTGCCCGACGCGGTATGCATTTGGCGCTGGCAGGTATGCTGATCGCCATCCTCGGCACTTTATTTAATCCGCAAATCGTAAGCTATCGCTGGATTCTGGGCGGATTGGTCCTTGGGTCCCTTCTCAGTTTCCCCATTTCACTCTGGGTCCCAATGACTCACATTCCACAGCGTATCGCCTTGTCCCATGCCGGCGGCGCCCTGGCGGCCTGCCTGATCGGCATTGCGGAATATTATCGATATAGTGCCTCTTTGGGCAGCATGAATGCGGGTATTATCGGCGCTGAAGTTGTTCTCGGTGCTCTCACTTTCACAGGAAGTCTCATGGTGGCGGCAAAGTTGCATGGTCTACTGCCAGCAAGGCCTCTGACCTATCGCGGCCAGAATAGCGTCAATCTTTCCCTTTTGGTCCTCATGCTTGGCCTGCTGCTATATCTTATCGTGAACCCCGCGCTCACCCCGCTTTTCTATGGTCTCTTAGGTCTTTCTTTTTTGTTTGGCGTCTTCCTGGTTACCCCAATCGGTGCCGCGGACATGCCGGTGGTCATCGCCATTTTTAACGCCTATGGCGGACTGGTCAGCGCCATCATGGGCTTCATGCTGGCAAATCGCATTCAAATTATTACGGGTGCCTTGGATGGCGCCTCTGGTTTTATTCTCTCCATGCTCATGTGCCGGGCGATGAACCGTTCGGTTGCCAATGTTTTACTGGGCGCTTTTGGCAAAACCGATGAAGCCGTCTTAAAAAAACAAGAAGCAACGGAAGCCCAGGGAGCTATCAAATCGTTGTCCATCGAAGAGGCGCTGCCTTTTTTTGAACAAGCCAAAACTGTCATTGTGGTTCCCGGCTATGGTATGGCTGCCTCACAAGCCCATCATGCGCTTCGAGAATTAGTCGATAAGCTAAAGAACAGGAAGACTACCGTGAAATACGCCATCCACCCTGTCGCGGGCCGTATGCCAGGACATATGAATGTTCTTTTAGCGGAAGCCAATGTCCCCTATACCGATTTATATGACATGGAAGAAATAAACCCAGAATTCCCACAGGCGGACCTGGCCTTGGTCGTTGGCGCGAATGATGTCACCAACCCTGCCGCCCGCGAGCAGCAATCCAGCCCTATTTATGGCATGCCCATTTTGGATGTTGATAAAGCCAAGACCGTACTGGTCTGTAAACGCGGTCTGAACCCGGGTTTTTCAGGCATCGAAAACGAGCTTTATACGAAAGAACATACTTGGTTGATTTTTGACGATGCAAAAAGCACCATGCATAAACTTTCTTCCGGCTTAAAAGAAGGATGGTGAGGCAGGCCGCCCTACCAAAAAGCGCCGCAGTGCTCCTGCCATAGCGAGTTCAATGCCAGGTTTGCGCTTGGCGAGAGGTGAAGCGGCGCCCTACAGGCGCTATCTTACTGTTTTTACCGAGGGAGAAAATTTTGGAAAACGTACCCATTGAATTAAAGTGACACCCGCTAAAATGGCGATCATGCCGATCAACTCATTTTGGACTGGTGCCAAATGTAAAAATAAAAAGTCCCAAATGATCGCAAGTACCGGAACCAGGTACATGACGCTGGAAGCTCTTACAGCACCCCATTCCCGGATTAAATAGAAATAAATGATCCAGGCAATTGCCGTTGCCATAATACCCAAATACAAAAACGAGAAAAGGACCGCCGGCTGCCAGAGACCCTGCCAGGAAGGCCAGGATTCCAAGCTGAGCGAAGTGAGCAATAAAAAGAAAATGCTCGCAACATGCTGTTGAAGTAAATTCCCCTCAAAACTAATATGCACATTTTTAAAAATAACATGTTGGTTAATGAGACTGCCAATGGCATAGGCGATGGCCATTGCCATCACAGAACAAATTCCGAGCAAACTACTTTCGCTGCCGTAGAGAAAAGGGGCAAAAATAAAAATAATCCCGCCAAAGCCGAGGACAATTCCGCCGACTTTGATGGGTGTCCATTGACTGAAATCACGGAAGAGTAAGGTCCCGAGAATTAAGGCCCAGATTGAAACAGTGCTATTGATAATACTGGCAAAAGCAGGGGCAATAAATTTTTCGCCATAGAATAAAAATAAAAAAGGCAGGCCCTGTGTGAAGAGGCCTGCGATCCATAATTGGACATACTTCGCTGGAAGCGAAAAGACTTTTTTACGCAGCAAGGCGAAGAGCAAGCTTAAACAGAAGAAGGAAATGGAGACCCGCATTAGTGCACAAAAGATGGGCGGCAGCTGGCCGACGACGACCTTAATGTTGATAAAGGACCCGCTCCAGAGGAACGCCAGGATTAGAAAGAGGATGTAGTTTTTCCATCCTGTATGAAGGGTGGTTCTGATTTTCATGCAGGGGAAGTTTAACATAGGTTTCTGTTAAACGACAAGCTTAGACCACCCTCATTGCAGCTAGGGCCCTGGCATGAAAAAGCCACGAGGGTCACTGTAAATTCTTTTTTTCCCTTGCCAGTATTTTCTCCACAATCACCAAGCTAAATGCGATCAAAAAGCAAAGGAGGGCTAAAATAAACAGGACCTTGGTAAAAAAAGAAATGGCGATGGCAATACCGCCAATCGCCATGATGCCTAAAGCGACCCCCGTGACAAAAAATAAAGCCGCCCAGAGTAAAAGTATCATTTTTTTCTATACTCCTTTCAATAAGGTAATCTTCTTCCAGAACGCGCAGCCAGGGCCACCATCATATAGGTTAAACCGCAAAAAATAAGATCAATGCCAACAAATAGGCCAATAATAAAAAGGGCTGAACTCGGTAACTCCTTAATGATGAGTACCCCCAGCAACAGGGCAAGCACGCCGCTCAGGAAATTCCAACCCCAATTCGGTGTTTGTAAAAAGGCTGAATAAAGCAGACGTGAAACACCGACTACCACGTAAAAAATACCTAAAAAGAGGGTTAAAGGAATCGAGCCTAAGAGCGGGGAATTGATTAAGGCTGCACCGGCTAAGATATACAAGATACCCATGAGAAGATGCAGAAAAAATCCTGGCCATTTTCCCCACCAGAAGGAAAAACAATCCAGCGTGATCACCACCCCGCTAATGATCAGCAGTGTTCCAATAAAAATCACCGAAAGCATGGTGGTCAAGGTGGCAGCACTAATGGCCGCCATTCCTAAAAGCACTAGAACCAAGCCCCAGAGAAAAAACCAGGCCCAGTTTTTACTAAAAGCCGCTAAATGCGGATTAACGCCGATAAAAATAGATTTCATGAGTGCGCGTCCTTGTTTTTCCAATCGTCCAGAGGTCATTGTAACAAAAGAGAAAAGCAAAGCTAGGGGGCATCATTGCACTGTCCAACAGTTTTGTTCTATAAATATAATATAAACAGCCAGTTACGATTTCTTATGTCACATCCAACAGGTATCCCAGCTTATCCCGAGTTAATGCCGGATTGGGCAAAGCACCCTTTATGACTTTCTGGTTAAACCGGTCAAGAATCAGCTAAACTATTCCGACCAAACAACAGCCTGTCAATCTTTATTTTGTAATAAAAGTACAGGGCTTGATACAGGTATTTTCTAAAAAATGACGTGTTGGCTTTAAATGGATAAGGAAGTGGTTTTTGATCAGGTGCCAATTTTTTACACCAATCCATCCAGTCTTTTTTATTGATGTTTATGAATTGTTGTTCAGTATAACGCGACAAACAGAGGTAAACTTTTTTTATCAAATGAAATTTGATGATATTTTTTATATTATCATCATACGCCGCCAATACCCCTAAAAATTCCATGATCTCCAGGGAGGTATATAAATAATTTTTAAATTGAGGGATAAAATTTTCAATTTTATTGAAGGAGGACCTGTTTTTTATAAAATACAAATAGACATCACTGAGCAGATCATACAATGCAACCGCACTGTGAATCGCAACACCGGCAGTCAATATATTTAGGTCCCCGACGGTTGGTTCAAATGCATAAAATAAATCAGGTGTTCCATTGCAATACAGCCCTTTTTGCGGAATCGCAACGCCTGTCATGCGCGCCAGATGTTCCAGAATTTCATTCTGCTGAAATCCCGCACATTTAATGACAACCTCACACGGCACCGTCTGGCCGTTGGCAAGGACAGCCGCATCTTGTTTGAATTCCTGAATTTCACTTTTGATCACTTTTATCTTGTTGTAAAAAATGCCCAGAAAGAAAAAATCAGATACCCCTGGTACATTCTGATTGGGCTGGAATTTAACGCCATTCAGGTCCAGCAGATCTTCCCTGTTAATAATGGTGTAGGCCTTTTTCAGCAAATCAACAAATGGCTTTCCTTGGTAACGTATATTTGAAGAGATTTTATAGGGAACCATTCGGGGAACGACAAGACTATGCGTTCTTGCAACAATCGTTACACTCGCGCAGCCACTGTTCACCGCGTGCCTTGCATTTTCGACAGCAAATGCACCCATTCCGACAATCACGACATTTTTTCCGGAAAGATCGCAAGAACACAAATCGCTCACCCCAAAGTTGATTTTTCCCTTAAAGGTCTCCTCATTTTTATAGGGTATTTTTTTGACACTTTGCAATCTGCCGGTTGAGATGATGACGCCATCTGCCGTGATTTGCTCGTTATCATTATAATGCACGGTATAGCTGCCATTCGAATTTTTTGTTATTTTTTTTGCTTCCGCATGAAACCGGATTTTTTTATGGATATCATACTTTTTACAATAAGCAGCTGCCTGCTCGAGGATTTGGGACTTTGGAGTATAGTCTTCCGGATAATGGCCATCATAGTCGAGATCAAAGCGATAGCTGGGTTCATTGATCTGGACCATGCTCCACTGATTGGCAATGTGATTCCATACCCCTCCTAGGGTATCGGATTTTTCAAGCAGAATGACATTAAAACCGGCGCGTAATAATTTTCCAGCATATATAATTCCACCGAATCCTGCACCTAAAATAACGATTGTTTCCATGCTCTGGTCCTCCTTTTATCCAAGACTCTTGTCCCTTTCTTCCCACTTGTCAATTTCCAACATGGCATACTGATAACCCGCCGCTTCAATGTCATCTATTTTATTATACGCCATAAAATTGAACTGACTGACAGGAACGGAAAGAAAATAATCAAAAAAATATCTGGATGTCTTGATAGTTTCGCGGCGCCCCATGGAAAAGGCGCGCATCATCATATCGACAAGTCCTGGAACTGTCATTTTTCTCGCAAAAGGATTGATCCGGTTAAGCAAGACTTGCAAATTGGAGGGAAACGCGTCCCACTCCGAATTGACATATAATTCACGCTCATTTGAAACATCGATGCCGATCATTTTTCCATTAAATCCTGGCCGAATAATATTGCCCGGTACATTGCTAATGAAGCCGCCATCCACCAAAAGCTGCCCTTTCAGAACAGCGGGCGGGAAAAGCGGAACAGCCGCATTTGTAGCATAAATGGCGTCCCGTAACAGGCCTCTTTCATGGATATAAAATCCTCCAACCGAGAGATTGCAGGAAATGCAAAAATAATTCAGCCAGAGCTCCTCTATTTTTTTATCCCCAAAAATTTCACGCAGATATTTCACAAACAGATGATTGCTGTAAATGGAAATCAGCGGCAAATTATAGGCGCGAAATGTTTTCATGATCACGGGAATCATGTTTCTGTTATACGCCAGTATCTCGGAGGATGTCATGCCTTCTGCAAACTGGGCAGCAATGATCGCACCAGCACTGACGCCACCGATCATATCAATTGGCCTGTTCCTTTCCTGTAGGGCACGTAAAATACCAATATGCGCAAAAGAACGTGCCCCGCCACCGCCCAGCAAAACACAGGTCGCTTTTCCGAGCACCAGCCGGATAAAGCGGTCGATGGTTTCAGGATGTGCGGTGGACACATGATGGACGCGCTTGATTTGCGGATGGATTTTTCCCACCAAAATACTTTTTTTTCCGTTTTCCAGACAAACCAGATGCACCGGAACCATTAACTGGTTTTTAAACAAAATGTTATTTAAGCTGGCAACATGGTTTTCGGCTTGTTCATTGTCCGTAAAAACAATGCTGTCTGCCTGGCGCAGGCAGAGGGAGGTCCAGGGAGAAGGAGTGTTGTAACACACATACAGCACATAATCCGCTGTTTTCTCCAACCCGGACAAAAATTCCACCAAGCGGGGAGAATCTGCTAGCGTCAGGTCAAACCCATGCTGAATAACCCGCGCTTCATTAACGATATGTATTTGGTATTGTCTCGCAATTTTGGCTTCAAGCACTTTGATAAAGGCATGACTGGCAGGCTGGTCAGGATCAATGACCAGTGTCACCACGGTAATATTTCGCGTCGGAGAAAAATTATTCATCAATTTATACATTCTTTTAACTAAAATTTGTGCGAACTTCATTCCGATTTTCGGATGCTGCTCAATGGTGCTGGAAAAAGATTTAAAGGTAAACTTAATGGCAGTACTGTTGCGCGCTGCAATGACAGTGGATGATCTTCTTTCGCCAGTCAGCAGCGTCATTTCGCCAACGGTTTCTCCCGGCAAGACCTCGCCGATATAACGCTTTTCTTCTTTGTCTTTTTCGAGAAAAACAGAAAGACGGCCATAGCAAAGAAGATAAAAGGCATCGGCAAGATCACCCTGGTGGATCAGCATCTCACCCGACTGAAGAGAGATCGGCTCTCCTTCTTTCGCCAGAAAATTGAGCATTTCTTCCGGAAGATCGGAAAAGAAATCTGATTTTTTCAGCAAACTAAAAATGTCAAACATGGTTTAAATTCCATTTAACAATGGAGGCTGTCTTCTTCAAACGGAATGCTCTTTCCCTGATAATGCCCATGGTACTGTTCTGGCATCATGCCAGCGATCGCCTGCATAATAGTATCAGCGATTTTCTGAAATCCTTGCGGATTGTTGTCCTTAAAATACAACAAGGAGCCAATATTCAGTGTTGCTCTGACGCGACGCAGCCGTTTCCACTGCATAAACGGCTGTTCATGTCCCCACAAGGCCATGGGAAGAACAGGGGCCCCACTTTCGGTCGCAAGCCAGGCGATGGTTTGCTGGGCGCGAATCAGGTTGCCCCGGTCATTGATCGTCCCTTCGGGGGCTATAATCACCATGCCGCCGGATTGAAGGATGGCGAGAGCAGTTTGCAGGGAATCCCTGTCCTCATTTTCATAACCCCTTGCCACATACAAGGGTTGTCCCATGAGATAAAAAAACCAGCCAAACCGCTTTTTTTGCCCTTTGGCTGCAATCAGGCCGGGGTCGCATGAAATATGGGAAAACGGATATCCCAGTCTCGCGAGAGTGAGTGGCGTATCCATATAACTGGAATGATTGCAGGCCACAATCAGTGGGCCGGATGCCGGTATATGGTTTCTTCCCTTGACCGTCACATGGACCAAAGGAAAAAATCCTATCCGCAAGGAAGGAATAATCAGATGTTTTACTATTTGTCTAAATGAATATTTTTTATGGCGAATGACAGTTTCCGGAAGAGACGCAGGAAGGACCGGGTGTGACGGCATTGTCTCATCCAGTAATCGACTCATGTCTCGTAATGTGGAATGGGTAAAAAGCGCCTTGATGGACAAAGACACGCCTGTTTTTTTCTGAATGCTGGTTGTCATGACCGCAGCCAGCAGAGAATTTCCGCCCAGTGCAAAAAAATCGTCGTCAAGACCAATGACTGGCGTGTCCCGAAAAATAGCCTGCCAAATGGCATGCAGAATCTGTTCGTTGTGGGTAACAGGGGGACAGGTCTCAGGCCGGAAAGCCACGGTTGACTGGTATTGTCTGAGCAATTGGGGCTTGTCGACCTTTCCGCTGGGAAGATGCGGAAAGTGGTCCACCCGGATAAAATGGGCCGGCACCATATAACCTGGCAGGAATTGCTTCATATGCTCGCGAAATACATTTTCATTAAATTTGAGTGAAGAGTAATTACCCACAAAGGCCAGAATTTTTTTGCCCTCTCCATCGCCTGTGGTCATCGCCACACAGCGGGCCACTTCAGGATGAAGAAGCAGCACATGCTCGATTTCATCCAGATTGATCCGAAAACCGCGCAATTTGATTTCACTGTCTTTTCTGCCTTCGAAGGCCATATTGCCATCCGGCAGTAACCGGCCTCTGTCCCCGGTCCGATACAGGCGGGTATTGTACCCCTGTCGTCTGTCCCGGTCGGACACAAAGGGATTGGCAATAAATTTCTTTTCAGTTGCAGCCGGGTTTTTAAAATAACCCAGCGCCACGCCGTCTCCGCCTATAAAGATCTCGCCCGTTGTTCCTTTGGGACAAAGGTGGCCCTGTTCATCGAGGAGATAACAGCTGGTTCCTGTGATTATTTTCCCAAGCGGCACAGGACCTTCCTGTCTGATCGTGTCAGGAATTCGGTAGGCATGTGACATGACCCCTGTTTCGGTTGGACCATACACATGGTAGAAAATAGCATGCCTGCCAGCTTGCTGATTTGCAAAAGGAGTAATTTCGTTAAAATAAAGTGTCTCTCCTCCGGCAAGGACATACTCCACAATTGAAAAAAGTTCCGGCTCATTCAGCAAATAATGTCTGATCAGGGAAGTCACCGTAAACAGATGGGTAATCCTGTTTTCACGTGCCCATTGCGCCATGTGGCCTGACAGCAGGATATCATTGTCAACCACATGCAGGGACCCGCCATTATGCAGGGTAAAGAAGATTTCCTGAATGGATGGATCAAAACCGGTGTGACACATCTGGGCGACCCGCATGTTGCCTGGGGAAGCTGGTATCAGGCAATCCTTGCCAGTCAGGCGGGTAAAATTCTGGTGGGCCAGCACCACTCCCTTTGGCTCACCGGTCGAACCCGACGTATAAATAATGCAGGCAACCGGATTGGGATCCATTCGGCAGAGAGTATCCGGCGCTGGAAGCGCCATGATCTGCTGATAGAGGGAGTCATCCAGTACACCAGGAGCGCCTGTCTGCGACTGAAGCTGACCGAGGCGTTCGGCAGAATACTCAGGACCGAGCGACACAAACGCACACCCCGCTTTCAGGACAGCGAGCATGGCCGTCACAAAGGCAATCCCGCGCTGCATTCTGATGATAATGATCCGCTCACCTGGAAATACCCACTGGCGGTCCAGATAATGGGCCAGGTGATTGGCATGCCGGTCAAGTTCGCCATAACTGACCGTGAGAGAGCCTTCCTGGATAGCAAGAAAATCCGGTGTTTTCTCCGCCTGTTTTTCAAAAAGCGTATGCAAGAAGGTCCCTGCCCTGTCGGCAGGACGCGGACGGACGGCTGCGTCCAGAAGAATCTGGCATTCTTTCTCTGAAAAAATCGGTATGTCATGAATGGGTTGCAGAGGCTTGCGTACCAGGGAATCGGCGAGACAGACAAAATGGTCTGCCATGCTTTCAATGGAGGAGGATTCAAAAAGATAGGCATTATATTCGAAGAGACAAGTCAGCGATTCGGCTTCTTCCTGGATAGTCAATACCAGGTCCATTTCCGCAAGATTGGAAGGACGCTGAATGACTTCCGTTTTGAGAGCAGGCAGCGCGAGACGAGGAATATCTGCAGCGGCCTGCCAGACAAGCCCCGTCTGAACAAGAGGATGGCGGGATGTGTCTCCGGCTGTGCCACAGGCCTGCACAATTTTCCAGAAGGGGACCTGCTGATGCTGAAGGGCCTCCAGACAGGTGGCAGCCGTTTTTTTGAGAAAATCCGGGAAAAGGTCATTTTGACGGGTATCACTGATCATGACCGTTAAGTTGACAAAAAATCCCACGCCTTTTTCAGCTCCCGACAGTCTACCAGACACTGGGACGCCTATCGGAATCACTGATTGATTGCAATGTCTTGCGAGGAGAATGGAATAAATGGCGTGCAATGCAACAAACATCGTACAGCCATACTGCCTTGCAAGGGCCCGAATGCCATTCACAACAGTTGGTGTCAATACACAGGATGCCTGCTTGAGATGGGAAGACAGGTGAGCAGGACGTGGAAAATCCAGCGGCAAATTCAAAGGTTCTACATCTTTTAATTTCTTTTTCCAAAAATCCAGATCATAGTCCTGCATGTTTCTGTCACTGGCCTCATCAACAGAAACCGGATCTTGCAATAACAGGGCCTCTGTGGTTTGGGTACAGAAATGCGCATAAAGACGTGAAAAATCTTTGGCAAGCATCGAAAAGGACGGGCCATCACAAATAATGTGGTGAAGATTTGCTAAAAAAATATGCCGTTCGGGGGAGAGTGTTATCAGGGAAAAACGATACAAAGGGCCCGTTTCAAGATCAAATGGTTCTTTGGAAAACGCTTCCATGAAGTCTTTTATCTGTTCTTTCCCGATCACCGGTCTTTGTAAAATAACGGACTGGAAAGGCGTTATTTTTTTATATAATGTGCCATCCTTATAACGAAACAGCGTGCGTAATGCCTCGTGCGAAGATACAAGGGCATTGAGCGTCTGTTGCAAGGCAGACACATTGAGTCTGCCCTCTAGCTGGATCGCAACTGGCAAATGATAGGAAAAACTGTCTCCATCAGTACGATTGTGAATGATCCACAATCCTTCCTCGAAAGAAGAGGCAAGGGAAAAACCATCTGCCCTGGCTGTCTTGCAACCTGGCTGTCTTCTGCCAGCGGTGATATTTTTTTGAATATACTCCGCCAACTGCCGGACCGTCGGGTATTCAAAGACAATCTGGGCATCAAGGATAATGTCAAATTGCCGGCTGATTTTACAGGCAATGTCTGCCGCCGCGAGAGAATGCACGCCATAACTGAAAAGGTTTCTGTCAGGGTCCTCAACTGGTTCGCCGATGGCTTCGGATATGAAGGCAAGCAGGCGCTCTTCCACCATACTGGTAGGCTGATGACAGGCCCGCTCGTGTGTTTCCCCTGCCGAAAAAGAATGAGAGAAAACAAAGGGCAGTTCTTTTTCAAGAAACGCCTTTCTCACTGGCTGACGCTGGACCTTGCCACTGGTCGTTTTGGGTAGGGTACCTTTTTTCATCAGAATAACGACATCGAGCGGAATGCCAAATTCTTTCAGGACGGCTGCCTGCACGGCATTGGCAATTGTCTGCCAGGTTTTTGTGGACACTTCCCCAATCTCAAGGGCCGCTGCGGTTTTTTCAAACTCCACGCCTTCCTCATTCCAGGAAAACATGGCGATGCAATTTTTCCGGATGGCTGCATGTGCCATTTCAATACAGTCCTCGATATCATGAGGAGAATATTTTTTTCCATTAAATATGATAATTTCTTTGATGCGTCCCACTACAAAGAGTTCGCCGTGATCGAAAAATCCCAGGTCGCCGGTTCTCAGCCACTGCCCGCTTTTTCCGGCAAGCTGGGCGCCAAAAGTTTCTCGCGTGGCCTTTTCATTGGCCCAGTAGCCTTTGGCCACATTTGGTCCTTGAAACCAGATTTCGCCGGTGAGGCCCGCCGCACATTCTTCACCTGTTTCCGGATTCACAATACAGGCAGTGTGTCCTGGCACAATGTGACCGACGCTTGCAAACCCGTTTTTGGAACGCAGCAGCTCGCCACTGCGGGAGGCCGAAATGGACAGGGTACATTCCGCCTGGCCATAGCCCGAAACGAAGGCGCTTCTGGAAAATCCGCAAGGTGCAAAGTAATCCGCAAATGCCCTGAGTACCCCTGGCCTGACCGGCTCTCCGCCGAGTCCGGCGTATTGCCAGGAGCTTAAGTCCAGTGTTTCCCGTGCCGCTTCCGGTGTTTTTTTCTGGGTATAGGCATAGGAAAATAAAGGACCGCCTGAACAATGGATCTGGTATCGGGAAATCCATTGTAGCCATAACAGGGGGTCGCGGATAAAAAGAAAAGGGGAAAACAGCCAGGTCTTGCACCGATAAAAAAGGGCAGGCATCATGGCAAGAATCATGCCAAGATCGTGCTGCAGGGGAAGCCAGCCAATAATGCGCGTGGTATCGCTATAGTGAAAGGTAGCTTTGAGCGCCTGCATGTTTTCAAATACATTGCGATGGGTAATCATCACGCCCTTGGGATTGCCGGTTGAGCCCGATGTATATTGCAAATAGGCAATCTCTTCGTTTGTGGCAGAATGAATGGAAAACGTATCAGAAGCGCTTGCCTTTATTTTTCCGGTATTGATTCTCTTTATATCGAAAAAAGCTAGGCGTTTATTTTTTTGAGAAGCCTTTTTTTTTATTCGGGAAGTGAACTGCCTGAAGGAATGCCTGATGGAAATCATATGCAAAAAGGCCTCAATTTCCCAGGTGGTGAGAATTAGGCTTGGTTTTGCATCCTCAATCAGACTTTCCAGGCGCTGGAAAGACGTATCTAGTCGATCCGGATTGGGCGGATAGGCGGGTACTGGAATCACCCCGGCATAGAGGCAGCCCATGAAGGCTGAAATATATTCAAGTCCTGGCGCATATAACAGCAGGGCACGGTCGCCAGGCTGGATTTTTTCACGCAATACCTGTGCTATACCAACGGCCCTGGTATGTAGTTCACCAAAAGACAGCGTGAGAGGAGAAGTATGTGGGTCCGAAAGAAAATGATAGGCCGCTTCTTCAGGAGCAGCCTGTACCTGTTTTAGGAGCAACTCAGTCAGCGTGCTTCCATTCATGATGTAATTGATTTCCCTTTCCAAAAGGTATTATGCAACATTATGTGTTTCTTGCAAGCCCCGGCCTGTATGTCAAAATGGGGTGCTGCTTTGCACAATCCAGCAATGAGCTACAATAAGCAGTTTACCCCAGTCAAGCTAAAGTTTTCCAGCTGAAATTGTTTCTACCAATCTCCACCTAATGCTTTTTGCAAAGAAATTAAATTAATTGTTGTCTGTCCGAGCGATTGGATATACTGATCGTGTATGGAATTCAATTGTCGTTCTACATCCAGAACATCCAGTAAAGATGCCCTGCCTGATTGATATTGAAGTTTGATGAGACGATTCATCGATTTGAGCTTGTTATAGGAATAAAATAAATTTCGTTTTTTGACTTCTTCGCGATGAAATCGTATTAGGCTGGACTCAACGTCAGCAAAGGCTTGCAAAATAGTTTGTTTATAGCTTACTAAAGCCGCATCGCGCGCGGCTTCTTGGGCCTTCACTCTATTACGCAGCTGTTTGCCATGGAAAATGGGGATAGAAATTTGTGGCCCGACTGACCAGAAAATACTTGCTTTTTGCCAGTAAGTGCCTGCTTTGGTGGTATCGGACCCTAAGTCGGCGATGAGTTGAAAACGGGGAAATTGATCCGCAACGGCTACGCCAACATCCGCTGTAGCAGCTGCGAGCTGCCGTTCTGCAATGCGAATATCGGGCCGTCGTTGAAGTAATTCGGAAGGCAAGCCGATATCCAGAGTGGATGGTTTAACCACGGGTATCGGGGCAATTTTATCAATCTGGTTGAGCAAGGTTTCCGGATATTCTCCTACCAAAATAGCAAGTGAAGCGAGATTTGCTTTTGCTTCTGCCTGCAAAGGCGGCAAAGCCGCTTTTGCAGCCAACCATTCGCTTTCCGCGCGTTGTAAATCAACATTGCTTGCTGACCCTGCACGAAGCTGCAAATTAATTAACTTGACAGTTTCACCATAATAATCAATGGTTTGTTTGGAAGCTCGAATGCGCTGCTGGTAAATGCGGTATTGTGTATAGACCCGCGCCGTTTCTGCAGCAACAACAATAGCAACATTGTGTTGCGTTTCCAAAGCACTTTGAAAACGGGCAGTTGCAGCTTCAATACCTCGTCGGGTATGTCCAAAAACATCAATTTCCCAGCTGGCGTCGAATTCCGGTTTATAATCGGTGTAACTGAGTGGAACCACATTCGGAGGGAAAGCGACTAATATTTCACTGTTAGCGCTTAAGCGATCGCGGTGAATATACCCGTTAACGTCAAGTTTAGGAAAGAGATCTGCTCGCGCAATGCCAAGCTCCGCGCGTGCTTGTCGGAAATTTGCCAATGCTTTCTGGATATCCATATTGTCGCCACGTAAAGCGCGCCGAATTAAATCGTTTAAAATGGGGTCGTTAAACGATGCGTATCCAAAATGCCGCTTTTTGAAATCCCCCTTTTTTGCTTCACTATAATGTGAAGGAACAGCCGCAACTGGTCGATGGTATGTAGGGCCCACTGTACAGGAGCTTAATAAAAACACGATGATTAGATACAAATAGTTCATTTCAGGTTACTCGCTAGACAACTTTTTAAACCGAACATAGGCCATTGTTAGTGTCATTAATCCGATGACTAATAAAGGCCATAAATCATGCCAGACCATGGCAAAGGGTAACCCTTTTAGATAAATGCCCTTAATAATTACTATAAAATGACGGAGTGGATTGATCCAAGTCAAGGATTGCAGTGGTTCTGGAATATTTTCAATGGGAGCTACAAATCCAGACAGCAATAAGGCCGGCGTTATAAAGCCGAATACGCCTAGGAAAGCCTGTTGCTGGGTGGAGCAAATGGAAGAAATTAAAAGCCCTACACCGGCTAGGGAGACTCCGTAACAAAGGATGCATACATATAAGAGAACCAAGGATCCTTGAAAAGGAATGCGATATAGCACGATACTCGCCACTAAAACAATGGACGCCTGTATTAGGACAACCACTAAAGACGGGATAATTTTGCCTATCATAAGAATCCCTGTTGTCAGTGGTGAAACGAGTAATTGATCGAAAGTGCCTTGTTCCCGCTCACGTGCAATTGACATTGCGGTCACAATTAAACAGCCAAGTGTCGAAATCAGAGCGACAAAACTGGGAAGCATGATCCATTTGTATTCTAGATTGGGATTAAACCAGTTTTGATTTGAAATCCGAGAAGGAGATTTTTGATTTTTGTGTGATATTGTAATTTCCTTTTTATATTGCGCGATAATATCCTGAATGTACTTTGTAGCAATTTGGGCTGCGTTGGAACGCCTACCATCGGCCAAAACTTGTAGCGTGGCTGTATTTCCAGATTCGATTTTTTTGGAAAAGTCGCTCGGAAAATTTACCACGGCCAATACTTGCTGATCGTCAATAGCATTTTGTACATCTTTCATACTATATAATAATTTGATATTGGGGAAGGGTGTGGATTTAGCAAAGCGTTGTGTGAGTTCCACGGCTTGCTTTCCTGCGTCCTGATCATAGATCCCCAAATAGGCGTTTTGTACTTCCAATGTCGCGGCAAAAGGAAGCACGGCGATTTGCAGAATAACTGGAAAAATTAGCGAGCGCCGGCTATCGCGGTCACGAAACTGCGCCTGTAATTCTTTCAAGATCAGCGTTAAAAGCCGATTCAACATGCTGTTATTCCTAGTCCAAATATTGCCGCGTCTTTTTGTAGGTCAAAAATAAAAAAATTACTGAGGTTATCAGCAGGAAAAAACTATTCAGGATAAGCACATAACCAATATTGCCTGCCAGAAAAAGTGTCTGCAAAGAGGAAACAAAATAGCGCGCCGGAAAAAGATAGGTTAAGCCTTGAATCAGTGGCGGCATACTACTGATTTCAAAAACAAAGCCGGATAGCATGACAGCGGGTAAATAGGCAAGGTTCAACGCGGTCCATGCTGCTTTGAATTGATTTCGGATAACCGTTGATAAAAACAATCCCAAACCAAGCACGCAGCCTAGAAAAAGCGAGGAAACAATGAATAATAGGATAATTGAGCCTCGGAATGGCGTTGCCAAAATCGTCACAGCAGTTATTAGACAAACCAACATGGCAGCGATGCCCAGTATGTAGTAAGGTATTAGTTTTGAAAAAAGGAACTCCAAACGGGTCATGCGTGTAGACAAAAGCGCTTCCATGGTTCCCCTCTCCCATTCCCGGGCCACAACCAGGGAAGTTAGCAAAGCGCCAATAATAGTCATCACTAAGGCAATGGATCCTGGCACAAGAAAATTACGGCTGATGGCTGCGGGGTTATACCAGTACCGTGGTTCGACATTTATACTATTAAATAAAGAATTTGCCTTTTCCAAAGAACGCACGTCCAGCCAGGTTTTCCAGGCGCCGGTGGCGTAGTTAATAACATAATTGGCAGTATTTGGATCAGTGCCATCGGTGATAACCTGTACCGGTGCGATGCCGTCATGCCCTATAAGCCTTTTGGTAAAATCGGATTGAATAAGCACGATTCCTCGAATATTTCCTGCAGTAAGTTCTTCAGAGGCTTTTAGAGAATCAGTCATTGGCAAGGTTTCTATGTAAGGCGAATCAGCATAACTTTGCATAAAGCGCCATGCCTCTGGGCTGTGATCGTTCATTAACATTCCAAGCCGGATTTTGGAAGTGTCGAGGTTAATGCCAAAACCATATATAAATAGCAAGATTAGCGGTAAGATGAAAGCAATGAGCACACTGCTAGGATCGCGCACAATTTGCCAGAATTCTTTTTGGCATAAAGCAGTTAAACGCCGCAACCAAGCGGGGGGCTGGAAAAGTTGCATTCCACCCAAATTATATTGGGTCTGGGTTTCGTAGGTTTCCCCTAACTTTTCTTTTTCAGATTGTCGTGATTTATTATCTTCATCAAATTTTTCTATCAGAGCAAAAAATACTTCTTCCATCGTTGGATTAAGATTTTCAGGCGTCCGAATATGTTGTTTCAATTCATCCGGCGTGTCGCAGGCAATGACTTGTCCGCGATAGATCATGACAAGCCGGTCACAGTACTCTGCTTCTTCCATAAAGTGCGTTGTAACCACTACAGTAACGCCATTTCCTACTAATTCATTGATCCGCATCCAAAATTCACGACGGGCGATTGCATCCACTCCGGAAGTGGGTTCATCAAGGAATAAGATAGCGGGTTTGTGCATAATAGCACAGGCTAAAGAAAGTCGTTGCTTGAAACCGAGTGGTAATTCATGCGCTTTTTTCTGCAAATAAGGTTTTAGATTAAAACTTTCAATCATATCATCCGTGGCCTGCGTTTGCTTCTTGCCGGTTAACCCATAGATTCCTGAAAAAAACTTCAAATTCTGCTGCACAGTAAGATCGCCGTAGAGAGAAAATTTTTGTGCCATGTATCCCAGTTGCTGGCGGGCACGATGCGGATTTTTTCTTAGATCATAATTCAATATAGAGGCTGATCCTGAGTTGGGCATGAGTAAACCGCACATCATTTTGAAGGTCGTTGATTTCCCTGCGCCATTAGGCCCGAGTAAACAAAAAATCTCGCCGCGCTTTACTTTAAAGCTGATTTTATTTGTGGCCACGAAAGAGTCGAATTTTTTGGTCAGATCTTTGGCTTCAATCACTATTTCAGATTGATCAGAAATCTTAATAGCCTGAATGTTGGATGAAAGAAAAAAGTCGCTTTTGGGTATGCCTCCCAAAAGACTCATATAAACATCCTCAAAGCGCGGATAAACGGTAACAAATTTTGCTCCTTCCCCGGCTTCAAGTGCTTGGAGCTTCGGCAACTTGTTTTTTTCTTTCAGGACCAGGCGGACATAACTGCCTTGAATAACGCCATCGATTACTTCATCCAGCCTCATGGCATTTTGTAAAACAAGGCGGGGACTTTGTTGAAGGTTTTGGACCTGAATACTGCACCCTTCCATCTTCGCCATCAGTTCCTTTGGCGAACCAGAATAAATCAGTTGGCCCTGATTCAAAACCAGGACATTTTCACAAAGTTCTGCTTCGTTTAAATAAGAAGTGCTCCAGACGACTGTCATGCCCTTGTAAATGAGTTCATTGACCATTTTCCATAGCTCGCGACGAGAAATAGGATCAACACCGACGCTGGGTTCATCCAGTATTAATACTTTTGGATTGCCCAACAAAGCACAAGCTAAACCCAGTTTTTGTTTCATACCGCCAGAAAGATTGCCTGCGCGGCGAGTAATGAAAGGCCCCAAGTTAGTGAATTTCATCAATTGCTTAAACTCAGTCTGATAGTCTTGACCCGTTACGCCACAAAGATCAGCGTATAGCTTGAAGTTTTCAATGACTGTCAAATCTTCATAGAGACCAAATTTTTGCGGCATATAACCCACAATACCTCGAAGGGCACTTAAATCTTTCATTGGATCTATTCCTTCGACGGATATCTGCCCTTGGGTAAGGGGTAACAAACCAGCGATGATGCGCATGAGTGTGGTTTTTCCAGAGCCATCGGCCCCCACCAACCCGGTGATACAGTTGCGTTTAATCGTGGCGGAAAGAGATGAAAGTGCGATAATTTCTTCATTATCCGAAGAAAATTTTTTGGTAACTTGATTTAAGTCAATTGCGATATCGTTTGGTTTAGACACCTTTATTAACCTTTACAGTAACAGGCATACCTTGTCGTAATTCATGTCCTGGATCTTGCATGACGATACGTAAACGGTAAACTAACTGTGTCCGCAAATCGGGTGATTCAACTGTTTTCGGCGTGAATTCTGCGACCGGCGAGACAAAGCCGATCTGACCTATAAAAGCTTTATGAGGAAAAGAATCCGCATAGACTTTGACTTGAGTTCCTGGCTTAACCTGACCTAAATTTCTTTCTGGCACATAAGCACGGACCCACACTGGATTAATCAGCGTAACCGAAATCACAGTATCATTGGCTACCAGCATCGTTCCGGGTTCCACAGCACGTGTCAAAACCACGCCTTCGGATGGTGCATAGAGGTAAGTATCTTGCAGGCGCAAGGTTGCGACCGAAAGGTCCGCGATCGATTTTTCAAGACTGGCTTTTGCGGCGTTGCGTGAGGCCAAGGCGTTGTTATAGCGATCTGTGGACGATGCGCCCGTGCCAAATAATTTTTTTTCGATGGCTAAGACTGTTTCTGCATACCTTAAAAAAGCTCTTTGCTTATTTACGGCTGCCTCGGCAGCCTGAACTTTTCGTTGATAAGGACCTGGATCCAAATGACCAATAAGATTACCCGGATATACTGCGTCGCCTTCATCAACCTGCAGTGAGAGTAAACGACCACTCACGCGAAATCCTAGATTGACATTGCGGATATCGACATTACCATAAAGGGTGAGAACATGATTATTTGTTTGGAAAAGGATACTAATAAAGTAGATAATGATAATGAGAATGAGAATGAGCGCTAGTAAAACTATGCCGGACTTGGGGACTTTTTTCTTGCCAAATTGTATTTGCATTTTTTATTTTCTTTGAGTTCTGCAGCTGTAGAAAGTAAGAAAATTAAATTGAAAAAGCCTCAAGAATCATTGTGCCAGAATTAGCCATTATTGTCTAGAGTTAGAGTTTCCAGTGTAGAGTACAGGGCTCCCTCATTAAAATTTAGCCATTAATACGGTATCCAGGAAGCTAGGGTCCCACCCAGCCAGCTTTCTCATTCGCTTCAAACTGATACAGAAGCGGTCTTTTTTAATAATTTGCAGTAAGTTTAAAGCAGTTTTTTGATAATGGCCATATTCCTTGGTGCATTTCCCTTTCTAATGCGTTTTGATCATCTCCAATTTGCCTACTTTGTAATGAGGGTGCCCTGTAACAGGTGAATAATTATTGTTTAAGATTAGGTTTTAAGACATACTTAGAATAAGTATTTTTGTAGATTTACTTTCAAGGAGAGAAAGGAAAATGAATTCAAAAATCAGAAATCAGAAAAGATTGCTCTTATGTGGTTCAATATTGAATCTGCTTCTCAACTCAAATATCGCTCAGGCATCGGGTTTGCATGTTCCTTTTACGAATGCATCTGACACCGGAGAAGCCCGGTCTGGCGCTGCGGTAATCGCAGAAGATGCAAGCACTAACTATTCGAACTCAGCAGGCTTAACGTTTCTCAATAAAGAGCAATTTATTGTTACAGGTATTGCTTTATTTAGCCATGCAGTTTATAGAGGAACCATGTTTAACCCAGGCTTACCCGTGACAACGGGTGGAGTAACTACCTTTCCGGGCGCTGTTACTGAATCTGGAAAAATGTCCACAAGTCCTCATGCCATTATTCCATCTCTTCATTTTTCCAAACCCATCAATCAAAAGTTTGCTTTTGGCTTCAGTATTGTTGCTCCAACCGGCGTTGGATTAGATTATAACAATACATCAATGGCCCGTTATGATCTTATTTATGAATCACAAACAACCATTGATTTTAGTCCCAGTTTAGCATTCCAGGCTACTCCAAAATTATCCATCGCAGGAGGACCGGATGCTGTTTATTTTGCTGCAAAACTAAAAGTTGCCGCCAGATTACAGCCTTATACAACCTCCGACGCCTATCAAGTCGATCAGGGCTCCGGATGGAAAGCTGCCTGGCATGCTGGAATTCTATACGTATTTAATCCAGAAAATCGAATCGGTCTTGCCTACCATTCATCAGTTATCAATCACGCTTATGGCTCAAGTCATTTGTATATCCCAACGGGTGGAACGTTGACCCCGGGCGTTGTCAGAACGAATAATTTGGAGGCAGTTCTACCCTCTGCTTCTTTAACAACATTAAGCTTTTTTCATCAAACGAAATGCAAATTGGGGCTCATGGGAACCGTTGAGTTTGCCGATTGGAGTATATATCGCAATGATCGGCTCTATAATGCCGCAGGGCCAACAGGGCCAATTAGCCTGACTAACCCTAGAAATTTTCACAATACATGGCTTTTTGCTTTAGGTGCTCGTTACCAAATCGCGGAGAAATGGTTGCTTCGTGGGGGCGCCAATTATGAACAAGGGGCTGCCCATAGTAATGTGAGGGACCTTCTGATTGATCCTGATCATATTCAAGCCGCAATTGGCGCACATTATCAAATGAATAAAAAAATTGGGTTCGATATGGTGTATGGGCATAATTTCTACCAGAACGCTTCTACCAACCATGTCTCAGGCGGCAGCGGTAATACACTACACGGCACCTCTATTTCTGATCTTAACTTTTTCGGCGCTCAATTGGTGTGGAGTATATAAGCAATCCATATGACCGTGGAAAAAGTAATTTCCGAAAAATTAAGGTTATTAAATCAACTTGATTCCAATAAGACGAGTCGCTATCCATCTCGATTGACTGTCATCATAGAAAGAATTAAAACATTATTTACTTTTAGAAAAAAAACAGAAGCGGATATACTTGGCCTGCCCATTCGGGTAGGCAAAGCAAGAGAAGACCGCATACAACAGCTTCGGCATGAAATTTATACCGCTGCCCATTTGATACTCGAAAAAAATTTGAGCGATGTGCTGGTTTTTCGTAACATGCGTGACTTGCTGCGTCATGGTATTACAGTCACGACACCGATTGATTTAGCGGTTTATGCAGTTTCATTATGGGCAAGCTTTCAAAATGTTAAACAAGCCCAATTTTACTCCAACATGGCCATTCAATTAGCTGAAAAATATGATTATCCATCAAAATTAATGGCTTGCTTAATAAAAAGCAATTTTATTGACGTGTGGATATTACCGTATAAAGAATGTTTAGCTTCTATTAAAAAAGCGGGGCACTTGCAAAACGGCAAAGGCTATAATGAAGAATATGCCTGCTCCATTGAAAACATGATGTTTCTGGCTGGAAATCAATTACATGTAATCACAAAAAAGCAAAGAGAAATCAGAAAACAGTTGGCATTCGACAAAAACAATGAAATTACATCCCTATTAAACAATTTAAAAAAATTAATTCTTACACTACGTGGAAAATATTCGAGCGATACTTTTCAAAAAGTTTACTCAAAATTTAAAAAAAAACCGATTCATAGCGTTTATTATTTTACTTTACTCACGTACTTAATAGAATCAGCCTATTTCTTGAATGATTGGGAGGCGGTATTAAAACTTTTTTTTGATTGCCCAGTCAATATACAAAATCCGCTTTCACAAAAAATGCCGAATATTGTTATATATTATTTTTTTCCAGCTTTAGTGATGCTACAACGTTATAATAAGGCCTCCCCAGAAAACAAAAGATCTTATAAAAAACACCTGGAGGAAATAATAAAAAAATTTAAACAATGGTCACAATATAGTCCAGAAAATAATTTACCACTCTATAATATATTATTAATGGGAATGAATGCTTTTTTATATAAAAAACTGGATTCCGTTTATGCTCTGTATGAGGCCGCACTCACTCGATCAAGAAAATATAAGGTGAGATACATATCGTCTATTGCTAATGAATTATTAGGCAATATTTATTATGACTTTAATCAAATAAAAAATTCGATTTTTTATTTTCAGGAAGCGATAAACGATTATCAATCGTGGGGTTGTAAAATAAAAGTAGATGAATTAAAAAGCAAATATTCAGATACTGTAAAAACACCCTCAAACGTTACAAAAAAATCAGAGCATTCTGTTGACAGCACAGACTCAATCAGAAATGAATTCCATACCATCGATACAATAACATTGCTAAAAGCAGCACAATCGATATCACGCCATATAAAACTAGATGAACTTTTAAAAAGTTTGATGTTGACCTTAATTGAAAATGCGGGCGCAGAGCATTGCGTCTTGCTTTTATTAAGAAATGATAGGCTGTGGGTAGAGGCGGAAGCCAACATCAATCAAAATGAACCCATTGTACTGCAGTCGAAGCCAGTCGAAGACTATACCGATATATCTCAGGCCATTGTTTCGTACGTCAAAAATACGCATCAAGCCATTGTATTGGAAAATGCTTCTCAAAAAGGTCTTTTTATTGAAGACCCTTATATTAAACAACGAAACGTTTTTTCTGTTCTTTGTTCTCCGGTCTTATCGAGAGATCATACCATTGGTATTGTCTATCTTGAAAACAATCTGACAACCTCCGCTTTCACCCCAGACCGACTTGAAATATTGAAATTATTATTTAATCAAGCCGCTATTTCATTAGAAAATGCACTCTATTATTCAGCACATACGCAATTTGTTCCTTATCAATTCTTAGAGCTTCTGAACAAAGATAATATTCTTGATGTTCGCCTGGGTGATCACGTTGATAAGGAAATGGCTATTCTTTTTATGGATATACGTCAATTTACAACGCTTTCAGAATCCATGGAACCCAATGAAGTGTTTCAGTTCATCAATGAATATCTGAGTGTGATGGAGCCTATCATTATTAAAAATAATGGATTTATAGATAACTATATTGGTGATGCTGTTTTAGCTCTTTTTAATAAAAACCCAGAAGATGCCTTGCAGGCGGGCATCTCCATGCAAACCGCAGTGATACAATTTAATCATGATCGCATGAAAAAGAACAAGCCGGTTATTTCATTTGGAGTCGGAATCAATTACGGAACATTAACATTAGGAACAATAGGCAGCAAGCACAGAATACAAACGTCAATTACAGGGGATGCTGTTGAGTTGGCAGTCGAGATAGAGTCATTAACAAAACGTTACGACAGCACAATCTTAATCAGCGACACCTTGCACGAAAAATTAAAAAATTCTAATAAAAACTTTTGTTTTCGATATGTTGGAGATTTTTCATTAAAAGAAAAAGGAAACAAGGCGCCTATTTGGGAAGAATACTCGGGCGATAGACCCGAAATTTATCAAGCTAAACGGGCTGTTCAAAGCCGTTATGAGAAGGCCATTCTTTTTTTTCAAGATGCTAAATACGAAGATGCATTACCTATTTTTCAGGAATGCAGCGTCACCCTGCCGAAGGATAAATTGATTGAAGAGTACATTCGTCGTTGCAAAGAATGTTTTGGGACAAATTTAAACCCTAACACTTAAGATTCTTTCAGTTGTAATTCATCCGAATATTCTTCCCAAATGGGCACTTCTTCCTGCTTCCCTCTGATTGAGACTTTACCGAGAAAGCGAAACAAATAGCCCGCATGAGAGCCCTCGATCGCATGGTGTGCTGCATCGCTTATGAGTATGTGCGATTCACCTTTCTTTGATAATTCACACAAACGAGAAGCCAAATTAACAACATCACTAACAACAGAGGTTGACATTCTATGTAGGCCGCCCAGTGTCCCCAGCATCAAAGAACCACAACTGATACCAATGCCCACGCCCACTTCTGGAATCTTGTTTTTGTTTTTATTTTTTTTATTGATATCGTGAATAGCCTGCTGGATTGCCAGGGAGGCTAATAAAGAATCATCCGTATTCTCCGGGAACAAGGCCATAATGGTACTTCCAATATACTTATCAATGAATCCGCGATGATTCGTTATAATCGGCTCGATAATGGAAAAATAATCATTTAAAAAATTAAACAGCTCGTCTTTTGTTAAAGTGCTTGATAATTCATCAAAGTTTTTGATGCTTAAAAACATAACGGTCATATTTTTTTTAATACAATCACCTAACTGAATATCAATAATGCTTCTTTTATTTAGTAAATCAAGAAATTCATGAGGAACAAATTGATCATAAGCACTGTAATATCCTGCATTCGTGATGGAAACAGCCACCTGGCTTGCTATCATTTTTAAAACTTCTAAATCAGCATGATCAAATTGTTCTAATGCTATTTTATTTTCCAAATAAATAATACCCACCAATTTATTTTGATATAAAAATGGATAACATAAAACTGAACAATCCGAGTTCTTCTCAAAGTAGGCATCATTGGAAAAAATTTTATTGCTGCTGCTATCGTTAATTAATACCGGCTCAGAAGTCGTTTCGACACTCGAAATGATGAATTTGCTCATATCTTTTCTGTGGTCCAGTAATTGATGCTGTAAAATAAAGGGTTCAGAATTAGGTTCTGATATTTCAGCCTCAACCCAAAGCTTATTATCTTTTGCTAAAAGCAAGACACATCGTTCTGATTTAAAATTGTTTGCAAATACGGTTATTAAGTATTTTAATAGCTCATCCAGCTTGAGATAACTCGAGATGGAGCGAGCTATTTTTATAGTATTCGAAAGTTTAACATTATCTTGAGCAATCATTCTGGATGAGGTTGTCAAAGAGGCATTCCTATTGCTATCATCTTCTGTTGTTAATAAACAGGTTTTATTCAAAGAAGCAATCCGAGCGGTCAGCGAACTGAGCTTCACCACGCAACCCCATACTTGATAATCGTATAAGGCTTCTTTAAAATAAATAAGCGCATTTTTTGGTTCATTAAAATATAAATAAATCTCCGCCATCAACTCATTTGCAATTGCAGATAAATGATACATTTTATATTTCTTCGATATGGTAAGAGCTTGTTCATAGAGAGGAAAAACCGCTTTTAGATTTTTATTGATATATGCGGCAACACCCATCAGAACAATATCATACATGGGGAGAAAATTTCTTGGGCAATCATCAGACCATTGTTTTAAGTTTTTTACAGCCAGGTCGATTTGCTTTTTATAGATCCGTTTATTTTTTTTCAAAGCCTTATCATACAGCTGCAACATGGCTAAAGAAGAATAAAAGAAACAGACGATACGAGGATAATTCGATGCAAGAAATTTATTTGACATGTCTAATTTAGGGTTAAAATATAAATATAATAATTTATCCCAATCTTCTAAAAAATAGGCTGTCTTCATCAAGCAAATTAACATGGTTTGGCGATACCCCAACCCATTATAGACCTCGGGGATGACTTCACCTGTTTCTTTATCGATTGTGCCTGCCTTGAGGTATTCTGAAAACAGGCTTTTATAACGCCTGAGAGAATCTTTCCCACACAAGATGAAAACAATTTCCATAAACAATTTCGTTGACGTGATATTATCATTATTATGTTGATAGGCATTAAAAGAACCAAAGGTATTTTTTATTTTTTTCATGACCGTGGTCAGCGGAAAGCCTGCCATGAACATCATGCCGGATATAGACGTAATAGAAAAATCAATGTAAACATTGCCGGGCAGCCTCTTTCTCAATTTGTAAGCTTTATTCAAATAGTTAAGACACTTTATAAAAGAATATGAAAAAGGATATAGCATTCCACCAGACGCCATATAGCAAACCAATTTTGCTTCGACATGGTCATATTTTTCAGCGATTTTAATTGCGACATCGATATATTTTTTAGCCCGTTTTGCATTGTGAAACATCACAAACAATGAAAACGCATAAGTACCTAAATCAGCGGCTGTTCTGCTGTTAAAGCCATAAACAAGCCCGTCACGAACGGATTGAAACGTCATGGCCGCAAACAATTGCTCTTTTCCGGAAAATAAAGCTGCCGTGCTAATTTGCGTTCGGAGATTTGCAACAGCCTGTAATTTTTTATCCGATAAAAGCGGAGCGTCTTCTAAAGTTAACAATGGTCTTTTTCGAAATGCGATTATTACCTTGACTAGCAGCGTCAGGATTTTAAATGTGCTTGGGGTGGATCCAATCGTTTCTGAAGAAAACTGGTTTAGCAAACTTAAACCGGTCTCAATGGCATCATCAAATTTTGACAAAAATGTATATATTTGAACTTGCCGTATGACGATCTGTAATTTTTGAATATCTTTTGATGAATGATCATATAGTTTTTTTAATAACTCAATCGCATGATTATGATTACCCAGACAATTTTCGATCTCGGCCTGCTCAAAATAAATTTTCCAGGATAGATCAGCATCCACGAGCGAAGCATTCTTTGTCAATAACTGAATGGCTATTTTAATATATTCATTAGCCGATTCAAATGCCATTGAAATTTTTGCTTTTAATGCTGTTTTTATATTCAGCTTGATGAGCTTATATTTATCCTCATCTTGACTAATCAACGTCGATCCTAAATTTAAATGATTGACAATATCAAAAATATTTTCTTGCATTTCTTCAGTCGTATTTGTTTTTAATAAAATATTACCGATTTTCAGATGTGCTTCTTTGATTTGTTGTTCGGATAATGTCGAATAAAATGATTTTTGAACTTGATCATGTGAAAACTTGTAATACATATGCTTTGCACTCGTATGCGCAAAAGCACTGTCATCCATCACTAAATTGTAATCTCCTGAAAGAGGAACAATAAACCCCTCTCGAATTCCTTCCCATAATAATGCGGCAAGTTCATCCTCCGGATTTTCACACACAAGAGACAGTGTTTTTAAATCAAATTTGTTTCCGATACAGGATGCTATTCGAATTGTTTCTTGAATATTCATGGGTAATTTATTAATACTGGCGGATAATAAATCCGCCACATTGTCCATAACCGGAATCATTTTTATCGTTTCCAAATCCCAGGTCCATTGCTTTGTGATTGAGTCAAACGAGATATATTTTCCCTGATATAAAGCGTTCAAAAACATAATGGAAAATAATGGATTACCTCTTGTTTTTTCAAAAATTAAAGTTGATAAACCAATAATTGCGGTATTCATCGTGGTGTTTAAGGAATCCACAACAAGTTCATTCAGACTTTTTAAATCGATTGGTGTGAGTCGAAGGCAGTTTGGCACAATATTTTTCTTAGAAATTTCTCGCAACATGTCATTTAATGGATGATTTTCACTGACCTCATTATCTCGGTAAGCCCCTATGATTAAAAAATATTTTAATTCCGGATGAATTAAAATTTTCTTGATGAAGTCCAGGGATGATGTATTTGCCCATTGCAGGTCATCCAAGAATAAAACAAGCGGATGTTCTGGTTTTGAAAATAGGGAAATAAAATCAAAAAAAGTGGATTCGAATCGATCTCTGGCTGCTTTAACAGAACCTAAATCTGGCAATAAAGGTTGTTTCCCTAACAACATCTCCAACTCTGGAATGACCTCTATAATAACCTGACTATTTTCTTCCAATTTATTAGAAATGATTTGACGCCATTGAGTGATCTGTTCTATACCGCTCGCTAATATTTGTTGTATCAGATCGCGAAACGCCTGAATAATAGCAAAATAAGGAATATTTTGTTTAAGCTGTTCAAATTTTCCAGAAATATAATAGGCGTGATGGCGAGCAATTGGTTTATGAATCTCATTGATGATGGACGATTTACCAACTCCCGAATAGCCCGAAACCAGCAATAATTCCTTTCTTCCTGATTTGATTTTATCAAATAAATCAAGCAATTTTCTTTGTTCACTCTCGCGCCCATAGAGTTTGGAAGGCGCGCTAAATACACCTTCACGATCATTTAATCCTAATATAAATTCATCGATCGGTTCATGTCTTTGTATTTTACTCAAACAATACTCTAAATCTTTCTGCAGGCCGTAGGCCGTTAAATATCGGTGGTCCGCATCCTTGGATAACAGTTTCATAATAATTTTAGCGATCATTTCAGGTTGATCGGAATTCAAACTTTGGATAGACGGGGGCTGTTTTGCAATATGACAATGTATCCACTCTGCGGGATCTTTCGCTTCAAAAGGCAACTTTCCCGTTATCATTTTATAAAATGTGACGCCCAATGAATATAAATCGGTTCTATGATCAACCGCTCTATTCATTCGCCCCGTTTGTTCAGGTGAGATATAGGCTAAAGTACCTTTTAAGGTTTCAGTATTGTGCATGACCTGAGATTCTTTTGATAATTCTGTAGCCATGCCAAAGTTAATTAGCTTTATAAGAGGATGGTCCTTGTTATTAACAAGGACCATATTGCGTGGATTAATATCTTTATGAATGACTTGTGCTGAATGAAGCGCATAGAGAGCAGATGCTAGCTGTATGGCGATCAACAAAAACTGCTTGGTTGTTATTTTTTCTTTCGCTAAAAAATCATCTAACGTTATCGCAAGAGGGACATATTCTAAAACTAACACATTCCGGCGGCCTGATTCTTCAAAATCCAGGGCCCGTATAACAGGTTCTATTTTTAATTTTTTTAAAATACGATATTCGTGCTTTAACCGGGCAATCTCGTCCTGGTCAGGTTGGTCCGTAACCAGGGTTTTTAGGAAAACGTCTTTATGTGTTTTTAAGTTGAGGGCACGCCATACACCTACTTTTGGAGAGAGAGATAGCACTTCTATAACCTTATACCCATCCAAACTTAACATATAACCCTCCTCGTCAAGTAACTCTTCTATTTGGAGTATAGTTGGGATTCAAGGAAGTGCAGTCAGGATACCTGCTAAAAGAATTGCCTCAAATTAAATGTTACAGAAAATGAGTAAAAACAAGGTCATTGCCTCAAAATAAATGTTACCGAAATGGAGGTAGGTAACCATGACGAGGCGAACCTATATAGGCCCGGTGGAGAGCTCTGCTATTGGGAGCCCAAGTTTAAGTTATTGTTTTATAATAAAAAATATCTACGTCTCTGAGAATCGGCTATAATGAAGATATTAACTAGGGGAATTCCCTTATGTCCCTGAACGATCGTAGCCAACCTAAAGTGGAACCTTTAAGCATTCTAGACTTTGGCTCAGAATTTAATAAAAAATTGCCCACGATCAAAATCTTGGTGGCGGATGACGACCCCCCCTCCCGGCTTCTTTTGCAGGCCTCCTTGACACAATGGGGATATGAAGTGCTTGAAGCAGGCGATGGAGAGGAAGCTTGGAAAGTGATGCAGCAACCCGATCCGCCCAGGCTCCTGATTTTAGACTGGCTGATGCCGAAAATGGATGGCATTAATCTCTGCAGAAAAATCCGTAAAGAACTTCCAGAAAGCGGCAGCTATTACATCATTTTGCTCAGCCAAATCACCGGCACTTCCAACATCAAGCTTGCCATTGACGGCGGTGCGAATGAGTTTTTGTCCAAGCCTTTCGACTATCAAGAATTGCGGAGCCGTGTCTATTCTGCCGCGCGCTTAGTGCAATATGAAATTAAGCTGTCCGAAGAAAATCAAAAATTGTCGCATAATACCGGCCTTATCAAGGAACTCAGCAAACAGGCCCTCTCGCTTTCTAAAAAAATGGAGGAACTGGAAGAAGGCCCTCTTCCGCTGGAAAAACGCCAGTTGGAAAAAATTCAAGAACTTCATGCCCTCATCGAGCAGGCCGTTAAAATTGTGAGGGGCTTACAATTTTAACTCTTTCTTCAATTGATTTACTAAGACCCTCAAAGCTGTCCCGCGATGACTCTGTTGATTTTTTTCGGCAAGGGCAAGTTCCGCTGCGCTTTGATTGGACGTGACGCCAAAGATTGGATCATAGCCAAAGCCCTTTTGCCCGCGAGGTGAGAATAAAATAGATCCTGTCCATTCACCCTGACAAATTAAAGGCGCGGGATCTTTCTCATGTCTCATAAAAACCAAGCTGCAATGAAAATAGGCAGCACGATTAGCTTCCGGCACTGCAATCAAGGCTGTTAAAAGCTTTTTAATATTATCTTCAGTACTAGCCTCGGTACCAGCATAGCGGGCCGAATGAATGCCGGGGGCACCCTGCAAGGCAGGAACCACCAAACCCGAATCGTCGGCAATCGCCGAGAGGCCTGTTTCACGACAAGCATGCCGTGCTTTCAGCAAAGCATTTTCGACAAAGGTCAAAGCGGTTTCTTCGATTGGCTTCACCTTAAACACCGCTTGCGGAACAGGCACAAGCCCTATGTCTGCCAATAAGGCATGTAATTCTTGAATTTTACCCTCATTGTTGCTTGCAACGACAATTTTCATTTTCTTTTCAAAGTTCTTTTTAGGATAAAAAAGCCAACGACCGCTGAGAGAAAGGACCCCGTGAAAATTCCTAATTTGACCATGTTCAAGCTGTCTAAATCATTTGGAAAAGCCAGAAAGCCAATAAATAAATTCATGGTAAACCCGATGCCCGTCAGAACACTCATGCCATAAATCTGTTGCCAGCTTAAACCATCTGGCAAATGGGTCAGTTTCGCTTTAGTCGAAAACCAACAGGCGGCAAAAACGCCTCCTTGTTTCCCCAAAAAAAGGCCGGCTATAATGCCGAGAGTCAAAGGATGATAAAACATGGCAAAATTCGTTTGCAATAAATTCAAACCGCCGTTCACAAACACAAAAAGCGGCAAAATTCCAAAAGAGACCCAGGGATGCAGGACAGCTTCCAAGTTCTGTAAAGGGGAATAGCCTTCCCTCTTTTTGTCTCCAAGGGGGACGGTCAAACCAATTAAAACGCCAGCCAAGGGCGGACTTACATTCGATTTTAAAATACAGAACCAGAGTAAAATGCTTAAGCCGATCTGCCCATAGAGGCCAAGCAGCCTGAATCGGTTCAGAAGAAATAACCCTAGGAAACAGAAAATCCCGAGTAATAAATAGAAAATTTGAAAGCCTACCGAATAAAAAATGGCAATAATAAAAATAGCGAGCAGATCATCGATAATAGCGAGTGTCGTTAATAATAAGCGAAGAGACCGTGGGACCGCCCGGCCCAAGAGCAATAAAATCGCCGAGGAAAACGCAATATCGGTCGCGGTCGGAATCGCCCAGCCCTTGATGCTCGTAGCGCCACCTAAACCCAAATGGATGAGTAAATAAACCATGGCTGCGGATAAAATCCCGCCAAGAGAGGCAATTAAAGGCAAGGCCGCCTTTTTGATTGAATTTAATTCTCCTACTAAAAATCCACGCTTGACCTCGAGACTAATTAATAAAAAGAAAATGGTCATCAATCCATCATTGACGATGAGTTTCAGTGAAGTGGCAGCCTCGAATGGGCCCCCTGAAAAATGCAATGGATACTCGATCAAGTTTTCATAAAAAGAGCGCCAAGGAGAATTAGCAAGAAAAATGGCGAAAAAAACCGCACCCAAAAGCAGAGCACTGCTTTTCGACTCTAGTTTAATAAAATCTTTTAAACGTTGAATAGGCATGTCAATACCGGGACGCAGTTAATGAATGAGCAAGATAGTAAAATGCCTGTATCAAAGCAAGAGAAATCGCCCGCAGCCTAAATCACAAAATTGGCATCATCCACGGACGTGCTCATTTTGCTGCTTAAGTATTCAAGGCCCACGCCATAAGTACCGGCATGCTCCATCGCAAGCTCTAACACAGCGGCACAGGTTTCTTCACGCGCCCAATCTCTTTGCAGTTCGAATAAGAATTGCAGCCAGGTCAGGGGTATCACGCCGGCTTGAATCATCCGTTGCATAGCCATTTGATGCGCAATACCGGTCGTTCCGCCGCAGGCATCCGCAACGACATAAACGGTATAACCCGATTCCAAGGCTTTGATGGCTGGAAGCGCAATACAAATCTCAGTCCAGAGGCCAGCCAGCACTAGTTTGTCACGTTTGGTTTTTTTAACGGCCTCCAACACTTTTCCGTCTTCCCAAGGATTCATAGTCGTGCGTTCTAGCACAGGGACTTGCGTTAAAACTTTTTGTAAAGGCGAAAAAATTTTGCCGTTAAAATTTTTCTGCATGACGGAGGTCAAAAGCGTTGGCACCTTAAATAACTTGGCTGATTTTGCCAAACCTACAGCATTATTCACTAAGGTTTCACTGTCAATCGACTTGACCGCGAATAACATCTGCGGCTGATAATCAACCAGCAACAAGCTACAATTTGCCGGCGTTAATAACGTATCTTCCTTTTTAAAAAAATTGGCCATTTCCCTGTCCTCTGACAGTGATGATTCTATTCTTATTCTAGCATAGCCCCCTGCTTTGCAGGTTAAAAATCATTTAAAATCAAAAAGTAGGCCTAAACTTCAATTCTGTTTATTTATTGATCAAATCGCTCAAGGGAGCTCGCCTAAGAGGTATAATAAAAAGAAAAGGACAGACTTATGCGAAATTTAGAAAAGAGAAGCAGTAAAACGCCTTCACGCAAAAAGTTTGCCGTTAAACCACGATCGAAAGCGTCCAGAATTGTTACTAAAAAAACGCAAGCTGGCTTGCAAAAGAGAAATGCATTTCTAGCTAAAATATCACACACGCTCCGCACGCGCTTGAATGCCATTATTGGTTTCTCTGAAATGATTCGCAATGAACAAGCGGGCCAAATTAACCAGGAACAAAGAGAATATTTAAATGACATCATCTCAAGCGCTAATGATTTATCGCAGCTGATTAATCAAAATGCGAGAGGGCCTCTTAAGAGGAAAGCAAAGACTTTCAACAAAAAACGATCCTAACTGAGGGCAAGCAAAATGCCAGGCAAATCGATCTTGATCGTGGAAGACAATCCTATCAACCTGAAATTGGCACAGGTGCTTTTATCAAAAGAAGGCTTTTCCATCAAAGTAGCGACTAACGCTGAAGAAGCTTTAATGATTTTAAAAGATTATCATCCCGCGCTCATTTTAATGGATATTCAATTGCCTGGGATGGATGGTCTCGAATTGACCCAACAATTAAAACGGGACCCTAAAACGCAAGATATTCTCATTATTGCCCTAACGGCTTATGCAATGAAAGGAGACGAAGAAAAAGTTCTTAATGCAGGCTGCGACGATTATATCGCTAAACCCATCGACATCTACGCGCTTATCAAAACAGTCAATAAGCACCTAAAACATCATTAAATTAATGGTTTTCGCCCGGCGTCATTCCATGATGCTGCTCTTTCATTTTTTCTTCATGCCGTTCCCGACGTTCTTTCATCATCTCACGGTGATGTTCACGCCGTTCTTCCATTTTCTTATGATGCTGCTCTTCATGCTCTTTCCAATTCTGATTTTTATCATTGTCGGCTTCCCGATAATTTTGCGCATCATTGCGAATATCGTGATGCTGGGGCATCTGATTCATCTCACCCCGAGCGGGCGCGGGATTGCCAGTCGCACCCGGCATTGAATTATTGGAAGGCGGATTTGTTTGATCGGCCATGGCAGGAACACTAAGCACTAAACCCGCTAATACTGTTGCAATCCCTATTGTTTTTTTCATCTTAAAATTCTCCGTTAAGATATTAAGTCAAACCCAAAATAATTATACCACAGCTGATAAAGAGACGCTTTATTTTAAGGCCGAAAGGACCGTATTATAATCCGGCTCTTCTGAGATCTCTGCGACCTGTTGTGTATAGACGACCTTGCCATTCTCATCCAAGACGAGGACGGCCCTCGCCAATAAACCGGCCAGTGGACCATTGGTGATGGTCACGCCATAGTGTTGGCCAAATTCCGGATGCCTAAAGGTTGAAAAGAGGACCACTTTATTCAGGTTTTCCGCGAGGCAGAAGCGCTTTTGCGCAAAAGGCAGGTCAGCGGAGATACATAAAACGATTACCTTTGGCATTTGAATCGCCAGTTTATTAAAATGTTTCAGCGCCAAGCTGCAGGTCGGCGTGTCCAAACTGGGGAAAAGGTTGAGAACGACTTTTTGGCCATGAAAGTTTCGCAGACCAATTTCCGCTAACTCAATGTTTGTTAAGGTAAAATCTGGGGCATGCGTTCCAATTTTTGGCAAAGTCCCGGAAAGCTGAAAGGGTTTTCCACGTAAAGTCACTAAGGCCATTGTTTCTCCCTCTTTTTGATTTTCTTCCGCATAAATTTATATTATACCTAAAATCAGCTATCCTACTAAACTTTCCCCACAAAGGCCCAAAAATGATCTTTCCACAAAAGACTGCGTTACACCTCTGGTTTACCCGTTTGGACGAAGATCTCTATCAAGCTTTCAATCTTGACCTTTTGGACCAGGAAGAACTGAAACGCGCTAAGCGCTTCAAATTTGACTTGCACCGAAAACGTTTTATTACAGCACATGCAGCCTTAAGATCTATTTTAAGCCTTTATTTAAAAATTAGCCCTGAAAATATCCATATATTAAAGGCGGCTGATGGAAAACCCTATCTAAAGGAAAGGGAACTGCAATTTAATCTTTCCCATTCCCATCACTTAGCTTTATATGCCATTACTCTTCACTCCCCGGTGGGCATTGATATCGAAAAAATTCGGAGCAGCTATCCTGAGGCAGTCGCAAAACGGTTTTTCAGCCCTCAAGAATATGAAGCTTTGTCAAAGCTTCCCGAAGAACAAAAACGAAACCAATTTTTTAAGCTTTGGACCGGCAAAGAAGCTTTAATCAAGGCCTTGGGAACTGGGCTGCGTTTTCCACTGTCCTCTTTTTCTCTTCCTCTCTCCGAAGAAAACCAAACCATCGACTTAGAAAACAACGTCTCGCCACAAACTTGGTATCTTAAAAATATTGATTTTTTTCAAGGCTACTCCGCCTCTTGCGTCAGCGCGCAGCCGCAGGCCCTGCTCAGTTGTTACGAGTGGGCCCTCGGCGGACAAAAAGAATGGACAGAGGAGGCACTTCGAGGGCTAGCTCTACCTTGATTATTCCAGCTGTCTAACGTTATATACCCATTACACTTCAAAACGCGATATTAGCATTATGAAGTGACTCTACGCGATGGGGTTTCTTAAGGGGAGAATCGCGATTCTCCCCTTAAGTAAACGCCCCGAATTTACTTCGGGGCGTTTATCGAAATATTTGGTATATTATTTCGCACTTCGCATTTTGAAGTGCGACTGGTATAGTGAAATGGCAGAAGGAGTTTCTTATGAGCCAATATGACGAATTATTAAAGAACTGGGAACAATTTTCCAAACTCGTGCAAGAGCCCATGCAAGCGAAGGATAAAATCATCGCCAATCTGGCCCGACGCTATTCCGAGCAAAATATAGAAATTTTGAATGACGTTTTAGCGAGCAGCATTGATCACTTGAAACACTTACAAAAAGCAAAATCTCTAAACGATGTGGTCTGCACACAAGCGCGGTTGACGGATGAAATCGGCAAAAAACTTATGAAAGCGGCGCAAAAGTTTTTTAATGCTTCCCTTGGCAATGTAAGTGATTACAATGAATGGCTAAAGGCCCATTGCGACATGGCCACCGATTAAATCCCACCGATTAAATCAAAGGGGTGATATGAAAAACCTGCGCTACATCAACGGGGAAGCCTATCTTGAAGGTGTTTCTCTAAAAAGCATCGCTGAGCAATTTGGAACACCTTGTTATGTTTACTCCCGTTCCATTTTAGAAAACAATTATCGCGAATTTGACAATGCTTTTCAAACGCAGCCTGGCGGTACGCTCAATCATCAACTCTGCTACGCTGTGAAAGCCAATTCCAACCTCTCTCTTTTAAATATTCTTGCGGGCCTTGGCGCAGGCTTCGATATTGTCTCTCTTGGAGAATTGGAGCGGGCCTTGGCCGCTTCAGGCGATCCACAAAAAATAATTTTTTCCGGCGTTGGAAAACAAATTCACGAAATTAAAACAGCGCTCCAAAAAAATATTTACTGTTTCAATGTCGAATCAGAAGCTGAATTAGAACGCATTCAAAGCATCGCTCAAGAACTAGGAAAAACGGCGCGCATTGCCTTGCGCATTAATCCCGACATCGACCCTTTGACACATCCCTATATCTCGACCGGTCTAAAGGAAAACAAATTTGGCATTCATTTGAAATCACTCGCCGATTTACGCCCTCAATTAAAAAAAATGCGGCATCTCCAACTAATTGGCCTGGCCTGCCATATCGGTTCTCAACTCATCAAGCCGGGACCTTTCTATGAAACCATGCGTTGTTTACGCGAACTCTATTCTGAATTTTCCGCAGATTCTTTTGCTCTGCAGCATCTGAACGTCGGCGGCGGCCTGGGCGTACGCTATCGCGATGAAGAGCCGCCTTCACGCGCCGCTTATGTCTCCATCATTAAAGAAATTTTCTCCTCCTGCCCCGTTAAAATTATTTTAGAACCGGGACGTTCGATCATCGCGGACGCAGGACTCCTGCTCTGCCGTGTGGAATATGTTAAAGAAACGCCCGATAAAAATTTTGCCATTCTGGACGCCTCCATGAATGATTTATTGCGTCCCGCGCTTTATCAAGCCTGGCACGATATTATTCCCGTCAGTGGCAGCGATGGGCCTGTTAAAACCTATGATCTTGTCGGCCCTATTTGTGAATCAGCCGATTTTCTGGGCCGGGACCGCCGTCTAAGATTGCGCCCGAACGAGGTGCTCGCTATTTTAATGACCGGTGCCTATGGTTTTTCTATGAGCTCAAACTATAACTCTCGCCCACGCGCTGCAGAGGTCCTGATTGATGAAGGCAAAACCCTGTTGATTCGCCGTCGGGAGAACATCAAAGACCTTTTTGCCTTGGAAAAAACCCCAAGAAAAGCGCTGCGCAAAACCCCGCCGAAGCTTGTGAGTTCCGTCGAATAAGGTAGATCAGGAAATGGACTTTAATCCAACAGAAGAACAAAGGGCCTTTCGTCAGTTAGCGCGGCGCTTTGCCGAGGAGGAAATGCTTCCACAAGCTAAACTCTGGGACGAAAAGCATATCTTCCCGATTGAAATTTTGCGTAAAGCAGCCACCTTAGGCTTTGCCGCGCTCTCTGTTTCCTCAGAACATGGCGGCGCCCACTTAAAAAAACTAGACAGCGCCTTTATTTTTGAAGAGCTCGCGACAGCCTGTCCCTCCACCGCCGCCTATCTTTCAATTCATAATATGGTTTCTTCTTTAATCGATCATTATGGCCCACCGGCCTTGCGCCAGAAATGGCTGCCCCGGCTCGCTACCATGGAAATTTTCAGCAGCTATTGTTTGACTGAACCGAGCGCGGGCTCCGACGCCGCTTCACTGAAGACCAGCGCAGAGCGTTCTGGCAATGAGTATATTTTAAATGGAACAAAAGCTTTTATTTCAGGAGGCCCCACCAGTGAGGTCTATGTTTGCATGGTGCGAACGGGTGAACCAGGGCCTAAAGGAATAAGTTGTTTGTTAGTTGAAAAAGACCGTCCTGGTCTTTCTTTCGGTAAAAAAGAGAGCAAGCTTGGCTGGCATAGCCAACCGACCAGCATGGTCTTTTTTGAAAACTGCCGCATTCCGATTGAAAATCGGATTGGCGAGGAAGGGCAGGGTTTTAAAATAGCCTTGTCGGCCTTAAATGGCGGAAGAATTAATATCGCTGCTTGTTCTTTGGGAGGCGCCAAAAAATGTCTTTCCTTGGCCCGTCAGTATATGTCAGAGAGAGAACAGTTTAATAAAAAATTAATGGAGTTTGAGGCTTTGCAATTCAAATTTGCGGACCTTCTTACCGCCTGGGAAAGCGCGCGCCTTATGGTTTATCGCGCAGCCACCGCGCTCGATGAGAACGATCCTCAAGCGATTCGCTATTGCGCTATGGCCAAACTACAGGCGACAGATCAGTGTTTCACCATCTGCGACGAAGCCCTACAGATTTTCGGCGGATATGGCTACCTCGCCGATTATCCCATCGAACGTTATTTTCGTGATTTGCGCGTGCATAAAATTCTGGAAGGCAGCAATGAAATCATGCGCTTGATTATTTCACGGCAAGCCTTTGCCGAAGGGTTTGTCATCGAATAAACTCCCTGTTATTCTGGTCTACAATAGCTTAATCAAGGATAGCTTGCATGGCGTTTATGGATTTATTCCGCAAGAAACCGATAGAAACAAGGGCCCCCACAGGAGAAAGTCTTCAACCCTGCCTCACGGCCTTTGATCTGGTCCTTTTTGGTATTGGCGCGATTATTGGTGCGGGGGTCTTTGTTTTAACCGGTGTTGTTGCCGCCACCACCGCAGGTCCTGGCGTGGTGCTTTCCTATCTCATTGCTGGTTTGGCTTCGATGTTTGCGGCCTTGTCCTATGCCGAGCTCGCCGCCAGTATCGGCGGCTGCGGTTCCGCCTATAATTATGCCTATATTGGCTTTGGAGAGTTTGTCGCCTGGTTAATCGGCTGGAACCTCATCTTTGAATATGCTTTAGCGGTCTCAACGGTTGCGATCGGTTGGGCCGGTTATGTCAATGACGTGCTGCTGGCTTTGCATATTCATCTTCCCACCGCCGTAACGCAAGGGCCCTTTCTGGGCGGCACCGTGAATGTCCTGGCTATCACGATCGTGGGCATCTTGACGGCCCTGCTTTGCATTGGTGTCAAAGAGAGTGCGCGTTTTAATGCTGTGATTGTTTTTATTAAACTCATCACCATCGCAGCCTTCCTCGCCATTGCTTTCACCCATCTTCATTATCAGTATTGGTCTCCTTTCCTTCCTTTTGGGTGGTCAGGCGTGATGGAAGGCGCCGCTTTAGTCTTTTTTGCTTACATTGGTTTTGACGCTTTGTCCACCGCTGCGGAAGAGACCATTCAACCTCAACGTAATCTCCCCATCGGCATCATTGTTTCCATGGTCGTTTGTACACTCATTTACATTGTGGTCTCGGCCTGTTTAACGGGCATTGTTCCCTATCGCAGTTTAAATGTGAGTTCTCCCGTGGCAGCCGCCATGTTGCAATTAAATTACCCGTTGGCCGCCGGGTTGATTGGCGCCGGCGCCATCGCCGGCCTCACCACCGTGATGCTGGTAATGTTTTATGGCTTGACCCGCATTTTTTTGGCGATTTCACGAGATGGCCTACTGCCGGTTTTCTTTGCAAAAATTCACTCCCGTACACGCACACCTATTCCCATCATTATTGGCAGCGGAATGATTATCGCCCTTTTTGCAGGCCTTTTACCGATTCATCGCGCGGCTGAATTGGTGAACATTGGCACCTTGACCGCTTTCACCTTAGTTTGCGCCGGCGTCATTGTTTTACGGCGAACGCGCCCTGATCTGCCCCGTCCTTTCAAATTACCCTGGAATCCTTTAATTCCAGGTCTAGGTGTTATTTTCTGTCTTTATCTCATGGCCAACTTACCTGCCATCACGTGGTGGCGTTTCCTCATTTGGCTCATTTTTGGCATCCTTATCTATTTTGCTTACAGCAAAAAACATAGCCTTCTTCAGAATAAAAAATGATCAATTTTAGCGAGTTCTCTTGCTTATCCCAGCAAGGAAGCTGAAAATAGATTAATGATTTCCCTTAAACTTTTTTAATGGGATTTTGCCAGCCATGCAGCGCCAAGCCCTGCTAAGCCCCAACCAGACCGGTGAGTCTCTACACTTAAAGGTAAAGGCTGAACTGGTGCACCTGCTTTACACACAAGCTAAACCTGCCATCACCGGTTCTCTTTTAATCGCCACGCTCTTTACTTACGCGCTTCATTTTGCCGAACCGAATCGGGTCCTTTTTATTTGGTATCTCTCCTTTCTCAGTTGCGCCATTTTGCGTTATGCCGTGATTAAATTCTATTTCTGGAAAAACCCTTTCCCAGAGGAAGCTGGCACCTGGAAAGTTATTTTCCTTCTGATGACACTCCTTGCAGGACTGCTCTGGGCCTTGGCCGGGACGCTGCTCGTGCCACAGAATGTTTTGTACCAAATGTTGTTGGCCAGTTCTTTGGCCGGCGTGGCTGGTGGTGCGGTGCCCTATTTTTCCGGCAGCCGCTTAGTTTGCATTTTCTTTGTCCTGTCTGTGCTTCTCCCATTTGCAGGTTGGCTGCTCCTCCAAAGAAGCGGACCTTATCGTTTATTGGGCTATTTTGTTTTCTTTTATATGGCTTCTTTATTCATTTCTTCTTTCAAGACGCATCGCGTAGTTTGCAATGCCATTCAACTGAAATTCGAAAACGATACGCTGGTCCAAAATTTGCTTTCCACGAAAAAAGAAATTGAAATTGTCAACCAAGAGTTGCGCAATGAAATTAGCGAAAGAAAAATAATTGAAAAATTATTGCGTGACAGCGAAGAACAGTACCGTCTGGTGACCAATGCCCTGCCGGTCTTAATTTCTTATATCGATCAGAATCTCTTTTATCGCTTTAATAACAAGGCCCATGAGGAATGGTTTGGAAAGCCCTTGCATCAAATCACCGGCAAACCCATGAAAGATATTTTAGACCAGACTTCTTTCGCAATTTTTTCGGAATACTATCGGGAACTGCTGAATAAAAAGCAAATTACTTATGAATCCATGATGCAGTTCAAAAAAGAAGACGAACGTTATGTCAGCGTAACGCTCATCCCGTATTTGAAGAACCAGGAAATACGAGGCTTTTTTTCTCTAATCAGCGACATCTCTCCGCGCATTAACTATCTGGCGACTCATGATTCCTTGACCGACCTGCCCAACCGCGGTCTATTTAATTCGCGTTTTGATAATGCCTTAAAAAACGCAACCCGTAAAAAATCACGGCTGGGACTTTTATTTATTGACGTTGACCATTTCAAGAATATCAATGACACCTTGGGTCATTCCGCTGGCGATCAACTATTGATAAAGGTCGTCCGTAAAATTAAAACCTTTTTGCGCGACGACGACACCTTCGCGCGCATTGGCGGCGATGAATTCGCGATAATCCTGGAAAACATCAACACAGATGGGCTGCTGAAAGTAACAGAACGAATTCATAATACCTTTGAAGAACCGTTTCATATCGAAGGGCACGAAGTTTTCACGACGATTAGCATTGGCATCAGCATCTATCCGGATGACGGAGAAGATCTACAGTTGCTCCTAAAAAATGCTGATTTGGCCCTTTATCGCGCCAAAGAAAAGGGCAGAAATATGTTTGAGTTTTATACCGCCGAACTCAATGAAAAAATTAATCGCCGCCTGACGCTTGAAACAGAATTGCATGATGCTTTGGCGAACAAAGAGTTTCAGCTTTACTACCAACCCATTATCAACCTCGCGCAAGACCGTATCAGCGGCTTGGAAGCACTTTTGCGTTGGAGAAATTCCAACTTGGGCTTTGTCGCGCCGGATGAATTTATTCCGATTGCCGAAGAAACTAACTTGATTGTGCCTATTAGTGAATGGGTGCTTAAAACGGCCTGCTCACAAAATTTTGTCTGGAGCCAACAGGCCAAAATTGCGGCCAGTCCCCGAGTCTCAATCAACGTTTCAGCGCGGCAATTCAAAGAAAAAACGTTGGTCACGAAAATCAAAACCGCGCTGGAACAAACAGGCACCCCTGGAGAACAGTTGACGCTTGAGATCACTGAACGGCTGATCATGCAGGATGTTGACCGCAGTACCCACCTCATTCATGAATTAAAAAACCTGGGGGTCACTATTTCAATTGACGATTTTGGCACCGGCTATTCTAGCCTCAGTTATTTGCGCCGCTTTCCAATCGATATTATTAAGATTGACCGTTCTTTCATCAATGAATTAGCTGTCAATGCGGGGGACAGCGCTATTGTCTCTGCGATTATTATTATGGCGCATAGTCTCAATATGAAAGTGGTTGCCGAAGGCGTTGAAACCTTGCATCAATACGAAGGTTTGAAAGCCCTTCACTGCGATGAAATTCAAGGATTTATCATTTCACCGCCGCAGCCGGCCGAAAGAATTGAAAGCATCTTACAAAACGCTGACTTTGTAAAAGAGCAAGTATCAGCCGCTAAACGCAAATCTGAACTTGAAGTCACAAACGAATGAGTATTTTAAATCCCGAACAAGACCCCTATCTGCAGTTTGCCGAAACAGAGAGGCGTCGTGGCAAATGGCAGTTTGCCCCTTGGAGCACCTCCGATCCAACGCTTTTAGAGCTCGCAGCGCGTTATTTTCCTGAAATACCGATTACACCCGCTCATCAATTGGAAAAGCCAGACTTAAGCCCTGTGGAAATCTTAGCGCTTAATTCTCAGCCCTTGCTAAGTCAGTTAAAGCAAAAACCAAGTTTTATTGCTGTAGGAGGACCGCCTGCTGGCATGGTTGCACTAGAAGCAACACAGCTTGGTCTTCCGGTCCTATACGTCAACGATCAAGATAGACATTCCCCAGATCAACTCAGACGTCCCATTTGGGCTGGCGCAGGGAACCATGGCGAACCTGACTCCCTCACGGAAGGCCCCGCTTATATTAACGGCTACTATCCCTTTCGATTCATTTTGAAGGAATTATTGCGCAATGCGCTGCCACGCGGTTACCATCGCAGTGTCTTGCATCCCGATTTTGAGTGGCTCAGTCTGAATTTAAGCGAATGGTTGCGAAATCCCCGTCAATGGCCGGCGGCTTTTCGGGTGGCCTGGGGCAACTATCAATTATCAAAAAATTACCTTAGGGCTTTAGGACAAGGAAAGTTGCCTGCGGTCCTGAAAGAAATGCAACAACGGACGCAGGCCAGTTGGGACTACCTACAAACTCACCCTGAGCTTCTCCGAGGACCGCGTGGCTCTCTCCTCATTGCGTACACAGAGCGCCAAGTGCAAAATTTATTACAGAACCAGGCCTTTTTAAAACAAGAAGGGCGTGAACTTCGCCCCATCACACCCGAGGAAGCTCAAAAAAAATATGGGCTGCGTCCTCGCAATGCGCTGTGTTTAATGGAAAAATCGCAGGACTTTTTGTTCGCGCCCGATTTTCAAAAAAAAATCTGCGGCGCCATTCAAAAACAAGGCGGCGAAATTAAGACAGATTGGCGTCTGGTCCGCGTTTATTTAGATACCGATCAGCAAGAAGGCGGGGTCATGGAATTCAGTGAAAGTCTCTCACCACAAAAGGAGCAGCTTCATTTCCGAAAATTTTCGCGCGCGCATCTCTCCTTGGGGGCTACCTCTTATCAGCCGAGACTCTATGATCTCATTTCCGTGACCGGCGTTTCTATGAATGTCTTGATTCTTGGCGCTGATTTTCAAGGCGGCCCTTTGGTCTGCGGCGGGAGCAATCATATTGTGCCACTGCTCCCGCCCTGTTTCATCGAAATGAAAAACCCGCGCAGCGGTAAAAACAAAATTCTTCCCGTCACCTTTGCTCGTCTTTGCGCGGCGGGCTCCGTCAGTCCTTTGGACCGCGGCAAAGCCTGGTATCATTATGATGGACGACATGCCGTTCATCTCTTGCATCGCGTGCGAGAAACCTTACCACCGGAAATGAGCGTGCAAGTCTTATCTGTCATCGGCTGCAACCGTGTCATTGGCAAAGATGGGCACCAAGTCGAGCTGCACCCAACGGTTTGTTTAGGCAAAAAAAAGATACGCTGTGAACAACTGACGATTCAGGTCGGGGCAGGCGGCGGGGGCCTAACACAAATGGGCGCCATCCCCCAAAAAATGCGGACAACCACTTCCTTTTAAACGCAAATTTCGGATAAAGCATGCTGGCATGACAGAATACTTTATCCAGAATTCGCGTTTGAAGAGACCATCAAGCGCTTATGCCCATTGCGGCAGTGTATTGACTTCTCTGCGAACGGCTGCATAATAGCTCCCGTAAGCTTCCGCTTTTGTTTTCCCTCAGTTTTCTAACCAGCGGCCACACACCAACCCACGCCTCCGGCGCCGCCCACTCGAAGTACTCCACGGCATTTTTATCGTACCAATCAAAATAGCCAGCAGTAGAAGGGACAAAAAAAACATCACCATCATAGGGATCCACTAAAGCCGCGGCGCCGCGCTGGTCATCGTTTCTGTCAAACCTCAAAGAGAGCGGCTGGCCCAAAGAATGTTGATAAGATGGGTGACAGCGGCGCCTCGGGCCTTTTTCCATATCGAGATCTCGCAAGCCATACTGACAACACTGTCCATCAACGGTTGATAATGCATCCAATGCTGGTTTTATGACGGCCAGCGAGAAGAACGAACCATGATCTTGCAGTGCAAGATATGTTTTGTATACTTCATTTATGATAGCAAGTGGGAAATGCAGCCCGCTTTGGATAACTTCTCCGGGTTTGGGTTGAAACAATTGGCATAGTGTTTCAACAGCAAGCTTCGTCACATCAAGTGGCTCGTTATTATTAAAGGGATCCTTATCGAGGAGTTTTTTAACCGTAGCAAGCTGCTCCACGATCTCTGCAATTTGCTGCTTATTTCTATCGTCATACAACAGGTCTTCACTGAAGTCTTCAGGTAGCGGCCATGGACAGTTCGGAAACTGTTTTTTGAATTGAGCTTCCGCTTGTGCTTCCCCATTTTCAATGAGAGGAAGAATGTCTTCATGTATTTGTCTTAAGGCCCATATATCGCCTGCGCCAAGGAAAACTTGATAAGGCGATGCCCAAATCTCTC
>CAYVBZ010000007.1:0-48999 GCA_964449835.1 uncultured Coxiellaceae bacterium | reverse complement strand
AATAGGGCTTTAAAACTACCAGCACTATGATGCTGATCAATAATAATGTGGGAATTTGTTTCAGCAAACGATAAAAAGTCCCACTATGACGGTTGTGGCCTGTGTTAATGCTTTGTAGCAAATAGCCGAGGAAAAAATGATAAAACAACAAAAGGAGCACGAGAGCCAGCTTGAGGTGCAGCCAGGCTGCGTGCAGATCGGCTGCGCGGTGTTGGTAGAGTAGAATGGCGCCGAAGAAAACAGTCAGGGCGGCGCCGGGATAGGTGATGAAGTAGTAAAGTTTTTTTTCCATTACCAGAAACCGCTCCTTCATTTTGGCGTCAGGGCTCTCCGCGTGATAAACAAACAAGCGGGGCAAATAAAATAAACCGCTGAACCAAAGTACCAGCGAAATGATATGAAAAGCCTTGATCCACAGCATGGTTTTCTCCGGGCTTAGCTGATAACGCCGCCCGGTTTGACCACGGCCAAAATGACGATCAAGACCAGAAAAAGGGCCGGCAGGCCATGAAGAAAATGATAAAAGCCCATTTTGTGCTGGTTTTCATTGCGCTGGAATTGTTTGACGAGGCGTCCTAAATAGAGATGATAAAGCACAAGGAAAAAGACCAGGGTCAATTTAAGATGCATCCAGGGTTCTTGTAAGTAGCCGGCAAAATTATAGCTCATAATCCAAAAGCCGAAGATGAGGGTCAAAATACCGGCGGGTGTGGTGATGTAATAATAGAGCTTTTTTTCCATGATCTTAAAATGATCATTGCTGACAGGGTCGTTCCACTTGCTGTGGTAAATAAATAGACGGGGTAGATAAAATAAGCCGCTAAACCAAGCAACTAACGTGATGATATGAAAGGCTTTAACCCATAGCATGGTCGGTCCCTTTTAAAAATGATGGAATGAAATCAAGATTAACTGAAACGGAGTAGCTTGCCTAGTATGGCGCTAAAAGAAGCGGTATAATCGTTGCTCGAGGAAACTTTGTATGTCAGAGCCATTAATCGTATCGGAAGCTGCAGCGTCCAAGGTCTGGGACTTAATTCAAGAAGAGGGCAACCTCAACTTGAAGTTGCGTGTTTACGTCACAGGCGGAGGCTGTTCCGGCCTGCAATATGGCTTTACCTTTGATGAAGCGGTCCAGGCGGATGACTCTGTGGTCCACAAAGCCTTGAATAGCTCGCAAAAGGAACCTCCACCCAGTATACAGGTACTCGTAGACTCCCTCAGTTTACAATATCTGCACGGCGCCGAAATTGATTATAAAAACGACCTAGAAGGCGAGCAATTCATTATCCGTAATCCGAACGCGAAGACGACCTGTGGTTGTGGTTCGTCTTTTACGGCCGATGAAGGCGTTTAATGATATTTTAACAGTTGTATGCGATGCGTATAAAATATATTCATTTTGTTTGTTTTTTGTTTTGTTGCCGAGTACAAACCCTAATAGCTTTTCGGGTGGACAAGGGTTAGCATTTTTAATATGCGCCCAGAAAATTTCGCATAATTAATTAAATTATATTTCCCACGGGGAATGAATCCCCGTGAGAAACCAAAGGGGACCCGAGAGCAAGCTCTCTACTCCCCTTTGGAAACCCCTTAGCTAGAGAGCCCGCGGCAAGCCGCGGGGTAAATTCTTTTTTATTGATGGATTCAGGAGAATGTCTATGCGGAAATATATTATCGTGGCTTTATTTCTTTTAGCAGCGACCACTCAAGCTTTTGCAGGTCCGCTCTACCGTCCACATCAAAAAATGTATAAAGGGGAGACGACCAATTATCTTCCTCCGCCTGCTCCTCTAGCGCAATCGCCGCATTTTTCTTTTGGCGGCGGTCCCTATGTCGGCTTGAATTTAGGGGTACGGACCAACTACACCAGCAATCCAATCGCCTATAAAGGGCTGGAAGGCACCTTAACAGCGGGTTTTGGCCTTTTGGCGAAGAATGGCTTTTATATTGGGGAAGAAGTGTTTGTCGAAGATGGTGTTCAATTGCAGAATTATTCTGACAGCGCCGAAAACGGCAAATCGGCTTGGAGTGTCGGTTTGAGCGTGCTTCCTGGTTATTTAATTCTGGATAATATGATTGCTTATCTCCGCTTAGGGGTGGTGAGAACGAATTTTTCAAGCGAAGGCAGCAATAATGGCGGGCAAGTTGGGTTAGGCTTTGAAACGGCCTTATTAGAAAACTGGGACCTGCGTGCGGAATACATCTATAGTTTTTATGAAGCCTCTTCAGATTGCAACCCAGAACCTGGAGAGCTCGGTTCGGTGAAGTCTGATCAGTTTAATGTCGGCTTATTTTATAAGTTTATGTAAGCGCTCCAAAGCGCAACGGGCGGCCATTCTGCTTTATCGGCTTAGCCATTAGAAGGTGTTTTGCTTGATTTTTTTCGATGTGTCAACATGGCCGAAGCTTGCGCCGTTGGCATGATTAAAACTTCGCTGATGTTAACCCGAGCTGGACGAGACACGCAAAAAACAATCGTTTCAGCGATGTCGTCTGCTGTAAGCGCTTCAATGCCTTCGTAAACTGCCCTGGCTTTTTCGCGGTCTCCTTTAAAGCGCACCAGCGAAAAATTAGTTTCAACAGCCCCGGGATCAATGCTCGTCACGCGAATGGGGGTGCCCAGCAAGTCCAAGCGCAATCCTTCAGACAAAGCTTTTACGGCGGTTTTAGTGGCGCAATAAACCGCGCCTTTTGGGTAAACTTGGTGTCCCGCGATGGAGCCGAGATTAATAATATGGCCGCTGTTTCTCTCAATCATGCCGGGTAAAATTTCACGGGTCACATACAAAAGCCCTTTGAGATTAGTATTAATCATTTCTTCCCAGTCTTGAATTTTTCCTTCTTGCACAGGATCAAGTCCTGCTGCGAGACCGGCATTGTTAATCAGGATATCGATTTTCCGCCAAGCTGCGGGTAGTGCTTTTAAGGCTGCTGTGACCTCAACCTGCTGACTAACATCCAACGAAAAAACGTGGACTGAGACGCCATACTTTTTTTCAAGCGCCACCGCAAGTTGCTTGAGGGGCCTTGTGCGGCGCGCGCATAACAGTAATTTGGCGCCTGCTTGTGCGAAATGTTTGGCGCAGGCCGCGCCGATGCCGCTCGAGGCGCCAGTGATAAAGACCAGTTTGTTTTTTAGCATGATTGATTCATCCTGAGTTGCAGGCTACTATCGCTATAGTATATGTGAGAGAGGGTCCCTTATGAAGTTACTTCAGAGAATGGTCTTTGTTTCTTTAATTTTTGGCCTTGGCCTAGGAGAAACCCAGGCTAAGAGCTACACCACTGTTTTACCGGATTCCGCGAATTTGAAATGGGTTGAGGTCAAGGACATGCCGAAAGGCGCGCAGGCGGCTATTTTGATGGGCAATCCCAAGAAAAAGGGGCCCTTTATTGCCCGCATTAAATTGCCGGCGGGATATACCGTGCCGGCGCATAGTCATCCGGTGGCTGAGTACGATACCGTGATTTCGGGCACCTGGTATTTGGGGATGGGAAGCAAACTGGACTTTGCCGAAACTGTGGCTTTGCAGCCGGGTAGTTTTGTGAAGGTGCCGGCGTATAGCACACATTATGGGATGACCAAAACGGAAACGATTATTCAGATTAGCGGGACGGGACCTTGGGGAATGATTTATCCGAAAAAGTCATCTTAATTTTTTCCACGACCTGTAATAGGGTTACACTGTCAGCCATAATCAGGTGACTTTCAAAGTGAAAACTTTGTTTACGCTAGGACTCCTTTGCTGTCTCACTGTCAGTTTAAACAGTTGTACCCGGAATACACCCAAGGAAAATGCGGTGATCGGGACGACGGTGGGCGCTGCTGCGGGAACCGCGCTGGGGGCCTCCTCCGGGGCCTCACCAGGCCCCATCACTTTGGTGGGCATGGGCGCTTTCGTAGGCGCCTTAATCGGTTTCTCTTATGGCAATTACATGGAAAACAGCGATAAAGAAAAAGCCTTCCAGGCCCTTGCTACTGGGAAGGCGGCCACTTGGCAAAATTCAAGTACGGGGGTACGTTTTTCAATTTATCCTGCGCCGCATTGTATTACTTTTGGGGGTAATCCCAGTTGTCGTCAATTTAGCGCAACGCAGACGACGACTGATGGAAGGACGCGAAATATTTTTAGGACGGCTTGCAAAGGCGACCACGGGTGGAATTTGGTGCATGGATAGGCCAAGTCTATTAAACCTTTGCGGAGGTTTATGATCCGGGGACGAAAACTTTTACTGTGACGGGGAGTTCCAAACACACTGGTTCTAATGAGTTCTATCAATTTCTTGGTAATTCTATAAACACATGAAGCTTACCGCGTCATGAACGAAGCTTTTTCAAGCGGGCTTTATAAGTCTTATTGTATTGCAATTCAGAACAATTGCTTTGGCATCCTTGCTTGCGCAAGGGTGGTTAAGTTCTCATTATGGCGGGTTAAAATGGTTTAATTTTGTGAATAACATCACAGATACCGTGCACTAATTTTTTATGTGTGGATAAATTAAATTTTAAGGAATGATTTAACGTGACTACTCAAAGACTGCATCTTTATACAGATATTATCCCCATTCGATGGAGAGACGTTGATCCTTATCAGCACGTCAACCACTCGGTATTTTTTACCTATATGGAAGAAGCGCGTTGGCAGTGGTTTTATAGCTTGAAAGAAAAGATTAATGTTTTAACACCAGTTGTTGATGCGCAAATCAGGTTTAGAAAACCGCTAGTTTATCCTGGAAAAGCAGTTATTAAGGTTTATGCTGAGCCCCCAGCAGAAAAAAGCTGGACTATTTATCATGAAATTTATTCAGATGAAGATACAGAAAATTTTTGTGTTGAGGCATCGGTAAAATTTGTAGCTTTTGATCCTAAAAATAAATGTGTAGTTCTTTTACCTGAAAATTTAAGAGCGCATTTAAACCCAATCACTTCTTGATGTTGAAAAAGGGCTTTATGAAAAAATCTGGGGTTCAATGAAGCCTATTGTCTTTACAGGAATGAATGAAGCAGAATGAAGTTCGATTTGGTGGATTACGGCAAAAAGCGCCTAATCCACCCTACATAGACTACATAGGCTAGAGATTTCAGGGCATAAAAATATGCCAGTTACGCTAGTTGATTTGCTACGTGAAAAAGTTTTAAGCCATCCTAATAAAATACTTTATACCTACATCACGGAGGGAGTTAGGGTGCAAGACCAGGTGACTTATTATGAGCTTGATCTTAAAGCCAAAGCAATAGCCGCTACTTTACAAGCCTTTTCAGCTCCTGGTAATCGGGTCTTATTATTTTATCCTTCTGGACTTGCTTATATTGCTGCATTTCTGGGTTGTGGGGGGTGATGTTTACTTCCTACCCCCAACCCCTTCCTCCACGCGGAGCGTGGAGGAAGGGGTCTGCTAGGGTCTTACGGTTATAAGGCTACGCCGCCGGTGGTGGGGAAGGAGACGAATTTAAAGGATTTGCTGTTGCTGCCGTTTTGGTCTTGGGTAAAGGCCTCTTTATAGAAGTTGTTTGACCATGCTAGGCCCGTCACGTTCTGTAACAAGACTAGGTTGTTGGTCCAGAATTTTCTAGCGTCATTATCTTCAAAGCGTTGTACGAAGATATTGTCATTGATTTTTAAAGTTGCAATGTCGTTAGCTGCAATGCCATAACGGTTCTGTGCCATAAAATTGTTTGAAATAACAATGTTGCTGCTGCTGTTATTAACAAGATGATGGTTGCCAATCAAGCTCTTGAAATAATCCCGGTCTTTCAGAGCTGGTTTTTCAGGGAAAGACAAAATATTCATGGCATAGGTGATGCCGCCGTAAATACGATTGTTATTGGCGAGAACGTTTTGGCTGCTAAAAATATAAATGCCATGACAGGTGGGCGTGAGTAAAATATTTTTACTGACGGTGATGTTAGTGGAGTCAATAATATCGATCGCGTCCCCTAATCTGTTTCTGCCTGAAAATTTGACGGTGTTTCCAGTGATTTGGCTGTTGGTGCCAATCATGACAATATTGCCATAGCTGTTTTTGTTTAAGATATTTCCGGAGACCAAGGCATTGTCGGTGTCCACTAAATATAAGGCGCCGTGAAAGCCGTCAATTTTATTGTTAACAATTTTAAGTCCCGAGGTCGGTAAGGTTGCGGTGGTAATGAGTAAGCCTGAACGGAAGGGTTGGTCAATCTCAAAAGAGTTGTTGCTCATGTCTAGTTTGGCCATACCCAATTGAATGACATATTGCAAAGATTGCGTGGTTGGGTGTGGCGCAATGCAGGGTGCGGTCACGTTGACTTTATTGTTTTTAAAGCTCAGTGTTCCATTGTCCACATTGATGAGCAAGGGATTTTTGACGGAAAGCTTGCCATTAATAATGCTATTTCTAATGGTCAAAGTCGCATTGTTTTGGACAATGAAGGACCCATTCGACATGTCCAGAACGACATTATCGTAAGTGAGAGAATGGGAAACAACGGTATTGGGCTGCACCACAATTGTGTTTGCAAAGCTTGTGCCGGCCAGCAAAAAGAGGGCTAAACCTAAGCTCAGCATTTTGAGCTTTTTGAGGATACTTAAGATCTTAATCGAATTCATTTTAGTCTCCTTGTCATAAAGTGAGTGGACTACAATACAACGCCGCCCTGTTTGGGGAAGCTGACAAATTGTAAGGTCATGCTGTTGTCCCCTTGATTGTCCTGGGTAAAGGCCTCTTTGTATTCATTGTTGTTCCAGGTTAAATGCTGGACATTGGGAAGTAGATTATCGTTGTTGGTCCAGTATTGTCTGCTGGTTGGGTCGTTAAACCTTTGGATAAAGATGTTGTCTTCGACTCGCAAACTGTCAATTAGGCCGCCAGTCAAGCCAAATTTATTTTGCTCGATATAGTTATTGCTGACCGTAATATTGTTATTTTCTAGGAACTTGATTTTCTTTTGCGGCATAAATTGCAGCAGATACTTATTTTTATTCATGGCTGCGAGGCTTGGCGTATTGATGATGATGGCAAAATCTTTACCATCAGTGATTTTGTTGTTTTCAATTAAGATATCATCTCCGCCGGTGACGGTAATCCCGAAGTTGGAACCGCTGCTGATGATATTATTGGTTACTTTAATGCACTCGGAGTTCAAAATATCAATGGCATTTCCGAGATGCAAATTGCCTGGGAAGAGGAAGAGATTGCTATCAATATGGCTTCCTTTGGCGTTATTGAAAAGGTTTGCGAGCGAGACATTCGCGAATTTATTGAAGCTCACTTCGGCGTCGGCGGAATTGATTAAAGAGATGCCGCCATGGAAATTATTAATGCTATTTTCTTTAATCATGAAATTATAGGTGGGAGCGCCTTGGGTGGTCAAAAACCCAACGGTGAAGGGAGTGCCGATTACAAATAGATTTTTCTGCAGCATGAGACTGCCCTGAACGACGTTCATCAGTTGATAGGCTGCCTGTGAATTCGGTGTTTGTGGCAGGCCCGTGACTCTGACATTGACCTTGTTATTTTCAAGGTCTAGACCCCCCTGCATCAGCTTAATTAAAAAGGGGTTGCTTGAAGAAATTTGAATGTTAATGGTTGAGTTGGTTATTTTTAAAGAACCGCCTTGATTGATGGTAAAACGGCCATCGGTTAGATCGAGTGTGACGTTATTATAAACGGTCGGGGTGGTGATAACTTGATTACCATGCAAGACCACATCTGCGAAGCAAGAGGCATCTAGGCCGAATAACAATAAGGTCCCAATAAAAAGCTTAAAGAACGCGGCCAATTTGAAGCGGAGGGGATTGGTTAGGCAAAGTCTCATTGAATTCTCCTTAATCTGAGGTTGGGTCATCCTAAACGCACACGTAATATATCACATTGAAATTGATGTTGTAATCGGGGGAGGCCCCTAATTGCGTAAATATTAGGCATAAAGTTTTCTCGTGGCCAGAAGCGCTCGCAATGCACCCTGTTAACGCAGGGCCTATATGGACAATGCTTCTTGGTGTACTTTCACAATCAACTCCTCCAAAGCGTTCGTCAAGGCCGGCAAATGATGGTGCTGCATGACAAATTCTTTGCCCCGCTCGCCCATTTTACTTAAATCTTCTTTAGGCAGGGAAACCAGCTTATGAATCGCATCCGCCAATTGCGCGGGGTTGCTCGGTTGCACGCTAAGGCCAGCTTGGTATTTTTCAATAGGATTAAACGGGGTATTGACCCCAAAGATCACCGGCCTGCCCATCAATAAATAATCAAACAACTTATTCGGACTGATCCCCCAGCGAAAAACCGGGGATTCTTTTAATAACATCAGAAAAGCATCTGCCTGATTGAGTGTGTGATAAATTTCATTTTTAGCAACAGGGTCTAGGAACTCAACGATAGACAGGTTTAACTCAGCGGCCAGCGCTTTGAGGCGCGATTTTTCAGGGCCTGAGCCCACTAAACAAATGCGTATCCCTTTTGCCTGTCCTTGGTTTTCAAGTATTTTCGCAGCATGCAAAACCGTATCGAGATCATTTGCAAGGCCGTGTGCGCCTGCATACATGAGGGTGAAATGCGCAGCGGGCGAGTGCGCGAGGTTTGCGGGAAGCGTTTCAGCCTCGATTGCATTGGGCAGCCATAAAATGTTTTCAGGTTTAACGCCATGGGCGATAAGATACTGATCAGCCGCGGGCAAGAGAGAAATAACACGTCGCGCGCGTTTATAGAGATAGCCTTCGACGCCTCTCATTACTTTGATGAGCGGATGGTGTTTTGAAATTCGGCCCAGATCAATGAGGGATTCCGGCCATAAGTCCCGAATTTCGAGGATGAAAGGAACTTTGAGTTTTCTGGCCAAGAGTTCGCCGCTCAAGGCAGCAAATAAATGCGGACTGGAAGCTAAGATCAAGTCGGGGCGTTGGGTGCGGGGAAGGTATTTTTTGTTTAATATTTTCCAGCTAAAAGACAGCATATTTTGAAAGCGGGCCCACGTGTTTCCACGGTAAGCCGGTGTTGGCAGCCAGATAAAGGGAACGGCTTGGGAGTGATCGAGTTCTCCGCGGGCAGCGGTGGTTTGCACATAGCTATGTGCAAAATGATTGTAATTCGCGGCAATCAGTGTCACTTCATGTCCACGGTGGATTAATTGTCTAGCAAAATTATAATGACGGGTGCCGCCTGCCATGGTGGGGGGAGCGGCATAGTGGTTAATCATCCAGATACGCATGGTAGTTCTCCTTGAAGATGGTCGGCGATTAAGCGGCTGGCATCTCCATTTCCAAAGGGTTTTTGATGGGGTTCGCCTGGCCGGTTGAGGGCTTGCAGCGCTTCTTCATATATTTTGTCTCCATTCACGGGACTGACCAGTCGATTCCAACCGAGTTCCACCGTTTCAACCCATTCTGTTTGATCACGTAAGGTGAGACAAGGGGTGCGATAAAAAAAAGCTTCTTTTTGCACGCCGCCCGAGTCGGTCATGATGAGTGCTGCGTGTTTTTCCAGCAGGATCATGTCAAAAAGGCCGACGGGTTCGATCACCTGCAGGTTGGTTTCCTTGTGCCAGCCTGGAAAATGACGATTGAGCAAGTTCCGGGTCCTGGGATGCAGCGGCAAGACCAAAGATTTATCCCGGCTGATGCGCTCTAGAGCGGTAAAAATCGTTTTTAAACGGCCTAAATCATCTGTGTTTTCTGCGCGGTGGATGGTTGCAAGAATATATTCTTCCTGCTTTAAGCCGAGTTGTTTAAGAATCTCACTTTTTTGCAGGGCCTTTTCCAAATAAAAGAGGGCGGCATCATACATGACATCGCCCACTTCAAGAATACGCGAAGCCATATAGCCTTCTTTCTTTAAGTTTTGAACAGCTTGCGCAGTTGGCGCAAAGAGCAGCGTTGAGAGTTGATCGGCGATGATACGATTGATTTCTTCCGGCATACGGCGATTATAAGAGCGCAATCCGGCTTCAATATGGGCAATGGGGACATGCAATTTGGCTGCGGCCAAAGCGCCGGCCAAGGTGGAGTTGGTATCTCCATAAATGAGCAAGACCTCTGGTTTGATCTCTAAGAGTAGTTGTTCAATTTTCGCCATCATGTCGCCGGTTTGTTTGCTGTGCAGACCGGAGCCGACGCCGAGATGAAAATGAGGTTGGGGGATCTCCAGTTCGTCAAAAAATATCTGCGACATATTGGCATCATAATGTTGGCCGGTATGGACCAGGATTTCCTCGAGGGCCTTAGAGGCTTGCAGCGCTTTTGACACGACGGCCGCTTTAACAAACTGGGGCCGCGCGCCTAGAATAGTAACAATTTTTTTCATGTGAACGCCTTATTTAACCAGAGTAAAGTGAGGGCTTCGGCCATGGTGCGTTGCCGTTCGATAAAACGTTGGTCGGAAAAAAGCACTGAAATTTTCGCCGACTGCCCCAAAAAGTCAGAAATGCGGTCTGAATTGGCTTGCAAGGCGGCGCGGATAGACTGGCCCAGGCCATTTTGCAAGAGGGCTTTCATCGGCAGGTCAAAGCCGCGCTTAAAACGGGCGAGACGGATGCGGTCCGGCAGCTTATTTTTCATCATTTTGCGAATAATCCACTTTCCATAACCCGAGCGTAGCTTGACGGCCTCCGGCAGGGCGAGTCCCAGTTCGACTAAGCTGTGGTCTAGGAAAGGCAGGCGGCTTTCGACGCTATTCCCCATGGCGTTGCGGTCTTCATAGCGTAATAAGGTCGGCAGGCTATATTGCGTAATATCCTGCAGTTGGCGTTGCCAGAGTTGTTGCCAACCCTGGCTTAAGTTGACGGCAGGGGTTTCTGGAAGTTGAAGCGCGCTTTCTGCGATGAATGGCTTACCGAAATAACGCTCGCGATGCTGCCAGTAGGCGGGCAAGGCGCTCACTTCAGAAATCACCATCGGCAGCAGTTGCAGAACATGGATAGCGGAGGAAAAATAACGTTTTTCTTTGAGTAATTGTTTTAGCCAAAAAAGGAGGTATTTTTTATAGCCCATGAAAGCTTCATCGCCGCCTTGTCCACCCAGCAGCACTTTGATGCCGCGTTCCCGCACGCGCTTATAAAGCAAATATTGCGCGACAATGCTCAAGGTTGGGAAAGGTGCTTCTTGCGCTTCGAGGGTTGGCTCCAATGCTTCGATGATTTCAGCCGGTGTGGGCCAGACATACTCGATTTCAATGCCGAGATAGCGCGCGCAGACGGAAACAGCAGGCCCTTCGGATTTTTTCTGGTCGGGATGGCTGAATGAAAAGCCGATGGTATGATGATGTTGCTTGCTAACGGCGGCCGCGACGGAGGAGGAATCCAGTCCGCCGCTTAAGGAAATGGCCAGCGGTACATCACTTCTAAGACGGACTTTGACCGCGTCTTCGAATTGGACTGACAAACGCTGCAATAAATCATCCAAATTGTCGAGAGGTAATTTTTCCATCAAAGCTTGCACGTTGTGGGCGAGGTCATAATAAGAGACAAGTTGGGAGCTGAGTTGCCCCGAGCTAAATTGAGCGCAAAGGACGGTGCCCGCCGGGACAGCTAGTAGATCTTGATAGGGCGTGGCCTGACTCTGGTCCTCATAGACGAGGTAGTTTAAACCCCGTGCGATATAGGAAAAATTGGGCTTTAAATTGAAAGTTTTGGCGAGTGTCGTCGTTGTGGATGCAAAATAAAGAGCGTTATTTTTATAAAGATAGTAGAGCGGGCGGACGCCAAAGCGGTCGCGGCAGAGCATCAGTTTTTCTTCGCGTGCGTCAAACAAAGCAAGCGCGAAGGGCCCGTGAAAACGCTGGAGTGCGGCCATTCCCCAATGCGCAAAAGCGTTTAAAGCAACCTCTGTGTCGCTCTGCGTGTGAAAATGGAAGCCAGCGCGTTTTAATTCTGTCTGCAGTTCGAGGTAATTATAGATTTCGCCGTTGTAGACTAGGCAATAGCGTTTGCTTTCATCCCACATGGGTTGGTTTGCTTGTTCCGAAAGATCGATGATGCTGAGCCGGTTATGCCCCAAAAGGATTTCGCTGCTTTTTCCTTGGACCAGGGTGCTCGCTTGATGATCGGGCCCGCGGGAAAACTGGTTTTTTATGATAGCTTGCACCAAAGCTTGCTGTTCATCTGTGATCGCTGCCGCAAAGATACCGCTGATTCCACACATGCGTGTTTATCCTATTTTTTCCGGTTGATACAGCGCCATGGCCAAAATTAAAAAAAGCATGGCGTTAAAGGCGAGCCCTTTATGCACGGCAAAAAATTGGCCGTAGAAAAAAAGACTGCCCAGCAGTGAAGCAAAAGCAAGATAGATGGTTTGCTTGGACTGCGCTGCTCTCGTTAGCAAGGTTTTCAAGGCAATTAAGTATAAACCGAGGCTTGCGAGGAAGCCAAATAAGCCGCCGTAAACCAGGTGATAGATCAGCATATTGTGGATGTAAGACCGTTCTTCGCCGCTTGCGATGGTGAAGGTATTACCGGCGCCGATGCCAAAAAAGAGGCTTAGGAAATCGGAGTTCATCCAAAAACTCAGGGCAGGGATCCATTCGTCATAAATCCGGCCATTACTATAATCGGTGGACTTGCTGAAGGAAGCAGAATAAAAGCGGTCAAAAAGGCCTTGTTCCAACATTTGAATTTTCGGGACTAGTGAGACTGCAAAAAAGAGCAACAGCAGTGAAAGGAGGGAGAAAACAACTTTGCTGTTGGTCCGTGAAAAGGGAATTTTATTGGCGCGCAATTCTTGATAAATATAAAGCATTAGAAAAAGAAACCAGCCAAAGAAAATGGAGAGCACGATTGAGCGTGTCAGCGTCACGACACCGCCCAGTAAGCCTAATACTAGAAGAGAGATGGCCAGGTTCTTAACAAGAAAAGAGCGCAGTTTGCTTGACTCGCTTCTAGCAATAAAGGCGAAGGGCAAAACCGCGACCGATAAAACCAAAGGCAGCGTGGCGCGAGGGTTGAGTAAGGTAATTCGGCCGCGGAGGACGTCTTGGGTGTTGATGACGGCAAGCGAATGACTGAAGTAAAGATAAAGTTGAAAACAAGCTTGCAAGGCGCCAATGAGGATTAAGAGCAAGGCGAGGGCCCAGGGACTCAGGGTGCGGGGCGGTAAGAGGCTGATGGCCAAGAGGGGAACGAAATTCAGGTAAGGACCGATCGCGCGCAAAATGTTTAAAAGCGGCACGTTGTGTAAGAGGCCAAGGAGCATGGAGAGGATTAAATAGGCACAATAAAATAAGATCGCAGTCAGGAGTTCATATTGTACTTTATAAACCAAGGCCTGTCTTGTCACGGCGAAGCAGAGCAAACTTAAAGAGAAGGGCAAAGCGATCAAAATTAAATCTTCGAGCTCAATGGAGACTGGCGCGGGGTTGGCCAAAAGCGAGACGAATAAGATAGAAAAAGTAAAAAATAAAATAATTTTATTCATCAGTCTCATTTGTATAAAATCTTCCTTGCAAATTTCATGCTATAGGCCTTGAGCCTGGCCGAGAAACGCTGATATTGCGCATGACGTTTCAGATATTCTTTTTCAAGCAAGGACGATTGTGAAAGAACGCTGAGTACTTGCAAGTAATTCAATTCAAGCAAATGATAACGCGGACTATTGACGTTGGCGAGCGGCGTGTTCTCGTCCAAATCGTACAAGGACCACCAGCCGGTTGAATAATAGGGCAGCATAGCTTCCAAGGAGGCGAGGCCTAAGGCCCAAAGTTCATGGGCCCATTTTTCTGCTAACCAATGACGCACTTCCCAGATGGTAAGCAGGGTGGACATGAACCCATTAATGACGCCCGTCGGTGTATGGGGGTATTCTTCGAAATAAACGGAGTCACTGGGCTTGAAGGTATGGGCAAAACCACCTTCTCCGATAGGCAAGCTGAAGCGGGCCAAAGCTTTTTGGGTTGCTACCCGGTAGTTTGAGTCTTGACTCAGCAGCCAGGCACGCAGCATCACTGAGGCGCCCCGCGCTTGCGACAATGCTGAATACCAAGGCGCCCGCGAGCCATGCCAGTCAAAATGATAAGCCCAAAGCCCCTCTTGCGATTGTTTGGCCAGAAAGTAGTTTGCATAGCGCCAGAACTTATCGAGCAGCGCTTGATTCTGAGTCTGGAGGAATTGATCATGCAAGGCGAGGGCATATTGAAAGGCTGCTTCGGGATTGACTTGGTCCCCAATCGGTTGCTGGTAGGGGAGAATAATAATGCCCTCTTGGTTTTCATAGGAATAAGCCAATTTTTTTTGATAGTCCATAAAATAAAAGGGCGAGGGCAAGGTTTTTTTATAGCGTGCTAAATCTGCTTGGGACCGAAGCACCGGCGGCTCAGGTAAATACCAAAATAAAGCAGTTGAGGGCCGGTTGAGCCAGCGCGCCAGCAGATAGTTGTCGAATAATTGCCAAGTTTTTTTGATATAGCGCATGTGACGAAGTCCTTGTCAGGTTGGCAAACTCAGATATCTATTGCGCAGAAGGAGCAGCTGGGCTAAAGGCTTGGCGATATAACCGACCCAAAGCATGGCGAGCAGTGGATGATGGAGCTGCTGGGCCACAAAATAGGCACATAAAGCGCAAAACAATTCGTAGAGCGCGAATTGTAAAATTAAAGCGGCGTTATTTTCGTGGCGGTTGATTTTAAAGTAGATCACGCGGACCAAGGTGGAAAAATAAAAGCCGAAGATGAAAATAATGATCATTTGCATGGAGGTATAAACTAAGCTTGGCCGGGTATGTAGGCTTAGGGCGAGTGTCAAAGCGGCGGCCAGGAAGGCCGGCGCGCTGGAGTTAATCATTTTATTCAGATAATGATTTCCTGAGGTTTTTTCCTTGTTCCAGAGGGCAAGCCGGGAGCCGATGAAAGAGTCGATCAAAATAAAGCGCAAGGCGGAATAGACGCGGATGGTGATGGCATAGACGGAAAGATAGCCTACGCCGTTCGCGTAAAAAGCCTTACGGATAATGATTTGCAACAATTGTTCCCCGAACATTCCTGCGAAATGACGCAGGAAAGTTATCATGCTTTTTCCAAAAGAGAGTGTGCCTTCTAAACTTTGAGGCTGCCGTTTGGCCAAATGCAAGAGAATGCTGCATTGGAGAACAGGGATGAGCGTCGTGAGCCAAATGATCGCTATAATGAGGTCGAATTTTAAAAACCAATGGCAAAGCAGAATGCCGGGAATCAGGATAAAGTTCGGCATAATATTGATGACCTGCGCCGGCAAAAATAAATTGTGGCGTTGCAAGTAAGTGATTAAGAGGGCGGCGATTAAATTCAAATGACTGCCCAGAGTGCAAATGACTAGCAGCGTGAAGTTTAAATCTTGAATGGCATAGCTCATCGCGAAGGCGACTAAAATCGAGAAGGGCAGACCGATTAGTGAGGCAATAAACAAGAGGCGCTGTAAAGAAAGGACCTCGTATAAATTCAAGCAGGCCAAGCGCATCGCGTCGATGGACAGGCTAATGGTGAAGAAAATAGAGAGATAAAGTTGTAAACGGTCATTGGTGGCGGTGAACCCCAAGATCCCGACAATCAAAGTTTCGCGCAGCAGGCCGAAAACGACGCTAATAGAAGATAAAAATACGGCGATTCGATAAGCGGTTAAATGTTTGGCAAGCTGCTTCAAGTTGATTCCTTTCATGCGGCGGCGCGGAGTCCCTCAAATACTTGCTGAACGATTAAATCTTGTTCTTCCTGCGTTAAATAGGGATGCATGGGCAAAGACAACACACGTTTTGCGGCTTTCTCCGCGACAGGCAAAGGAGAGGAAGGCCTCAGCTTGGCAAAGACCGGCTGCAAATGCAGCGGTAAAGGATAATGGACCACGGTTGGAATGTTCCGGGTCTTTAAAAAAGCCTGCAAAGCGTCGCGCTCGTCGACTTCAATGGTATATTGTGCGTAAACGCAACTGTTGCCGGGTTGGACCTGCATTGTTTTAATTTGCTTGGACAATAAATCATGATAGCGTTTGCCAATTCGTTCCCGCGCTTCAACTTCCTGATCAAAAACTTCCAATTTGGCCAGCAAAATGGCCGCCTGCAAACTGTCCAAACGGCTGTTTAAGCCCAGTAAACGGTGGAGATATCTTTTTTCTTGACCGTGGGTGCGTATTTGACGCATGCGTAAGGCCAACTCATCGTCATCCGTAAAGCAGGCGCCGCCATCTCCATAACAGCCTAGCGGTTTGGAGGGAAAAAAGCTGGTGCAGGCGATCGTCGAGAGCCCACAAGATTTTTTGAGCTGATAGCAGGCCCCAAAACTTTGAGCAGCATCTTCAATGACGGGAAGTTGATATTTTTTTGCAAGCTGATTAATGGCGTTCATGTCCGCGCATTGCCCGTATAAACTCACCGGCAAAATGCATTTTGTTTTATCGGTGATAGCGGCCTCAATTTTGCGAATGTCAATATTGTAGCTGTCTGGATCAATGTCAACAAAGACAGGCGTTGCGCCCAATAAGGCGATCATTTCCGCCGTTGCGATGAAAGTAAAGGCGGGCGTGATGACTTCATCGCCTGGTTTCACGCCGAGGGCCATCATGGCGACCAGAAGAGCATCTGTGCCATTGGCGACGGTGATGCAATGCTTAACTTGCGTATAAGCGGCTAATTGTGTTTCTAATTCTACGACTTCAGGCCCCAAAATATATTGGCCATGGTTGAACACGGCCTGCATGCGTGCATTAATTTTTGAGCTTAATAACTGATATTGTTTGTTTAGAGCAATAAATTGCATATTATTCCCTTTTATTTTACACGGCGACGGCGTCTTTGATATCCGTTTCCGCGAAGCATTGACCCTGTTTTAAGTAATAGCGCAACTGGCCCTGTTTGCAGTATGTTTCCGCGTCTCCTTGGAGAGGCAGGTCCAAGCGTTCACCATATTGACTGATCCAGCCAATTTGTCGGGCAGGAACGCCGACCATTAGGGCATAAGCCGGCACGTTCCGGTTCACTACGCTGCCTGCGCCGATGAAGGCGTACTGTCCAATCGTGACACCGCAGACAATGGTGCAATTGGCGCCCAAGGTCGCGCCCTTTTGTACCAGCGTATCGCGATATTCGTTTTTTCGGCTAATGGCGGACCTGGGGTTGTAAACATTGGTGAAAACCATGCTAGGACCACAGAAAACATCATCTTCTAATGTGACGTTGTCATAGATGGAAACATTGTTTTGAATTTTGACGTTATTGCCAATCGTCACTTTGTTTCCTACAAAGACGTTTTGTCCTAAGGAGCAGCTTTCGCCGATCTGTGCGCCGGAAGAAACATGGACCCAATGCCAAATGGCTGTGTTTTTTCCAATGAGGGCGCCGGGATCAATGATGGCGGTGGGGTGAACCTTGATGTCCAAGTTTAGTCTCCAGTCCGTTTTAAGACAGAGGGGCATTCTAACGCAGATTGTTTAATTTTGGTATCGAAGGGCCCTCGCCATGCAAAGAATTTGCGGCGTAGTACTTTTGGCAGCGGCTCTTGCGGTTTGACTTGATTAAAAATGCTGCCGTGTATTTGCAGCCCAAGTTGTTGTAAGCGCTTCATCGCAAGAGCGATCTCGTTTGCGCGATGGCAGCCTTTTCCGATGACCAGCAGATTCATCGCGGCGAGTGAGCCCAGGTAGGCGCAGTCCGAAGGTTGGCGGGCTGTTGCTGAGTTAATCAGAATAAATTGATATTGGGCGGCGGTTTCATTTAATAGGTTTTTAAAACGCTGGCTAGAAAGCAAATCCAAAGGCTGGCTTGGTTTGTTCCCCGCGGGTAAAAAATGCAGAGCGGGAAGGTTTGTGGGTTGGACCAGGGCGGCGGACAAGGAGGTCTGGTCCTGCAAGAGCTCACTCAGTCCAGGTGCGAAGACGGCTGAAAAATAATGTTGCAGGTTACTTTGATGAAAATTGGCATCGATTAGCAGTGTTTTTTTATTCATTTTTGCGAGGAGTTCCGCTAGCTGGGCGATAATGAAGGTCTTGCCGACACCGGGTGTTAAACCGGCCAGGCTGATGATTTTTTGAGAAGGAGACTGCCGCAATTGCAAATAAGTGCATAAATAACAAAGCGCTTCCTCTGTGTCACTCCGGTTCGACCTGCGATAAGGCACGGTGGCCAGATTTTGAATTCCTAAGTAGTTTTCGGTCCAATCAGGGTCCTCAATGCGACGGGCAAAGATTTTCCAAACGAGAACCAGGAAGCAGCCAAGAAGGAAGCCAAGCAGGCTGCTTCCGATTCCGATGAGGCTGAGTCTAATGGAAAGTGACAGGTCCGGTGGGGTGGCGGGAACTAAGACGCGGATGTCGCTCATCATGCCGGCTTTAGCGACTTCCAGTTCGTGAATTTGATTAAATAAGGTCAAATATAATTTATTTTTGAGCTTCATCTCGCGCAGAATGGCGAGTGCCGCTTGGTCTTCGGCAGGCAGCTTTTTTAAATCGCCGTAAATTTGAAGGCGTTGCCTTTCCAAGGCTTTAATTTTTTGGGAAAGAGCTTGCACAAAGGGATACTGCATTGTGTATTGCTGCAGCAACAGCGATTTTTTTAAGCGTAAGTCTTCTACTTGCTTGTCCAGGTCTGAAATTTGTTCGGATAAATAGCGGCTTTGAAGCTGAATGTTCATTTTTCTCGAGTTGGATTGATACGCGTTGAATTGCGCTTCTGTTTCTTGCAAAGACTGTTTGATAACTGGAAGTTGGCCTTTTAAAAAGGCGATTTTATTCTCAATGGCTTGAATTTTATACGCGATGTTCTTTTGCTGCGCGACACGCGCGATTTCATTAAGAATTTTTGTGATTTGCTCAGGATTTTCACCGAGGTAGCCCACTTGAATAATGCCCGCATGACTGCCGAGAGCTTCGTTTGACCCGCTTAAATCCGTAATGGCCAAGGCGGCCTGCATTTTGTTGAAAATGAGGGATTCAGGCAATTTGCGCGGCTTTAAGTTCAGTCCTAAAGAATGAATCACAGGCAATAGAATGAATTTGGAGCGCAGCAAAGCAAGATGCATGGCGAGCGTCTGTTCGGGAAGACCTTCCAGTGCTGTTTGGCCTTGAGCGGGGCTGTCGGCCTGCTGCCTTTGGCTTTGATGAATCTCTAAGAGCAGTGTGGCTTGATATTTTTTAGGTTTACAGAGCGTATAGGCCATAGCAAAGACAAAAACGGCAAAACTGGTGCCGAGAATCAGCCATTTTTTTTCAAGCAGGCTTTGCAAGAGGGCGCTCAAGTCGATGTAGTCTGTTCCAGGGTTGTTGTGCTTGTCTGCGGTCATCATCTTGGTCCTTTTGGGATAACCTTTAGCTTTGATTAATAATCGCCTGTGTATACCATATTGTCTGGATGGTCGGTAACAATTGATTCAGTACACGGTTCCATCTAGCGGCTGTTGCAGAGGAAACATACAAAATATCGCCGGGATGTAAAATAAAATGTTCGGCTAATAAAAATCCTTCCGGTGTTCTCGCGTTAAGCCAATAGACCATGGGGCTCGCCAAGTCGCCGCGAATGACATAGATATGTGCCGGGTCGGCGGTGTTTGAATCAATGCCCCCTGTCAAGCTAATGGCATCGGTGATAGACATCGGTTGGTCTGTAATAGGAACAAAGCCCGGCTTTTTGATTTCGCCGACGATGTAAACTTTTTGACCGCGGAAGTCAACGACACGCACGTTGAGTTCAGGGTTTTTGAGATATTTTTTTAAGCGTTCCGTGATAATGACTCGAACCTGTTCTGTCGTTTTTCCGGCGACGTGAATTTTTCCGGCCAAAGGTAAGTAAATCTCTCCGGTTGAACTGACTAAATAACCTTCCCGGCCCGCAGCGCCTTGGGTGCTGGGCTGCCCGGACATTTGGTTGATGGATAATTCTTTCGGAGTGAACTCTGGATGTTGCCAGATAATCACGTTTAATACATCCGCAGGGGCAATGCGGTAGGTATATTTTTTATGACGGGAGGAATTGACCAATTCAGGTGTGATAGGGACCAAGACAGGTTTAGACTGGATGGCTGGTTTGCAAGTCGTCGGGAGGGCGGTATTCGCTACGTCGGGGTTTTGCATTCCCGGCATGATACTGCAGCCTGTCAAACAGATGACTATTGCTGCCAGGCACACTCCATTTCGCATACTCAAACCTCATTTTCAGACGGGTGTAGCATAGCGTTAATTAAAGAACTTACCCCGCGGCTTGCCGCGGGCTCTCTAGCTAAGGGGTTTCCAAAGGGGAGTAGAGAGCTTGCTCTCGGGTCCCCTTTGGTTTCCCACGGGGATTCATTCCCCGTGGGAAATATAATTTGATTTAGTTTTCCTGTCTAGCCTTGGCTTTATTGAAGGGTCATTCTGGATGGCTGCGCTTCGCTCGCAATGACGGCGGGTTTCAGTTGTTTTGAATTTGTCCCTGCCTGGTATTCCGGCACAAGCTGGCAGAGTAGATTTTTGAGTTCAAGGTCTTCGTAGTCTTCATAAGCAACTTCCATTTCCTGCAAGGTCCTCTGCAAGCAGGCCCAATCATAGGTCCTCACTTTCGCCTGCTTAATCTTAGGATGTAGGGTCTCGCATAAATTTTCTGTTTCATGAAATAACTCTTCAAAGAGTTTTTCACCCGGCCGCAACCCTGTATAGACAATATCAATATCCTGTCCAACGGCCTTACCCGAAAGCTTGATCATTTGCTCAGCCAAGTAGCTAATTTTAATCGGTTCACCCATATCAAGAACAAAAATGTCACCCTGATTTTCCATGGTGTTAGCCTGTAAAATCAGTTGACTGGCCTCTGGAATGGTCATGAAATAACGGGTGATATCCGGATGCGTCACTGTGAGCGGCCCCCCTTTTTGCAGTTGTGTCCGAAATAAAGGGACTACGCTGCCGGCAGAGTCCAATACATTCCCAAACCGCACTGTGATAAAGCGAGTTTCAGAACGCAGATTTAAAAGCTGACAAAAAATTTCAGAAGCACGCTTGGTTGCGCCCATGACACTGGAGGGATTGACAGCTTTGTCCGTCGAAATGAGCACAAAAGATTTCACTTGATGCCTGTCCGCCGCCTCTGCGACGATTTTTGTGCCAAAGAGATTATTGTAGACGGCTGCGCGAATATGCGTTTCCAGCAAGGGAACGTGTTTATAAGCCGCCACGTGAAAGACTAATTCTGGTTTATACTGACTAAACAACAAGTCGACATCGGACTGATCTGTCACGCTGCAAAGATGCGGATAAATGGATGTTTCGCCAAATTTCGTTTTTAATTCCATATCAATGGCGTAAAGATTAAATTCATGATTGTCGAGTATAATTAATTTGGCAGGCCCTAGCTGGATAATTTGTCGGCACAATTCAGCGCCGATCGATCCGCCGCCGCCGGTGACAAGAATGACTTTATTGCGGATGGAAGCGCTGATCGCCTCCCAGTCCAGATTGACTTGTTCCCGTCCCAATAAATCGTCGATCAAGACTTCCCGCAAGGCATTTACCGTCACATAACCATCAGCGATATGTTTGAGGCCCGGCAGTGTTCTGAAGGGCACTTTGGATTCTTCGCAATAGCGCACAATTTTACGCATGCGTTTGGAATCGGCGGAAGGAATGGCGATGAGAATGAGTTCGATACGATGTTTCTTGACGAATTTAGGAATGTTTTTGCAAGGGCCCAAGACCCGCACCCCCCGGACGTCGCAGCCCTGTTTGGCCTTGTCGTCGTCCACCAGGGCAATCGGCTGATATTGATGCACCAGCCGTGAACGGCGCAAGTCGCGGATGAGTCCTTCGCCAGCGTTTCCAGCGCCGATGATGAGTGTTCGCTTTCCTTTGGGATGATAAATTTTATAATCGCGCAACAAACGGAAAACAAGGCGCGAGCCGGACAACCCTAGGACCAGAAGCATGACAGAAATCACATAAGACCGTGCTGGTAACACGACTTGATTAGCTCTTAAAATAAGAAAGCTAAAAAAACCACCGATAAAGACAGCTTTCAGAATGCGGATGAGGTCTGGAATGGAGGCAAAGCGCCAGACACCGCGATATAAGCCGCAAAAAACATAAATAAGACTTTGAGACAGGGTCAACGTGATGAGCGGTACTGTGCCCGTAGTCGACTTAAAATAGAGCGTGGACGAAAGCCAGCTGGTGCCTAGCCAGGAAAAATAAGTGAAGGAGCTGTCCGACAAAAAAGCGATTGCTCTTTTTAGCCATTTGCTGGTGCTGAAGCTTATTTTCATAAACCTCCTTGTTACTCTCTTCCTTTAAAATGCCAAAGGCAAACTTACATGCTTATTGTCGCGCGCCGAGAGATAGGCTGCAATGAGGATTTCAAGGGAGCGCAGACCGTCGCGGCCGTCCGTATCGGGCGCAGCTTTGCCGCCTAAGACGTCGGCGACATTTTGATAATAAAGTTGATGGCCATAGTGGGGCGGCAATTGTGGAGCGGTTTTTAATTCCTCCGCCAAGGCGTCTTGCTCATCAGGCTGTTCAAATTCCCAATGTTTAACTTCATTGGCGGATACACCGCCAATTTTGACGCTCCCTTTTTCACCCAAAATAGTCAAGGAGGCCTCAAGATTTTTAGGGTAGGTGAGCATGGTGACGCTCATAGATCCTAAGGCACCGGAGCGCCAGCGTATATTTAAGACGCCTGTGTCCTCTGTTTCCATGCTAATGGCGAGTGTTGCCATCATGGCCTGAACACTTTGCACAGGGCCAATTAACCAGTCCAGTAAGTCGACGTAATGGCTGGCTTGATTCATGAAAGCCCCGCCGTCAAATTCCCAAGTGCCGCGCCATCCCGCTTGATCATAATAGGCTTGGGGCCTTGTCCAGAAGAGATTAAAGTTGGCGAGATAGATCCGGCCAAAACGCTGCTTTTTTAAAGCTTGCTTCAACTGTTGCAAGGCAGGCTGATAGCGGGTTTGCTTGACTACAAAAAGTTTAACATTGGCGTGATCACAAGCATTGATCATTTCAACTCCGTCTGACCAGCGAGTGGCCATTGGTTTTTCAGTCACGATATGCTTACCGCTTTGGGCGATTTGGATGGTTTGCTGTGCATGCATGCCGCTCGGCGAACATAAGGTGATAAGATCCAGGTCTGGTCTTGCTTTGAGCATAGCATTCAAACTAGAATAACCTTCCACCCGCAAGTTGGCCGCCATGGGTTTGAGTGACTCCGGACGTGTATCACAGATACAGGTTAAATCATAGCGGTCAGTTAACGCCTGTAAGGCTTTTAAATGGTTAGCGGCAATCTTGCCGCAGCCGACGATGCCTATTTTAATTTTACGGTCTTTCATGACGAATTCCTTTAGGCCTTGATAATTTTCTCATCTCGCTGACGGTAAACGCCTCGAGTATCTATCAACAAGTTTGCATGCTTTCGAATCAGGTCAAAATCAAATAAATCATGGGCTGTTGTTAGCACCACAGCGTCGAATTCAGCAAGCGTTTTTTCATTGATTGGTACGCTGTTCAATTGAAAATGGTGTTCCCGCATTTTGGGAAAAGACGGCAAATAGGGGTCGGAATATTCGACCAGCGCGCCTTTCTTGACAAGAATTTCTAATAACTGAACAGCGGGGGATTCACGCACATCATCGACGTTCTTTTTATAGGCGATGCCCAAAATTAAGATTTTACTTTTCCGGATGGGCTTATCTCGTTGATTGAGCGCGTCAATGATTTTATGTGCCACCCATTGCGGCATGCCATTATTGATCTCTCCTGCTAACTCAATGAAACGGGTATGCATGCCATATTCACGCGCTTTCCAAGTGAGGTAAAAAGGATCGACTGGAATGCAATGTCCGCCAATGCCAGGGCCCGGGTAATAGGGCACAAAACCAAAGGGCTTGGTGGAGGCGGCATGAATGACTTCATAAACGTCAATGTCCATTCTGTCAGCCAGCATTTTGATTTCATTGACTAGGCCAATGTTGACGGCGCGATGAATATTTTCAAGCAGCTTCGTCATTTCCGCTGCCCGGGTTGAGCTGACTGGAAAAACCTCGGAGGTCACATGTTTATATAAGGCAAGACCCAAGGTGAGACAAGCTCCAGTGACGCCGCCGCAAATTTTTGGGATATTCTCAGTTTGATAAAGGGTATTGCCCGGATCTTCCCGCTCCGGAGAGTAAACCAGGAAAACTTCTTTGCCAATCTGAAAGCCGCGCTTTTCAAGGCGGGGTTTTATTTCCTCATCCGTGGTGCCAGGATAGGTGGTACTCTCTAAGGAAATCATTTGGCCCGCGTGAATATGCGGCAAAATAGAATCAATTGTGTTTAAAACGAAACTCAGGTCAGGTTCACGTTGTTTGCTGAGTGGGGTTGGAACACAAAGAATGATGGCATCAGCTTCCGCCACCGCGGCAAAGTCAGAGCTAACGTCGAGTTGGGAAGACCTTGCTTTTTGAATTTTAGAATGCGGAATATGTTTGATGTAACTTTTTCCCATCTGGAGTTTTTCAATTTTTTCTGGATCGATATCGATGCCGATGACGGGGTAGCCGACCTCTGAGAAGCGAAGCGCCAAGGGTAGGCCGACGTAACCCAAACCGATAATCGCGATTCTTGCATCCTTGTCGGTCAGCCGCTTCATTAATTGATTTTTCATGTAACACAATCCTTATGTCCAGTCTAGAAAACAATTTGCATAAATTTTGGGGTGAGAGTAAATTAGATCGTCACCGTCATTGCAACGCTACTAACTTTATTGGATCATTTATGTATTGTAAATGGGGAAAACGAAATTTTGATGTTATCGTTGCTAGTGTTATGCTGGTACTTCTTTCTCCTCTCTTCTTTTTTATTTATTTTTTAGTGCGCATTTTTCTTGGTTCGCCGGTCATTTTCAAGCAAACACGGCCCGGCTTAAATGAAGAGCCCTTTCAACTCTATAAATTCCGCACCATGCTGGACGCGCGCAATGCAGAGGGCGTTCTACTCAGTGATGAAGAGCGGCTGACCGCTTTTGGCAGGCTTTTAAGAAGTTTAAGTTTAGACGAATTGCCGGAATTAATTAATGTGGTCATGGGTTCGATGAGTTTGGTCGGGCCTCGTCCTTTATTAATGGAGTATTTGCCTTTTTATTCCGAAAGACAGCGCCTTCGCCACCAGGTCCGCCCAGGATTGACGGGCTGGGCGCAGATCAATGGCCGAAATGCCTTAAGCTGGGAAAAAAAATTTGAGTATGATGTGTGGTATGTAGAGCATTACTCGCTGTTCCTGGACCTGAAAATTATTTTTTTAACGCTGGGAAAACTGCTGAAACGGGAAGGGATCAGTGCGGAAGGTTATGCCACGATGTCCCGTTTTGATTTGGAAGCCCAGGCAAATTTAACACTGGCAAAAGAGGAATTGGGATGAAACTCTATGGAATCGTCGGCGCAGGCGGCTTTGGTCGGGAAGTGATGCCCGTGGTAAGGGCGATGCTTCAGGCGCAATATCCTTTTTCGGATTATGAACTGGTCTTTATAGATGAAAATAAACGGAGCGAAAAACTAAACGCTTACCCGGTGCTGACGCCGGAGGAGTTTTTTTCATCTTCGGCTAGAAATAAATTTTTCAATGTCAGCATCGCTGATCACAGGCTGCGGCGAAAAATGGTCGAGCTCATGAAAGGGGAGGGCGTCAAGCCGTTTCGTATTAATGCGCCGAACTATATCGAGCTGGACGACAATGAAATTGGAGAAGGCGCTATTTTTTGTCCCTTCACTATGGTGACGTCGAACGCCAAAATTGGCCGATATTTTCATGCCAATATCTATTCTTATGTCGCTCACGATTGCGTGATCGGCGATTATGTCACCTTTGCGCCGAGCGTTCACTGCAATGGCAATATTGTCATTGAAGACGATGTTTATGTGGGCACTGGCGTTGTTATTAAACAAGGAAAGCCGGGGCAGCCTCTGGTCATTGGAAAAGGAGCGGTCTTAGGGATGGGCGCGGTCGTCACTAAAAATGTCCAACCTTATGAAACAGTCGTAGGCAATCCGGCCAGGCCTTTCCTGCCTAAAATGCGAGCTATTCAAGGAGCGCGATGAGTATTAAAACACCAGGTTGGCCTGTTCACGCCGAAGATGAATTGGAGGCTGTGCGCGCGGTGTTAAAATCAGGCTGCACGAATTATTGGACAGGCGGAGAAACGCGGGAATTTGAGAAGGAATTTGCCGCTTTGATCGGCACGAAGTTCGCAGTCGCTTTAATGAACGGCACAGTGGCTTTGGAAGCGGCTTTATATGCCTTGGATATTGGGCCGGGTGACGAAGTGATCACCTCTTGCCGCACTTTTATTGCCTCGGCCAGTTGCATTGTCATGCGCGGTGCGACGCCGGTCTTAGCTGATGTGGACGAACGAACTCAAAATATTACCGCGGAAACCATTGCGCCTTGTATTACACCTCGCACGAAAGCCATTATTGTGGTCCATTTAGCGGGTTGGCCGGCGGACATGGAAGCGATTTCCGCGTTAGCCAAAAAACATCAGTTGAAAATCATCGAAGATTGCGCGCAAGCGCATGGCGCTCTTTTTCATGGCCGTCCTGTCGGCTCCTGGGGAGAGATCGGTGCATTTTCTTTTTGCCAGGACAAGATTATCACAACAGGCGGCGAAGGCGGCATGATTGTGACAGACGATGAGCGCTTGTGGCAGAAAATCTGGGCTTTTAAGGACCATGGAAAAAATTATTCTAAGGTCTATCATCAAAAGCATCCACCGGGTTTTCGCTGGCTGCATGATTCATTCGGCACAAACTGGCGTATGACGGAGATACAGGCCGCCATTGGCCGTTTGCAATTAAAAAAATTGCCTGCATGGCTCGCGCTTCGTCAACGCAACGCGGATATTTTAACCCGCAGTTGGAAAAACCAGCCTGGTTTGTCTGTGTTCCAGCCTGGACCAGACCTTCGGCATGCCTATTACAAATACTATGCTTTTGTCGGGCCGCAATTTCTCAAAGCAGGGTGGGACCGAGATCGAATCATGCGGGAAATAAACGAAAGAGGGGTGGCTTGTTATTCGGGAAGTTGTAGTGAAGTCTATCTTGAAGGAGCGTTTAGACAGGCGCCTGTTGTTCCGTCAAAACCCGTCGCAAAAAAACTGGGTGAGACCAGTTTAATGTTTTTAATTCACCCCACATTAACCGAAGCCGATATGCAGAGAGTAGCCGATACGGTCCTCGCTGTATTGGGGGAGGCGGTGCTTGCAGGGACTTAAGCTTTTTTTTTTATTATCTGCTCTTCTTTTTTTATTGTTTCCTTCTGGCGCCTTAGCCAATTCAATGGTAATCACCGGTAAGTATGTCATTGACCAAGACACTACGTTTAGCAATATGATGCTGGATTTGACGCAGGGTTATTTTGAAATTCGAAATAATGCAAAGCTGGAATTAGACCACTGTATTGTCACAGGCCTCCTCAGCCCGGATAAGCCGCAATTGTTGCATTTGTATTCAGGCGGTCTCATTTTAAAGAAAAACCGCTTTAGAATTTCAACGCTGGGCATTCCAAAAAATCCGGATATGCCCAGTGTTTTCAGTGTCTTTAGGATACATCAAGGTCAGGTGAAGCTGGTCGCCAATGATTTCACAATTGCACAGCCCTATACAGCTAGTTTGTTGGTGACCGATGAGTTAGAAACCAGCGACTTTACCATCACCCATAATCATCTTCGTTTTTTCCATGGCGGTTTTATCCTAAAAAACGTGCATCGGGTTTATTTCGGCTATAATCAGTTCAAGCGCGTCAGCATTACCGGTATCTTCCTTTTTAAAGGAAGCCATGCCATTCTGGAAAAGAACAAAATCTTTTTCGCAGGGAATAATAACGTGGGGGACGGTATTGATCTCATTGATTCTGAAGATGTCCTGGTCAATCAAAATTATCTTGCTTCTGGTTCCTGCTATTCCATTGTAGTACTGCGCGGCAAACGCATCAATTTAGAATCTAATATGGTAATGGGTGGAATTACTTACGCCATTTATATCTCGAGCTCGGGTTTGGGGCGCAATAATGCTGCGTTGATTTCCTTGTTGAAAACAACTCTTCAAGACCCAAAGGCGGAGAGTACTAATCTGAATATTAGGGTAGCAGACAATTATGTGTCGCAAAATCGCTATGGCTTGACTGCAATTGACACAAGCGGCCTGATTGTGGAAAACAACATCTTTATACAAAAATTTGCAAATGCCAAGAATCGTAGCTTTTGGACCGACAATAAGGTGCTCTTGCAAAATGTGAAGGAACTCACTTGGCGGAAGAATTGGTACAAAGAGGCTTATTCACAGGAAGGCCAGGGCCAAGAAGCAAAGTCTTCTCAGTTGACTGAGTTTCCCTTGTCCGGCGGCGTGCGCCTATAAGGTCATGGTTTTATTTTTTTAAAAGCATCTGGTGCTTTAAGAAAGAGTGGGCGGTGTTTTTCCAAGAATAGTGAGCCGCTCGCTGGAAACAAGCTTCTTTCTTGAGATTGAGGCAATTTAGCGCTGCCTCTTGTAAGTTTTCGGAAGTGTAGCCACAAATTCCTTGCTCAATTATATCCACAGGGCCCATAACGGGATAAGCTGCAATGGGAAGGCCGCAGGCGAGCGCTTCAAGATTGGTCAGGCCAAACGTATCGAATTGAGAGGGAAAAACGAAGACATCGCCGCTGCTTAATATTTCCCGAAAGTTCTGGCTATCCAAAAAAACGGCCTTTCCCCGGTATTTTTTTTTCAAAAAACGCTTATAGGGGCCATTGCCCAAAATAAATTTAGTGCCGGGGAGTTGCAGGTCTAAAAAAGCCTCTAAATTTTTTTCTTTAGAAACTCGAGATAAGGACATAAAGTAAGGACGCGGATAGGCACTGAGGAGGGAAGGCCGGGGATCATAATAAAAATCGTTTAGGTCAACGCCAGGGGGAAAGATTTCAATGCGGTTTTGAATTTGATGACTTCGAAGCATTTGCTCAATCCGCGGCGTGCAGGCGTGAATAAGGCTGGCCGGTTTATAGAACCATCGCAGATAAGACCAAACTAACTTGGATGGAAGATGTGCCCAGTGTTTCATGCCAATATCCCAGTTCGTGTGATATGAGCTGGAATAAGGTATGGCATTTTGAACGCAATAGCGACGCACTGAAAGACCTAGCCCAACCTCTGATTGAATATGCACTGCATCCGGTTTAAGCGTCTCATAAAGCTTGTCGAAGCGTCTTGAAGTGCTTCCTTCAAACATGGGGACCAGAGTATGGGAAAATGTTGTTTTTTCAAGATTCAATTGGGTGGAATGGTTAAAGAAAATAATTTCATGGCCCTCATTTTCTAAAATATCCGCAATTTTATTGTAATATCGCCCGACCCCCATGTTATTGGAGTTTCTATTCGCAAAAGTAGCTATGATTATTCGCATGAGACGCTTTTCCATGAAATTGGACAGGAGAAACTTTAAAAATCATCCTAATTTAAACAGGCCAAATAGCGTGAAATAGTTTCCTTCATGCCAAAATACAGCGCGTCACAAATGAGAGCGTGACCGATGGAAACCTCTTGGATTGTGGGGACCGCTTTCAGGAAGGGGCGAAGGTTTTCCAAATTGAGGTCATGGCCAGCGTTTAATTCAATCCCAAGCTTGTTAATTGCCAATGCAGTATTTTTATATTTCTCTAGCGTGTCTCTTTCTTTGTCTGTTCCGTAATGAGAAGCATAAGGTTCCGTGTAAAGTTCAACGCGATCAGTGCCAGTGACTTTTAATAGCTCAAGGTCTTTGGAAGAAAGAGTATGGGGGTCAATAAATAAAGAAGTGCGAATTCCTTTTTGATGTAATTCGGCAATGACTTCTTTTAGAAAATCGATGTTTTTCTCAATAAGCCAGCCTGCGTTAGAGGTAAGGGCATGAGGCGGATCGGGAACCATTGTGCATTGAGCGGGCATGACTTCCTTGACCATTTTAATGAAGTCTTCATCGGGATAACCTTCAATGTTAAATTCCACGTTAATCGCTTTTGCGATGTTATATACATCATCTCTGCGAATGTGCCGACCATCAGGGCGGGGATGTACTGTAATGCCATGTGCTCCATAAGAAATGATATCTAAGACGCTTTGCAACAGATTGGGATTGTTTGCGCCACGTGAGTTTCGAAGTGTGGCAAGTTTGTTTACATTGACACTCAGTTTTGTCATAACGTACCCTTCATATTAAAAATAAGTTAATAAAGTTTTATGGCACAAGGCTATGGAGTATAGACATAATTTTGTTTGATTTGCATTTTTTTTGTAAATTTTGGCTCGGCGGCCTGCCTTTTTAGAATCAATTACGTTTGCTTAGGATGCGAGCAACTAATTCGAATTAAATTAAGCTGATCTCTTCTCTCCTAATCGAGACAATTATAAAGGCAAAGGCGTGGGTACCGGTTTCATTTTTCGATATTTTAAAGAATAAAGATCAGGCAATAAGCCCGCCATGATAATGATGAGCCCTCCTGCAATAATGGGAAACGTTAAGCGATCGTGAAATAAAATTACGCCAAAGAAAATACTAAAAGGAATTTCAAGCAAGCCAATAAGACTTCCAATACTCGCGTCCACATGCTTAAACCCTTCTATGACCAGCCAAAACCCCGCTAAACCCGATACGGCATATCCAAGCATAGCGAACCATTCTAAATTGAAAGTAGGTGTAAGTTGTATTTCTCCTGTTATCATTGAAAGCGGAAGATGCGTGATCAATATGAGAATCCAGGAGTAAGCGGTCAATTGCAGTGACGAATATTTTTGTGTTGATTTTTTGCTGGTAGCGACCTCTCCACCGCTAGCTATTCCGTTCAAAGCAGCCAGAAGCATCGCGGCTACCGAAAACGTAGCCAATGAAAGTCCGAATGTCAAAAAAAGACCAATGAGTGCGAGAACGCTAGAAAGAATTTTTACTGTAGTCATCTTTTCAGATAGGAATAACCAGCCTATTAGATAGGAGGTTATTAAAAATAACGCGTAGAAGATCAGTGTTGCAGTTCCAAGCTCCAAATGATTAAACGCAAAGTAGACAGGAGCTTGCGTGAAAACAGTAAAGATCATTGTTATTGCAAACCATTTCCTGTCTTTGCGCGCTATAGGCTTAAATTTTTTACTCATGATTAAAATGGGCAGTAGGGCTATTAAGATAATTGCGCTACGCACCCAGCCTTGGTAAAAAATACCAAAATGATGGCCTAATAAACGTGACCAGACACCGTATGAGGCAAAGCATAAAGCTGAAGCCAAAATCATCAGGTAGCCTTGTATTGACGGTGTTATTCTTTTTGCGGTCATATCTGTTAGACCTAGAACAGCTTTTTTCCGTTGGGTACTTGGGGGTCGGCTGTGATTAGGCAGACTGCTCCGTTATTGTCGGGAAAGCCGACCAATAAAAATTCAGAAGTGAACCCACCAATATTTTTGCTGCCCAAATTGACGCAGCCTACTACTTGCCGCCCTAGTAGCAACTCAGGGGTGTAATGCTGAGTGACTTGTGCCGATGTTTGCTTGACGCCAATGTCATTGCCAAAATCAACCCACACTTTATAGGCTGGTTTTTTGGCTCTCGGAAAAGGTTCAACTTTGGTGACGGTGCCTGATCTAAAATCTACCCTTTCAAACTCTTCATAAGATATGGTCATAAACTGCTCTCTTTCGGTGGATTTATTTTGGGCTGAGTGTATCATGATTAGTCAAAATAGATCCACCAGAAGAGGGGTAGTTTCGCTATGTCTAAAGTGCCGTTGGTCAAGTCAAAAAGCTCAAGCAAGATTAAAAATTTTTTAGCTAAGCATCAGCTTAGTGTCGGGTATTTTGAGCTGACGGTAGCCCAGTGTTTTGTGGGCGTGAATGTTATATCAGGAAAATTGCTTATCAATTATTTTCCCATTTTTTTATTGCTGGCTATACGGTTTGCCATCGGGTTTGTAGGAATGTTGGGGGTGGCGCACTTAAGCAAGCTACCGTTGTCAGGCATCTACCGAAATTTCATGTCCTTATCTTCAAAAGATAAATTGTTGCTCATTTTTCAGGCGGCTTGTGGAGGTTTTTTATTTAATGTACTCATATTGTATGGAATGAAAACAACAAGTGCTACTTCAGCGGGTATTATTAGTAGTATTACCCCGATTATGATTTTTGTTTTATCAGCAGTATTTTTACGCGAAAAAATTAATTTCCAAAAAGGCTTAGCAATATTCATTGTGATGCTTGGACTGCTTATTTTAAATCTTGGCAAAGAATCAGATGCAATGAGCAATGCTCTTTTAGGAAATTTTCTCGTGCTATTGGCTGTTATTCCTGAAGCTCTTTTTACAATTCTATCGAAATCGGTCGGCAAAAAAATATCAGAGACTGAAGCAGTGATCTTGGTCAATTTTTTTAATCTCGTCATGTTCCTACCTTTTGCCCTGTCCAGCACAGGTAGCTTTCATCCAAGGGATATTGGCTTAAATCTCTATGGGCAAGTGTTAATTTACGGTATTTCAGGAGGGATAATGTTCTTTTTGCTCTGGTATCGAGGATTAACTAAGATAAGTGCCAATATTGCAGCGCTTTTTACGGGTGTTATGCCAATTAGTACGACTGTTCTGGCTTTTCTATTTTTGCAGGAATCGATTTATTTTACGGACATTGTCGGCATGCTGCTCGTTATTCTTGCTATATTTGTTGGGTGCAATGGGAGGCTTTTTAAGCTGCTTAACCCTAAGCGACTGATATAAGAACCTATTTATTGACCCATACAGAATATGACGAAGGCAAATGGAAGAAAGAAAATGGCAGTCCAACGATTAAAAGAAAAGCCGGAAGAAAAAAATCTTAAAAGCACTATAAAGCATTGGGGATATATTTTTCAGCTTATACGCGAGCCTCAAACCAATGCTGAATACATAGCCCAAGCTAAGCATGTGTTTTTAGAAGAAGAAGGCCATATTTCTATTTTGTACAATTATGGCGAAAAAATTTTAGAAAGCGCTTTGTGAGAAATTTAATTGAGAATAAAAATCGAATCCTTGTCATCATTTTTTATTATAACCCCTTGTTAATTAATCAACTCTTCCCATTTTTAGTATAAGCAAAACCACTGGAGCTTTGTTTATATCTAGTTTACTATAGTTTATAGTATTTACATAAACTAGGTATAAATGGATATAAATATGGACCCATTTCTTAACCCCTATGCCCCCGGCGCGGGAGCGCCCCCACCTGAATTGGCTGGGCGTGATGAACTTCTCTCCAAAGCATCAATAGCTCTACGGCGGGTAGCCTCAGGGCGATTTGCTCGTAGCCTCATCTTAACCGGTCTACGTGGGGTGGGGAAAACAGTCCTACTTAATCGAATTCGTCAGGAGGCTGAAGTATCAAAGATAATTACGGTGCGAATAGAGGTTCCCGAGGGACGGTCATTGCCATCTTTGCTAGCTCCGGGGTTAAAGGCCGCTATTCTTAAATTGAATAGAGGAAAAGCTGCGGCAGATTTAGTTATGCGTGGACTCCAGGCACTTGCCAGTTTTGTGACTGCGATGAAGGTAAAATATCACGATGTTGAGGTGGGGTTAGAGATTGAGCCACATTCAAGTGTTCCGTTAATGGCAAATCTCGATGAAGGGTTGGTTCAGCTATTTCAGGTCGTTGGTGCTGCTGCAAAAGAGAAGGAAACGGCGATAGTTTTTTTTATAGATGAAATTCACGTTCTGGACGAAAAACAATTGGCATCACTTATTATGGCGCTTCATGTGGCCTCTCAAGATGCATTGCCAATCACTATGGTTGCAGCAGGCTTGCCTCAGGTTCCTGCTCGAATGGGAGAGGCAAAAACCTATGCAGAGCGTTTGTTCGAGTTTCACGATATTGGGCAACTTGATCATGAGGCGGCTACCCGAGCGCTTGTTGTTCCAGCAGAGAAGCTGGGGGTGCATTACACTGAAGGCGCTTTGGAAGAAATTATACGACAAACGGCGGGCTATGCTTATTTTCTACAGGAATGGGGTAAGCATGCATGGGACATTGCGGAGAGTGCGCCTATTACTCCACAGGATGCTAAAGAGGCAACAATTGGTGCGCTGGCCGATTTAGATGCTAGTTTTTTTCGTGTTCGATTCGACCAGCTTACGCCGATGCAAAAGCGATATCTCAGAGCAATGGCTGAGCTAGGTGCTGGGCCTCATGCGTCTGGGAAGATTGCGGCGGTTCTTGATAAGCAAGTGACTCATTTGGGGCCTGTTCGTGAGCAGTTAATTAGTAAAGGTCTGATTTACAGTCCTGCTCATGGAGAAACAGCTTTTACGGTTCCGTTATTTGACTCATTTATGAAGCGAATGATGAAAGAGTTTTAGTGCCATCTAATAAAATATCATGAGTAAAAATGACCCAATAAATTTATCAAGGTCACTCAATGCCAGTTTCTTGCCGTCATCATAATTTTGATTTTAAAGACGGTGAGTGATGGGATTGACATCGAGCGGCAAAATCTGTGCATATCATAATTTCATTTTTATAAGCTTTCCCTTGGCTATTTGGAATATCAGGTATAATGCTATCACCTGTAATAGAAAAGCCATTGTGCTTATAAAAAGCAATGGCTTGCAAATTAGCATCACTGACGGAAAGTGTTACAGCCTTAACATCTACTCTCAAGGCATAGTCAAAGCACATTTGCAATAATTTAGATCCTATTTTTTGCCCTTGATAATCTTTTAGTACATAAAGTTTATCTAATTCTGCAATATTATTAGCATGCAAAATGAGCTTAGAAAATCCAATAATTTTATTATCATAGGTTGCCTTAAAATATTTAACCTTTTTTGAGATTAATTCGTCTAAATAAATTTGTTCTATAAACTTTTTACCAAACCGACGCTCCAACAACTCTTCACGGTCAGCAGCATTATAATTAGGATAGGTTTCCTGATGTGTTTTTTTTCCGATGTCAGCTATTTCTTTAGCATTGGCTTCATTGGCAAGTTCAATTTTTATTGAAGGTGCAAGATAATCAACATTTTCAAAAAAACCATGGTTTCGAAACATAAATAGCTCTTAACCTTCTACACTGCTTCTACATAATCTATTTAGCATTATGGGAGGGTGTTGAGTGCTGACTTTTAACTTCTTGATTTACCTAGGCCATTTCCTTTGGCCAGAGCCGGAATCGAACCAGCGACACAAGGATTTTCAGCCCTCAAAAAATACCATTTATCAGTGTTGATTGCAATTCGGATATTCTATTGAAAATCATATAAAACAGAAACTTATAATTCTTGCCGCTTAGCCGAGCGAATTGACAAAATCATTTTTCCCAGTTGTACGAGAAAATCGTACAACTGAGGTTGCTTGCTGTGGATGGCAAAAAATATGAAACCGACTGTGGGTGCTGGTTTCGCTTTTCGATGTTTTAAAGAATAAAGATCGGGTAATACCCCTGCCAGAACCTTCATTAAGTATAATGGGTTCAAAATGCTTAACTCTAAGCAATTGATGTATTAACGTATTTAAATCGACCCCGCCTCTTGTGAATATCTCAAAATGAGATATAATAATATATAGGATAGCAAAGGATATTGTGTGCATATAATCACTAAGAAAAGAATTATTGAGGCAGCAATAAAGCATCCTCAGTGTGCATCAGCGTTAACTGGATGGCATAGGGTAATAGAAAAAAATAATTTTAATGATTTTGCCAACTTGAAAAAGACTTTTAATAGTGTTGATAAAGTGGGCGATAACTATGTTTTTGATATTGGTGGTAATAAATTGCGATTAATTGCAAGTATCCATTTTAATCGAAATAAGCTTTATATCCGAGAGATATTGACTCACACAGAATATGATCAAGGTAAATGGAGGAAAAAAAATGGCAGTCCAGCGATTAAAAGAAAAGTCGGAAGAAAAAAGTCTTAAAAACACTATAAAGCATTGGGGATATATTTCTCAGCTTATATGCGAGCCTCAAACCGATGCTGAATATGATAAACTTGCAAGGGTACTTGATCGGTTGCTAGATCTTGTGAGTGAAGACGAAGACCATAAATTAATGGGGTTAATTGATATTCTGAGTTACATGATAGATAAATATGACGAGCAAAAGAATCATCAAGTTAAAAATGTAACAGGCATAGCTGCTTTGAAATTTCTAATGGAGCAGCATCATCTGAAACAATCTGATCTAGACGAAATAGGCAGTCAGGGAGTGGTTTCTGAAATCTTACAGGGCAAACGTCAGCTTAACATAAATCAGATTAAAAAATTGTCCGCGAGATTTCATGTCTCTGCCGATACGTTTATTGATTAAAATATGTGCTTTTCAGTGCAAAAAAATGATCGCTGATTCACTACGTTGGCTCAGCGATTGAAGCCTCTGTATGTTCCAAGCCACTGGGCAAAGAATTTCACAATACAGCTTAATCCAAAGGACACACTCGAATAATATGGCCATCTGGGTCTGCGGCAAGAAAAGTACGACCAAAGACTTCAGTGGAGGGTCTGATTTTATTTATTCAAGGTGCTGGCCGTTTTAACCGCACATCCGGGCAATTTGACAAAATTATGTATTTCACTATAATATAGTTATCAGCAGATGATAACTAAAAGAAATTAAGGTAAGGATTATATGAAGGATATTAATACCTTGCTCGATTTGGATGGTCAAATCATTGAGCAAGCCGGGGGACACTGGACGAAATTCGAAGTAAAGCTAGTTCCAAAAACGACAGAAGGAATCCCTCATGGGATACGATACAGTTTCACGCTCCATAATCGACAAGGTGAGCGCATCATGGGTTTTGATAATGCTCATCCTATAAAAAGAAAAAATAAAGGAAAACATCAAGGACGAATAACCTTTGACCATCGTCATCGACATTCAAAAGATAAAGAAGTTGCTTATGAATTTGTTGATGCACTTCAATTGCTCAAAGATTTTTGGGCAGAAGTAGACAAAATATTAAAAGCACTTGGACTAGAGTGAGGGGGATTAAATATGAAAATTATTAAAATCGGCATTATGTCTCAAAAAGAAATACGTGAAAGGACTTTGGCTATTGCGAGTGGAAAATATAAGCCAAAGCCTGATGAGCCCAAGATTTGGTTCACGTCTATTCGCTCACTGGCTGAAGTCTTGAGCGATTCTAATCAAGCTCTTTTACAGGTCATAACCGAGAAAAAACCTGCATCAATACGTGAGTTAGCAGAAATGACAGGAAGGCAATCGAGCAATTTATCTAGGACATTAAAAACTTTATCATCTTATGGATTTGTGAAGCTTGAGAAGGCAAACAAAACAATATGCCCAATAGCTAATGCAACTCGATTTAATGTAATTTTTGGGGGGCATTGGAAAAATCATTCTGTGAGTAAGTAATTTAATCTTAATGTGTAATAGTTTTACCAGAATTCAAATATCTAAGAGCTCGACGAATAGATAAAACCCTTATCAGTAAGTTAATAACTAAGGCGACAATTTACTATCTTAATTTAGGGTGCCATAGGGTGGGATTATTGGGGGCTTACGCTAAACCATGCGGATTTAGTTTGGAAGAAATCCAGTGTCCTTTGACTATATGGCAAGGCGGTAAAGATCAGCAGGCTCCGGTAAAGCATTCAGAAATCTATGCACAGTACATAGCCCAAGCTAAGCATGTGTTTTTAGAAGAAGAAGGCCATATTTCTATTTTGTACAATTATGGCGAAAAAATTTTAGAAAGCGCTTTGTGAGAAATTTAGTTGGCATCCTACTTGTTATTTTCACCAAATGTATTGCTGTAATGGGGGTGCTTAACCCTGGGCGATTGGTGTAACGGCTTATTTAGACAGAATATTTGTAAGAAGTATTGACGCAAGATTAACTTAATATTGACGCCCACTTGACAATATTGGGCGTCAATATTAAGTTAAAAGAATGAAGCCCAAAAATGCCTTGGAAAGATTAAAGCCTCTTCTTCGTGCCCCTAGCTTTACAAGTAGGGATGCCCGTCTTTGCGGCGTTAGTTCTGCAACACTTGCCTACTATGTGAAGCAAAATGAACTAAAGCGCATCGGACATGGTACTTACCGTGGTGTCGATGTGCCAATGAGCAATGATTTTCGATGGGATGACCTTATTGAAGCAATGCAGCGTGTAAAGGATGGCGTGATTTGCCTAACCTCAGCGCTCTTTTTGTACCATTTGACAGAAGAAATGCCATCGCAGCACTGGCTAGCAATAAGGCATGATACGCTTCACCGTGCTATGCCACCCACAAAAGTCGTTAGAATGCGTAACCTTGAACTTGGCAAGACAACCATTAAACTTGGAAAAGTTACGTTGCCTATCTTTGATCGTGAAAGAACGATTGTAGATGCTTTTCGCTATTTGGGGCGCGAGACAGCTTTAAAAGCTTTAAAGACAGCATTGACCAAGAAGGGCGCTGAAAGAGTTGATATAGAGAAAATTAGAAAATATGCAAAAAAACTTCGAATAAAAATTGAACCATTTTTAATGGCGATGACCTTATGAACGAAACAGCATTGAAAGAGCGATTAAAGACAACTGCCTCAGAAAAAGATACTACCCTCAACAAAGTTTGGAAGCAGCTACTTTTAGAGCGATTTTTAGCAAGGCTATCGAGCTCTTCCTATCAAGATAAATTTATTTTTAAGGGTGGGTTATTACTTGCTCAATACATCGCCCGTTTTGGAGAGGTTGTCACTGTATACTCCTTCATTAACTTTTGATTATCTTTCCTACTATAGTCCTACTAGAGAAAGCGAGATTTTCGTTTCGGCGTTTTACTTTGGCCAGAGCCGGAATCGAACCAGCGACACAAGGATTTTCAGTCCTCTGCTCTACCGACTGAGCTATCTGGCCATGCGGTCTATATTAATATCGATTACCCTAAGGAGAGTCAAGTTTGACATCCTCCTCGGCCTAAAGTCCGAGGATTCCTATTGTTTAGATAGGGAGACTATGCTTCGCAGTTCGTCTCAGGTTCCTGCTTCAATGATAGACTTTACAACGTCTTTCTCCACAGGCTTAAAATCCCCTCTGCCCGAGGGTATGGGAATGGAGTATATTAGAAATTCTTAAAAAAACAAGTGCCGCTTCGCGATTGTATGCCTTACATCACCGCCATAAATGGCGGCGTTTTACGGCATGGGGATAAATTTCCTAAACCTGCCTCCCAACCCCAACCCTTCCCTCAACTTCGTTGAGGGAAGGGGGCTGTAGTTTACAAAGGCACATAACCCCCGGGTTTTTCACTCCCTTCCCCAAACAAAAACTTCTCCATCTCCACCGCCAAAAACTGCCGCGCCTTTGGATCAATCGAGCTTAAGCGATACTCATTAATCAACATCGTCTGATGCCCCAGCCATAACTGCCAGGCCTCCTTCGAAACCTGATCGTAAATTTTTTGACCGACTGCATTCATAAAGGGCGGTTTCTCCAGCCCCTCGGCATTTTTCTTAAGCTTGGCGCATTCAACAAAACGGGTCATGTCAATTCTCCTAACAAAGAGAGGACGGGCGCGGGAAGCCCTAGTGTTTCGGGGCGTCGCAGACTATACCAAATTTCCTTCTTCTGATCCATGTTATGAGCAGGCGAAAGCGTAACTTCCAGCCGAACTGGCTGAATTTCCAGATGAAAATGAGTAAAGGTATGCCGGAAAGGTTTTAAGTGCTGATAACTTTTAGCCTGGAGCTGAAAGGCCTGCGAACAATGCTCCTTGATTTGCGCTACAGAGACCTTTTCAGGAAGTTCAGGCAAAGACCAAAGCCCCCCCCAGATGCCCTTGGCAGGTCTTTTTTGCAGCAAAATCTTCGTTTTATTCTGCAAAATTAGAAAGGTTGTTTTGCGGACAGGCAGAGGCGCTTTTTTATTTTTATAGGGCAAGACCTCCGCAAGCCCCAGCCGTTTACCCTCACAATAGCGTAACACCGGGCAGTCTGGACATCGGGGGTTTTTCGGGGTGCAAAGGGTCGCCCCTAGGTCCATCATCGCCTGCGTATAATCCGCAATGCGCCTTGAAGGCGTATACGCCTCCGCCAACATCCACAGCTGATCGCTCGTTTTTTTATCATCCAAGGGCGTAGTCAAGGCATGAAACCGGGCCAGCAGCCGTTTAACATTCCCATCTAAAATAGCCGCTTTTTTATTAAAGGCACAACTCAAAATCGCCCCCGCGGTCGAGCGGCCAATGCCAGGCAGGCGTTGAATTCCTTCCAAGTCCTCTGGAAATTTCCCGCCTCCTTCGTCTTGGATCATTTTAGCGCTACGATGCAAATTCCGCGCTCTGCTGTAATAACCCAGTCCGGTCCATAGATGCAAAACCTCATCCTCTTCGGCTTGCGCGAGTGTCGCTAAATCGGGAAAGCGCTCCATAAATCGTTGAAAATAAGGAACCACCGTCGAGACTTGTGTTTGCTGCAGCATGACTTCCGAAACCCAAACGCGATAGGGGGTTTTATTTTGCTGCCAGGGTAAGGAATTACGGCCAAAACGATCAAACCAGGCTAAAACGCGCTTTTGAAAGGCTGATGGGGTAAGCTTTGCCACAGGCTGCACTCTTAAGAGAGGGGCGTCTTTTTTAGGGGCTTCTGCCGGGCAGAGGCCCCGTGAAAAGATCAAATGTTAGGCAGGAATCGCGAGACTAGTCGTGCTGCTGCGAACGCTGATCATTTGCAAGAAGGCATCTGAGCTTAAAACCGAAGCATAAATCGGTTCCAGCGCGGCCAAGCAAGCATGATGAACATTTTGAGCGGGAATGATGATTTCGCTAAAGTGCAGGTCCTTGGTAGCACAAGCATCATGTAAAACTGTGCACATAAAGCCATTGTCGTAGGCGGCTTTGGTGGTCGAGTCCACGGCGCTGTGTGTCATCATGCCGCAAATGGTCAGATGATTGATATGGTTTTTATTTAATAGATTCAATAAAGTGGTATCGCGGAAACTATTGGGATAATGTTTTCTAACAATAAATTCTCCCTTGGCCGGCTGAAAGTCTGGATGAAATTCAGAGCCTTTTGTACAAGGCAGAAAGTAGGTATCATTAGGACGCGTGGAGATATGTTGCACATGAATTACAGGCCATTCACGCGCGCGATAGGCTTGTAATAATTGCTTTCCCTTCGCAGCGACGTAAGTGCTTTTCTCAATTGGCATCCGTCCATTGGGAAAGTAGTCGTTCTGGATTTCGATTAACAGTAGAGCAGTTTTCATATGCTTTCCTTAAGTGGTGTGTGAAATAATGTTCAATTTAACCTTCTTTGATACTTTATGCAATAAAAAAATTGTACTATGAAAGAACAGCTCGAAAAGCTTGACTCTAAAAAGATCATTGGGGCGATCTCCCCCTCAAATCGGGCTTTTTTGTTGAAGTTGGACGTTTTTGAATCGCTTGACTCGACGAATACCTATCTGTTGCAACAGGAACCGAAATCGGGCTGGGTTTGTCTCGCAGAAGAACAAACACAGGGCAGGGGGCGTCAGGGGAAAAACTGGTTTTCACCCTATGCCACGAATATTTATTGTTCTTTGGGTTGGTCTTTTCCTCTGTTTTTTCAAGGACTTTCAGGCTTGAGCTTGGTTTGTTGGGCTTTACTGATCCAAGCTTTAAAGAATTTCGAGGTAAAGGGCCTGGGTTTAAAATGGCCGAACGATGTATTATTCGCAGGCCGAAAACTGGCTGGGATTTTATTAGAAAACCGTGTGTCTGCTCAGCAAAACTGGGTGGTCATGGGCCTTGGCTTGAATCTCAGTCTCCCCGAAGAAAAAAACAAAGACTGGATTGGCCTGGACAAAATTTTGGGAAAACCAGCTTCACGCAATCGGGTGACGGGTATCCTTTTAGATTCTTTGCTGGCCGGCGTTTCTCTTTTTGAAACTCAGGGCTTAAAACCCTTTTTGCCTTTTATCCGTGAGCATGACCTGCTTTTGCAAAAAGAAGTGTTCGTGAGAACGCCAACCGCTAACATTGAAGGAGTGGCCCAGGGCCTGAATGAAGAAGGCGGCCTGCGTCTTCTAGATAAGACAGGCCGGCTGTTTCAATTTGTCTATGGCGAGGTTTCTGTATTTTCTAAGTAAAAATCGAACAAAAAAAATATTTCTAATTCTCATCTGTTAGTCTGTAAATCAGTAACGCTGCCCTTTGAGTTTGAGTAGTCAAGGATTGAATATCTAAAGTTTCTTTATCAGAATGAGCGCCAGTGCCAAAAGGTCCTAATCCAGCTAATGAAGCAGATACAAGAGAAGCAATGTGTGAAATATCTCCTGCGCCTCTACTGCCAGGATCAAGCGGATTGACTGCACCATAGCCTAATTTAATACTGGCTTGGCTGTATTTCTTTAGTAGCTCTAAATTAGCTGAGCTAGGTGGCATTGCGGGAATACCTTCTTCGAAGGTTATAGATGCCTTTGTTACAGGTAAATGAGAGTTAACAATGGCAAATATTTTTTTCTCGGTGCTGATTTTTTGTTTCTCAGTGAGAAAACGTAAATCTCCTCTAGCCATAGCTATTTTAGCGATTACATTTCCTTTTCCAAAAGCAGTACCTTGGGAGTTGGTTTTATCATAAGCTACTGTTGCTCCACCCAAAATAAGGCCGGGGCTAAATGATAGATATTTTTCGTTGGCAAGTTGAATGCGCATAGTATCAAGAATTCGAGCTAGCTCATAAATAGCGCCAAAACCTATTTTTTCTTGAAAAATTTTTGAAGAATGTGCTTCCTTACCTTCTGTTGTTAAGATCCAGTTGGTGGTTCCTCTACGTGCGATAGTAGCGGTATCGGGCGTGATCGCACATTCAAAATCTAAAGCAATATCACTATGTTTAGCGACATCAATCAATGGCTTTCGTGAAATAGCTGAAGGTTTTCCAGAATCTTCTTCATCACCTGTTAAAACAACAGTAATATTTGCATGAGTTAGTGCATTCGCAGCATGTAATGCTTTTAATGCATAGAGAATAACGACATCACCCCCTTTGTCATCAATTACGCCAGGGCCCGTTGCAAAATTATTTTCTTGTTTGAAATGCTGAAATGGACTATTTAAAGGGAAAACAGTATCCAAATGACCTATCAGTAGTAACCTTTTTCCTTTGTTGCCAGGATGCTCAGCAATTAAAGTTCCTGCTCGCTGCATGTTGGCAGGCTCTTCTACCCAGCGAACTTTAAAACCCAGTTCTTCAAACTGGGGACGCAAAATTTCTGCTATTTGATGCACGCCTGGAATGTTTGCTGTTCCGCTATTTGTATTAACCAGTTTTTCCAATAAAGAAAGTTGTTCTTGTCGCTGATTATTAATGTAGTATGAAATTTTATTTTCTATTGATTGATTATTTGCTTTTGCTGTTTGAGCGAATAAAAATGTTAAAATAAAAAAAATACTGGCAAATGCAAAATTATAATTTTTACTTTGTTGCGTTTTATTTTTGTGCATAAGTTTCTCAATTTGACAGCCATTCCCGCTATTTGAATAAAAGCAGTTTAATAGCTACTTTCGAGCATTTTAAACCAATTAGATTTTATTGCCAGTTATGCGCAAGTCTTCTCTGCCTACTCTACCATCCTCAACCAGAGTGGCAAGCTTATGAGGGTAGAAACGTGAAGAACAATTGTTTTTACCACGATGATCTTGTTGATCAAAAGTGCGGATAGCCCTTGCTTCCTGAAGGATTTTATCCGCTATTATTTGTCTTTTTGTGTGAAAGAAATTAGGTTGATAGACAATGCCGACTAGAAAATTGGCTGCTTTGCTGAAAATATTCCGGTGTTTCATTTGCTCGATGGCCTCTTGCGTTTCATCAACGATCTTCTGACTCATTACAGCCAGATCGTCAGGCGACATTTCTGTTTCTTTAATAAAGTGAAGCACCTGGTATTTTAATTCACCCACTAATTTTTTGCTACCTGACTGAGCATCGGTTGTTCCGGTGGTGAAACAGCTGCTGCTTCTATTTAGTATTTTAGCATGTTCTTCAAGGGCATTAATTTCCTTATACATTTCCAAAAATGATTTACTATTTGTAACATGCATAATCCGTTTCAGTCTCGATGTAAGCTTCTTGTCTTTGTCATCTAGTTTTTGGATCAAATTTTTCCGAAATTCACTCTGATTCTGTTTTAGATTCAAATCCATTTTAAGTGTTGTTATTTTTATAGAAGATTCATTAAGTTCGGTCACATGATCGAGTAGCTGGTCTAGATTGTTTTTCATTTCCACCTGATCTATTTTTTGAATTTCATGATCTAATAATGTATTGAGAAATTGAAAACGCTCGGTGAGTTTATTCTTAAGCCTCAAAAAGATCTCATTTTTATCGAACGTATCCAATGTTTCAGAGAGGCTATGAATCGCATCCATTTCATCGCAAATCGCGCTTATTAGGGTGCCGTCTCCTTCTCCAGGTGGTTGTTCATCCAGATTGACTATATTGATGGCCCCAAACGCATCATGCTTTGTAATAGCAAGTATCTGTTCTTTATTGATTGCCAGGTTATTTTTTTGGATATTCAGCTCTTGAATCACTTCGCTCCGAAATTTGCTCTTCGATTCAACCTTCTCTAACTTGGCTATTAATTGATTAGTTTTGCTAATCGACACGTCGATGTCATCCATATACGTCTCGATGGATTTATGAAGATCGGGCTCATCTATAATTTTCACCTGATCTATTTTTTGAATTTCAAGATCGATTAATGTATTTAGAAATTGATAACGCTCATCGAGTTTGTAGCCCAGTTTCGAAGCTATCTCACTTTGATCTAACTCCTCCAATGTTTTAAAGAGGCTATCAATCAAATCAATTTCAGCGCAACACGCGCTGATTGTGTCGTCGCCGGGTGATTTACTCATATCGATTATCTGGATCGCATGAAATGCATCATGCTCGCTAATCCTATTTATCTGTTTTTTATTTTCATCAAAATTATTTTTTTTGGCTTTTAGGTCTTGAATCAATTTATTTCGAAACTCACTCCTTGTTTCGACCTTTTCTAAATTATCTATCAATTGATTGGTTGCATGAATCGACACGTCAATGTCAGCAATATACTCCGCGATTGAGTCATGGATGTCAGGTTTATCTTTGATTTTCACTGGACCTATTTTTTTGATTTCATTCTCTAATGATTTTATTAAAACTTTAGAAAGGGCCTGAAATTTCGCTTGTTGCGACGCGGTCATCTCATTTTGACTGAAATCCTCTTCTTCTTGTTTTATTTCATCCACCGCATCTTGCGCATTGTAGGCTTCTAAAAGAATAGAAAGCCTATCCAGTTCATCGCAAAGGGCGTTGATTGTATTGTCGCGTACGTTGTTAATGGGTAGGTTTTTGCTTTTAGCAATCTGATCAGCATAAAAACCGGATAATTTTTTTAAATTTTCCAAACGCGTTTTATTCTCTGTTACTTGAAAATCTTTTGTTAATGTAGTTATTTCTTGATCGACCTCTTTTTTAAATTGGTCGATAATCTCTTCCGTAAACTGCAAACGTTTTCGATCAATAAAATTGAGAAAATAGTGGTATTCTTTCTCAGCCATTTCTTCCTTTTTTAGGTCTTCATTAATAAGATCTAAATCTTCAGAATTATTCGCTCTTTCAATACGGCGATCGAGTATCTGGAGCCGGTTTTGCTTCTCATTTTTATAATTGAGATAAATTGAAGAGAGGTCACAGAGGCAGGTATTCAGCGCGTCAGCCAACTCTAAAATTTCTCTATTTTCATCGGATTCTGGCATCACAATAATACCAATAGATTCCGGTAAAGATCCATTTTTACACCCTTCTTTGAATATATTTACTCTTAATCCTGGGAATAGTTGTTTTTTGCAAAGCGCATTCAATAGTTCAAAAATGAGACTCATTCTTAGGTCTAAATCTTTAACACAGAAATCTACTTTTAGATTTTCTTCCAACAGTTTTTTTAATCCTTCAAATTCTCTTGCCAAGCTCTGAGGACGTTTTGTTTTATTGAAGCCAATGGAAGAGGTCAGTTGAAGCTGTATTTCCTGGATGCGATCGAATATATTCAAAACGCTCATGGTTTTGTCTAATTCCGGCGGAATCAATTGAGAAATTGTATCAATAGCGTTATTGATGTCAGTTATACAAGCTAATCTTTTATGATGTTCAGATTCTCCATATTGAATGGGGTTTTCACCAACTTCATATTCCAGTTCGTAATATAGTTTTAAGAGATTATCACTCCTATTAATTTCATCGCAAAGCCGGATTATGATTTTCTTAAATGCTTCTTTATTACGAAACAGAATTTTTGTTTTTTTTTGTAGATCACGATAGAAAGCGGACCAGTCTTTTAATTTTTGCGGCATTTCCTTATCTAGCATTATGCAGCGATCTTTGAATTCAATCTTTTTATTCAATGCTTTTTTAGATTCAAACAGCGCTATCCATGGCCATATTGTATCCGCATCTTCTGCGCTATCCCCTAAACTTTGATAAGGATATTGTTCAAGTAGTAATTTATATTGTCGCTTCAGCAAATGTTCTTTTGCATACTGTATAGGCTGCTTTCTTTCTTTTATGCACTCGATTATTATATCTATGCGCTGGGTCGAATCATCGATGGTATTTTTAACTTCATTGATCGTCAGTTCTAAGCGACTTTTTTCAATGCCATCCAGAAGGGCCGTATATTTTTCGGGTGGTTGGTATCCCTCAACAATCCGGCCCTCTATCAAATCCTTCTTATTGCTCGATCTTTCCTCATCCCACCTTTCCTGGTCCATTATGATGGCGGCGTTAATTTCATCGGTCATGATCGACAATTCGTTCTTTGTATGAAAATAGGGGTATTGGATTTTTCTAGTGAGTTTCTCAAGATGGTTGTTCTTTCGTTCAATGTATTCTTCTTTAGCAGCAGTAAACGCTTGCACCTGTTCAGGTGTAAAGCGGTTTCCCTCAGCAATTGTCTGACTATAACGAAGTATTTTAAAAATGTGGGTAATTTTTGAATCTAAATCGCTAAGAGAATCATCATCCGCATTTTCTTCTTTTTCGAACAACGTTTTTAAATCAGTAAGCGTTCTTAGGAAATCGTCGTTCTGAATTTCTGAACACTCAAAGCGACTGATAAGGCTTTTAAGGCTTTCCAGTAATTCTATTTTAAACTGCAAGCGTTTTCTTTCAATGGCCTTTAGGAAATCTTGATAATCCCCCGGATCGAGCCATCCCGTTTCGCGGCCATCGCTAATTTCTATATGAATGGTATCTAACACATTAGAATTTTTTGCTTGTTCAATGTTAAGATCTAGTGTCTCAAGGAATTTTTCTTTTTTATCTTTATATTCTTCATCAATAGAAGAATAAATAGTAAGAAGGTCATTGAAGCATTTCTTAAGGTCTGTAGCTAACGCTAAGAGAGCGGTATTTTTACGAATTGTTATCGTGTGTGGACGCGCCCTTATATATATCTCTCCCGATTCTTCAGATTTTTCTATACTTACGAATAATCCCGGAAAGCCTAGGTTATTAATCGTCTCAAATATTTTAAAAATCAGAGTTATTCTTAAATATAAATCTTTAAGGCCCAAGTCATTATTTTGGCCTTCTTTTAATTCTTCAAATTGTTTTTCTAAGAGCTCAGGGGCCTTTTCATTTCCTTTTGGGACGCGGACGCGTGCGGAAATTTGGGCTTCAGCTTCAAGTTTAGCCCGTATTTCCAGAATACGATCGACTATATTCGATTCTCTCAGGTTCATGTGTTAATCGGTATTTAAAATCAATTATTTGATTCAGTTTAACAAAATATTTAAATCGAAACATTAAGAATAGCTTAAGTCGAATGAGACCGGGGGATCAGGCAATACATTGAATGAAAAGAATATTTTGAAGGAATCGCAGGCAGGGATGAAAATGAAATAGGCTGGCTTTATCAGTAACATGATTTAAAACGCCTTTACTATTCATTTGGAGTTGGTATGGGCAGCCCATTGCTATCTACTAGCATGGGTAATTGTTCACCTGTCGGATGGGTAATTACTTCAATTTTCATCGGCTAATCCATTTTCTGATATGGCTTGATTTGCATTCCTGTTGGTGTGAATAGCCAGTCCCAGTCATAGCTACCTAACGGGGTATTGCCTTTGAAACGGTAGCGGTGTTGATTAACGATTATATCGCCTTTATATGGTCCAGATTGTACAACACGTAATTCGCCGCCACTGGTTACAAATCTCAAATGATTGCCATCTACATCTACAGCATGAATAGCGCCTGATGTCACCCATGCAGATGTTTCAAAATAAAGAGTTTTACTATTAGGCGAAAATTGTAGGTTATGTGGGTCAATAATAACTTTTGATACCTCACCACAACTAAAATGGGGGGCTACTAGTAATTTTTTTGTCAGTTCTTTAGTGTTAACAATCCATATCTCGTTAGCATGCTCGCCTTTTTCAGAAAAATAAAAGCAATTACTAGGGATGGTATAATTACTTTTTTTAACAAACACAATCCATTTACCATTTGGCGATTCAGTCAAGTCGGTTAATTTTGAATCCTTGGTTAATTGCAAGATACTTGCATCTTTTTCTTTTTTATGTGCTGTGTCTTGAGCATAAGCTGTTGTGAGGATAGTGCATAAAAAAACAAACACCATTAATATTTTTTGCATATTAAGTCCTCATCCGTGTAAATTACGGAATTTTTCATTCCTCCAACAGCTCGAACAAATTTTTTCACATTTAAATCCTTTTTTGTTAAGGCGATATTACTTACTCTTTTTAATGGTTCTTTTCACTTTGAATATGGCAAAATTCATTTCATAAGTAGTTTCAGTTCCAGTAACCTCTAACTCATCTTCAGGAATCATCAAATCTGCAATTAAGTCGCCAGTATGCTCCATCAAAGTCTTTTGTTTTGGTGAATTCTCTGGCAAGGTTTGCATTTGGGTAATTACATGACCCAATTCTCTGACCTTGGTGAAAGTTTCAATAATCGCTAGTGTTGTTTCTGTTGCCGTTTGGCTTTTTAAAATGGTGGCTAGCATGTAAAGCCCTTTTTCGGTAAAGGCTGTTGGTAATTTAACTTTCCCACCCTTCATTGAAGTCGAAAATTTCGACTTCAATGAGTCCCATTCTTTTTTATTTAATTCAA
>CAYVBZ010000006.1:0-49253 GCA_964449835.1 uncultured Coxiellaceae bacterium | reverse complement strand
TTTGAAGCGCAAAAAGTTGCTTAGTTGAGTGTCCGTTTTTTCGGGGCGACATCATATGTAGGAATAAATTTTAATATTTGGAATATTGCCAATGAATGGCTTGGACTTAAAAAATCATTTTTCATTAATTTCCAGTATCGATGTTGAACAAATTTGTCATGACCCCTTAAACAGTATCGGTATTACTTATTTTAATTATATAAAAATTTATAATAATGGCTCGAGAGAGCTATTAACCAATAATGCAACTTGGATAGATCATTTCTACAAAAATAGCTTATATAAAACTGCAGGTATTATTGATATAGAATATTTATTGCCCAAAGGCTATTTTCTATGGTCCGAACTAAAAGCCGATGACCCTGCTTATTCTCAAGGCAGAGAGTCGTTTAATATCGATAATGGCATTAGCTTTGTAGTTAAAACTAAGGAAACCACTACATTATATATATTTGCCTCAACGAGGAACAATGAAAAAATAAATAATTTTTATGTAAGAAATATTGATCTTTTTAAAAGATTTATACTTTACTTTAACGACAAAGGCCATGATCTTTTAAAAAAAGCCAAACAAAATAAAATTTTTCTACCTGAAAAACAAATTATTACGAATAGAAAATTAAATAGAATTGATTTAAATCTTAATAAAAGAGAAGAGTTTTTTAATAAAACAAATATTGAGCGATTTTTTATTCTTAATCAAGAAGAGAGTCTATATTTAACCAAGAGAGAGGCGGAATGTGTTTATTATATTCTTAATGGCTCTACTGCAAAACAAGCAGCTAAAATGCTCGGCATTTCTTTTAGAACCGTTGAGTCTCACTTTAATCATGTCAGAGAAAAATTAAAATGCAAGAACAAAGATGACTTAATAAATTGTCTTATTGATGCAAATATCCATGATGTTATTTCTTCTAGCTAGAAGTAAGTTGATCATTTAATTTTTTACTCGGTATTTAATACTATCGGTATTTCCTACGGATAGGATATTAATCCTTATCAATATAGTTTGCAAAATAAATAGTTCATTAATTGATAAGGATAACATTATGTCGGCAACAGAGTATTTATCTAAGCTAATAGGAATAATGCCATATCAACTAACTAAAGCAGAATTTTTATTTTTAGAAGCTGAATTATTTTTACATCTGTATGAAGAGTTAAAAGATATATTTAAAAAGAAATACAAAGACTATTTTATCTTGATGAAATTTACTGAAGAAATGGAGCATAATATGCTTGAAAATAATTTTATACGATTTTTAATTGAAGATATTTTATCCACAGAAGAATATACTTTAGAGGGAATTGCTTGCTACACTGACACCCACCAAGATATTATTCAAGAAATTGCCGCTGGGCGCAACACAAGCCCGTCAGCAAAAGTATTTCAACGGGTAATAAAGTTGCATAGGTCAGTTAGGCGAGATCTTTACCAAGAAATTATTAAAAAAATATCTCTCTGCCATGATGTTCACCATTTTTAAGACGCTTAAATTATGGAACCCCTTCAAAAGGACAGCTTTTAAGGAATCAATTGGTTCTCGATTTTCGGAAATCCGCAAGTATAGGAATGTGGAAAAAAACCTCTGGGTATCACAAGCGTTCCCTTGCTGAGACACATATGTTTCGGCTGAAAACTATTTTAGGAAGCTCTCTCCGCGGGAGAAAGCTTGAAAATCAGAAAACAGAAGCCAGTCTTATGGCTAAAATCCTAAACAAGATGACTCAATTGGGCATGCCTGAGAGTTATGCCGTAGTTTAAAGCTGGATCGCCGCGCTTCGCTCGCAATGACAACCCTTTGATTAATTTGCGCAACAACGCCTTGGAAGGTTTACCGAATACTTACCCATTTTTTTAAATAATGCTATAATCCCCTAAAATTTCAAAACCTTGGCCAAAAAAATGAAAACAACCGATAAAACCCGCGTTGCCGTCCTCTTTGGCGGCCGTTCCACCGAACACGAAGTCTCTGTCGCCTCCGCAGCCAATGTCATGAATAATCTCGACCCCTCTCTTTTTGAGGTCATCCCCATCAAAATCGACAAAGCCGGCACCTGGTTCTTAGAAACGCCGCCCGCGCAACGCCCACAACTGACAGACCAGCCCGCCGCCCAAAAGCTTTTCACACCCGCTTGGCTGAATGAGCCCAAAAACCAGCTCGCCGAAATTCATCACCCCCTCAAAGCCAACCGCTTATTTGATGTCATTTTCCCCATGATGCACGGCAGTTTCTCAGAAGACGGCACCATCCAGGGCCTGCTTGAACTTGCTGATGTTCCCTATGTCGGCAGCGGTGTTTTGGCTTCGTCCGTCGGCATGGACAAAGACGTTGCCCGCCGGCTAGTCAATTATGCCGGCCTCACTTCCGTCCCTTATTTTGCTTATAAGCACGCCGACTGGAACCGAAACGCATCCACATATGAACAAGAAATTCTACAAAGTTTCCATTTCCCTCTTTTTGTCAAACCAGCCAACCAAGGCTCCAGCATCGGTGTCACCAAAGTTAAACGCAAAGAAGACCTCTGCCAGGCCATCGAATTTGCTTTTAGCTACGACACTAAAATTTTAGTAGAGCAGGGCATCCCCGCAGTCGAACTCGAAATCGCCTTATTAGAATCCCTAGAAGAAGGCCAAGCCCCCTTTACCAGCCAAGTCGGCGAAGTGCGGCCCCACGATGAATTTTATTCTTACAGGGCCAAGTACACCCAAGGCGCCTCTGACTTCATCATCCCCGCGCAAATTTCCGAAGCAGTCCGCGAGCAAGTTTGCACGGTGTCCAAACGCATTTTCGATCTTTTGGGCGCGGAAGGCATGGCACGCATCGATTTCTTCTTAGACCGCAATACCCAGCAACTTTATTTTAATGAAATGAACACCATTCCCGGCTTCACCCCAACCAGCATGTATCCACGCATGATCACAGAATCAGGTCTCAGCTATGCGGAACTGCTGACGCGTTTGGTGCGGCTTGCGCTCAAGCGTTTCGAAGAAAAGCGGGGATTGGAACGGAGCTATGTGGCTTAGTGGAGCCTCGGGCTTTGAGGGGCCTCCTGCTCCTCAAGTTTTTTATCAAGCTCTTTATCAAGCTTTTTAAATTTTTGGTCATAAAGCTGCTCAAAAGCCGTTTTTTCTTCTAGGGTAAGTTCTTTTACTTCCCATCCTCCTTGGCCCTGAAAGGGATATTGCGGCGGCGGGAAACCCATTTTATTGCAATACAACATGACTGCTTTAATATAGTGGGGGTCCCAGCATTCCTTGGCAATCATAAATTGTGTATCGTTCTCTGGGCCACAAAAGCGGAGGTAGGTGTCCACATGGTGCTTAGCAAGACGAATTAAGGCATCGCTGGGTAAATAATTGTCCCGGTCAAAAGGAGCTTCGTAAAAATTGCCTCCCTTAATAGTATAGGAATCCGGCTGTTCCATGGTGGTTTTGTAGGCGCGAAATAAGGTCTCGACCAAGGCGGAAAAAGACTCATCATCTAAGCGGTTGGCTAAGCTGTATTCCTCTAAATAAGCTTTCAATCCTTCCCGGTTAATGCATCCGAAATTTTCGCGTAAATAGGTAGGTGCTTTTTTAAAAAAAATTTCAGCTTTGGCTAATGATGAAAACAAATGCAAAGACGGGTCGTCGGGTGTGTCATCCTCTTCTTCATCATCATCTGTTTCGTTGTGCTCGACGAAACTAAAGGCAACTTTAGCAAAAATTTTTCCTACATTTAAACTTGCATCCAGACGCGTCAAGTCCGAGGCTAGATGACGTCCTGTCGCGGTTAAATGTTCCTTCACAGTGGCATTTAACTGGGTATCATTGTTCTGTGTTAGCCTGATTTCATGTTTGCTGGGTTTAAGGTTGGTTAGAGCTTGTGGTCTGCTTGATGCGAGCTCGGCTGCTGGTTGTCCGGGTGAAAATATACGAGACGTCTTCTCGAAGGTTTCAGAGAGCAGATCTTCCGAATGAATAGACTCCTCTTTGATGAGCCTATTCTCTTTCTGGTTCTTCATTTTCTTAACATGAGGATCAAGCTCTTTTGAAAGTTCAATAAAGTTAAAGGAGCCAGGGGATAAAGGATACTCTTTTAAAATAACTTCCCTATGTTCAGTGATTAAATGAAGGATCTTTCGCTCTGTGTCTAGATCGAGTATGCGTTGCTGCGCTAGTTCATAGGTGTCTGTGCTGTGACTTTGCCCAAAAAATTGGTGTTTACCCATGATCGGAGATGCAAAATCCATAAATGGGATGAGGCTATTGACTTCCTTCTGATGCTCCATGAGGGTTTGAGTAAGAGCATCTCGAGCTATTCCGAGGAGGTGTGGTAAAAGATCGTTGTCATCCATGTTCAAGTTTTCACGAAGTTCTTGCAGATTATCTTTCCCTATAAAATTAATTAACCAAGGATGAATTTTTTCATCTGGGGTTATCGTTAATTCACTCATTATTTTATAATATTCTTTAAAAAAAATGGCAAAGTCTGTACGACAGCGCGGGGGTAGTATTTCATTAAGCCAGTTTGCCGGTTCGCCATTTTCATTAAACACCGGTTCGTTCTCGTGTTGGGCGAGTACCATTCTAATCGATGCTGCGAACATTTCTTTCGCTGAAAACTGAATTAGCCAATTTTGCATTTGATTGTCTGGGATTGGCGGGGATTGTTGACTCATTATTATGTAATAGCCTTCTAAATCTGACTGGGTCTTACCTTCAGGCAGAAAATCTTTAAGCCAATTAACCGGTTGACCATTTTTTTTGAAGAAGGGTTCACCAGGGTGTTTTTCAATCGCCTTCTTAATAGGGTCTCCATTTTCGTCGATTAATGCTTTTACTAGTTTTTCTATATGGCTAGAAGAGCAAATTCTTCTAGCGAGCTTAGTTAATGGTTCTTCGATTTCGATGTCGCACCCAATGCGGGAAATTGCCCCAACGTCACCCTTTATGGCACGTTGTATTTTTTTTTGACCCTCCTTACCTATCTTACCGTAAACTTCGACCGGCTGCGGCGCTTGCTCTGACATCATCAACTCCTTCGGCTTTTTTACTTTTCCAGGAGCCTTTACTTCAATAATCGGAGGACTGAGTTGCTTTTTTTCGGCTAAAATGGCGAGCCATTTTACAAGAGATTCTTGACCTTGAAGTTTATGGTCGTCAGGAAGTGTGGGATCTATATAATTGTTAAGTTTAAATTTTTTCCATCTTTTCCAATCCCTTTCGGATATCACGGTCGCCTTCCCCTGGTATTTTTCATCACATTCGACCCAATCTTTTCCATCATCACTCAAACGGACGGACAAACGATCATTGATGATGGGAACATAAATGTTGTCAACACTTTTTGCTCGATATTTTTTTCTGGCTTTTTCAGACCCCAATTTCCCAGGATCAAAACCTCTTTGCTTGTAGCGTTTCGATTCGCAGCCGATTTCTCGATTATTCATCTTTATGTCCATCTGATCCAGATGTTTCTCATCGAAATTCGAGCTATATGCGCGTTCATCTCCGCTACGTTTTACGACATCCTTAAAGCGTTTCTCTCGTAGTTCATACGTTTCTTGATCCATTTCATCTATAGGTGCAGCGATGACCTCACTAAAAATTTGTTTGGTGTCTTCGAGCATATCAAACGTCTCAACATCAAAGGACTGGAATGGGTTCACGAGTCCCGAGAAAGTTTCTTGAATGCAAAGGCTTAGATCAGAATTTGTTAAAGCAGCTTCTTTCACATCTTCTTTAATGCGGTAATGAGTGAATGTATCTAAGTCCCTGATGCCAGGGTAACCCTTTTTAAGGGCAACCTGCAGGACCAATTGTCGCATTTGCATTACTTCACGTTCTATTGATCCATCAATCATCACAACGCGATTGTCAGGCGTATGGCCTTTTTTTAATAAAGCAACCAACTCTTTTTCCATCTCTATTTTTGTCACAGGTTTGTTTTCGCCAGCGAAGGCTGTTTGGAGATAGTCTTGATCTTCTTGTGATAAGTCGCTTAGAGGGGTTTCCGTCCATTCAGGATCCATGAAGCCATAAATGCTGAACTGATCGCCTTTCTTAATTAAAATCGGTGTTTCCGTTTCTTTTGCCTTCTTTTTTTCCTCTTCAGTTAACTCAGTTGTTTGTAAAGTGAGATTGCACCAGGGTTTTAAATTGCCTTTTTCAGGGTCAGGGTCAGCCAGAATACCATTTTTTTGTAATTCTTTAATCACTAATTTGGAGGAAAAGGTTTTGCCTGAGGAGGAGGGGCCTCCTATCCAGAGAACCATCCGCTCGTCCCATTTGGGGCCTCGATAATTTGTTGTTGCCTGAAGAAAAACAGCGTCTCTGAAAAAGGTACTTTCCGCTTCTTCCTTAACAGCTTTCTTAAAAAGATCAAGGACATCTTTGCCTAATAAATCTTCCATCGTCACGGCATGCTCGTTGGGATTGGTTTCCCTTGTTCCTTTATTGCTATCGAGTTCTTTGTAATCTTTATCAGGATCATCTAGGACCTCAAGGAGACGATCTATAAACGCCTCTCGTGCTTGTGTTTCTTTGGGTTTAGCTAGTTTTTCCTCTCCTCCATATAATTTTGTTATTCCTTCATCACCTAAGATCCGCTGTACTCTTGCGCGAGAAGTCTGAGGGTCTTCAATTTCACCCCCATGATCAATTTCATATTTATCCAGCATTTTTTTCCAAGATTCGCCCAGCTCTTCTTTGGATGGCATAGTTAGTTGCTCGCTAAAATGGTTGCCCAATAACTTAATAGAAACAATTTGATATCATGAGACCCTTACTAGAAGTATAGACGGGAATTAAAAAAGAGAGATGTTCATTAAATGAAGGGGTTAGAGAAATTGGCAGGGGTTTCCTCGCACTACTGTCATGCCAGCATGCTTTTGCTGCCATGACAGAGCAACATCACCAACATAATGAAAATCACTTCAAATGATTCTGAATCTCCCCCACTGTCACAATCTTAAGCGAGTTCGTCTTCCCATGAATTCCAATCAAATCTCCTTTGGTCAGGATCACTAAATCTTCTTTATGCAAAATTCCTCTTTGCTCCAACTCCGAAATGGCCGCTTGGTTTAAAACCCGCCGGTCAATGTTCGTCGCGTCAAAAAGAATGGGATGGACCCCTTTGTACAAAGTCATCCGCCGCAAGGTCGCCGCATGACGGCTAAGACCATAAATAGGAATATGCGAACGCACCCGCGACATCAGCAAAGGTGTTGTGCCGGATTCGGTCAAGCCGATAATGGCTTTAATGTTTAAATGGTTCGCGGTAAAAATAGCCGCCGCAGCAATCGCCTCATCCACCTGATCAAAAACAATCTCTGAGCGTTGCCGGATAATCATGCGGCTCAAATGTTTCTCTGCGCTTAAACAAACGCGGTCCATCGCGGCAATCGCTTTTTCCGGATATTTCCCAACAGCCGTTTCCGCAGACAGCATGACCGCATCCGTGCCATCCAGCACGGCATTCGCGACATCAGATACTTCCGCTCGCGTCGGAATCGTGCTGTAAATCATCGATTCCAACATTTGAGTGGCCGTGATCACCGGCTTATTAAATTTTCTCGCCTTATGAATAATCCTTTTTTGCAAAGCCGGTAATTCTGCATCCCCCATCTCAACACCCAAATCGCCTCGCGCGATCATCAGGGCATCTGTCGCTTCAATAATTTCTTCGATGTTGGTAATGGCCTCCGTTCGCTCAATTTTGGCGACAATGTTCGCCCGGCCGCCAGCCTCGTTCAGTAATTTTCTTGCTTCCCGCAAATCTTCCGCATTCCGAGGAAAGGAAATAGCGAGAAAATCAACTTTCAGCCGCGCTGCTTCTATAATATCAGCCCGGTCTTTTTCGGTGATCGCCCCCGCGGACAAGCCGCCGCCCAAGCGGTTAATGCCTTTGTTATTCGATAATTCCCCGCCAACAATAACGTCACAATGAATCCGGTCTTCTTGAATTCTTTTCACTTGCAGCGTCAAACGGCCATCATCGAGCAACAAAGTATCCCCAGGCTGCACATCTTTAGGCAATTCTTTGTAATCCAAGCTCACGCTTTCTGCAGTCCCAGCATTTTCATCCAAGCCAGGGTCCAAAATAAAAGAAGCACCTTCTTTCAAAATAATTTTTTGATTTTTAAATCGAGAAATCCGAATTTTCGGGCCTTGCATGTCCGCAAGAATTGCCACTATCTTCCCGCATTCCGCGCTAATGCGGCGCACCGCTTCAATCCGTTTCTCATGCGTTTCCACACTGCCATGAGAAAAATTAGCCCGAAAAATATTAGTGCCCGCCAAAATGGCTTTCTTCAATACTTCAGGATCATCCAAGGAAGGCCCCAAAGTAGATACAATCTTAGTACGACGCAGAGGCGAATTCATTCAACCTTCCTCAAAAATTATAAACGTAACCTTAACCCTGACGTTTTTCCAATGCCTCAACCGCCGGCAAAGGTTTCCCTTCTAAAAAGGCCAAAAAAGCCCCTCCACCTGTGGAAATATAATCAACTTTACTCGCAATCCGGTATTTCTCAATCGCGGCCAAAGTATCACCGCCTCCCGCGACCACAAAAGCTTTACTCTCTGCAATCGCTTTCGAAATTGCTTTGGTTCCTTCAGCAAAGGCATCCAACTCAAAAGCCCCCACAGGCCCATTCCAAATAATAGTCTTCGCTTTTTTAATCAAACCAACCCATTGCTTAATCGTATCAGGCCCTATATCAAGAATTTTTTCTCTGTCATCCACATGCGAAATCAGGCGCACCGCCGTTTCACTCTCCTCAGACATTTTTTCAGCGACCACGGCATCCGAGGGCAGGGGAATTTCCGTCCCGCGTTTTTGTGCATCGAGCAGCAACCGTTCCGCTTCATCTAAAAGATCGGCTTCATAAAGCGATTTTCCCACCGAGTAACCCTGCGCGCCCAAAAAGGTATTAGCGATCCCGCCGCCGACCAAAAGACAATCCACCTTTTGAATCAAGGTTTCGAGAAGAGACAATTTAGTGGATACCTTTGAACCCCCGACAATCGCAAGAATAGGGTGTTTAGGGTCCTGCATAATTTTATTCAAAGCATCAATTTCATCGGTGAGCAAAGGGCCCGCGCAGGCGAGCGGCGCATATTGAATGACTCCGCAAGTAGAAGCCTCAGCGCGATGGGCTGTTGCAAAAGCATCCATGATGAAGACATCACAAAGCTCCGCTAATTTTTTGGACAAGCTTTTTTCATTTTCCTTTTCGCCGGGCATAAAGCGCACATTCTCTAAAAGGACCAGAGGTTGCTTTGGAGCGGCGCCATTCAACCAGTTAGAAGCCAGCGGGACCTCTGTGTTTAATAATTCAGAAAGACGCTTGGCAACCGGTGCGAGAGAAAATTGCTCATCAAAAACCCCTTCTTCAGGGCGTCCCAAATGAGAAAGCAACATCACCTGGGCACTGTCCTTCATGGCCTTTTTAATGGTGGGCAGCGCCGCACGAATCCGCAGGTCACTGGTAATTTGCCCATTTTTTATCGGAACATTAAAATCCTCGCGAATGAGTACTCGTTTTCCTTTTAAAGGGACCTCAGACATTCGCAGGATGGACATAATGCTCCTTTTAGGGCTTGGTTATTAGGACAAGTTGAATTTATTTCATTATGCTTAGAAAGACAAGGCGCCCGAAGAAGATAAAATCCCCCCTTCCACCTGGTACAGCGCTTGTTTAATTTCGTCATCCTGAACCCTGCCAGGGTTCAGGATGACGGTAAGCCGTTCAGGGGGACAAAATTAAACGAAATGCTGTACTAGTGGAGGGGGGTGGGGGGTCGTTTTACAGCAGCCCACTTTCTTGCTACCCTTGCCGTTGATCTCCTTAAAATAATCGTTTCTAGGAATCCCCATGAGTGATCATTTTGTAGTCACCAAGCCCCGTCGCCTAGCCGGCTGGTTAATCCACGCTTTCACCGCGAGCGGCGCCTTTATTGGCGTCCTTTCCCTCTTAGCAATCTACCAAAACCATATTCTGCTCGCATTTTGGCTCATGATCATCACCATCCTAATCGACGCAGTCGACGGCTTTTTCGCCCGTCTGGTTCGAATCAAGCAAGTTGTCCCTGAAATCAACGGAGAACTCCTGGACAATATCGTCGATTTTCTCAACTACACCATCGTCCCAGCCTTTTTCCTAGTCGTCACCGACCTCTTGCCCGCCCAATGGTGCCTCCTTTCTGTCATGGCCATCATTTTCTCCTCCTGCTACCAATTCACCCAGGTCGACGCCAAAACCAAGGACCATTTCTTTAAAGGTTTCCCAAGCTATTGGAATATTGTCGTTTTCTATCTTTTCTTCTGGCAGATGGATCCCTGGACCAACATGAGCATCCTCCTTGCCTTGTCTGTCTTGAGCTTTGTGCCTATTAAATACGTTTACCCTTCCCGTCTAGAATATTTGTCCCACAAGAGCAGTCTACGTTTTTCTATGCTCCTTGCGACCGTACTTTGGGGTTTGACGGTTGTCGGGCTGCTGTGGATTTATCCTACAACCAATCCAACCTTGGTCCTGATGTCTATGAGTTACTTAGTCCTTTATCTTGTCATTAGCCTTTATAGGACCTGGGTCCCCTTAGCAGGGGCCTCTGAGGAACTGCTCCAATGAAACGAGGGGCCCTCATCACGGGAGGCGCTGGTTTTATCGGCTCTCATACGGTAGATGCGCTTTTAGAAAAAAAAGTTCCAGTCACCGTGTTGGATAATTTATCAACAGGCCGCCTGGACAATTTAAATTTGAAATCCCCCTTACTGCGTTTTATTGAAGGGGATGTCCTAGATTATGCAACTGTCACCCAAGCCGTGGACGCTTGTGACGCCATTTTACATTTAACAGCCCTGCCTTCCGTCCCCAAGTCCATCGAAGACCCCGTGCGCTCTCATGCGGTGAATACCCTGGGCTTTTTACATATTTTACAAGCCATTCGAGAGACACAAAGGCCCATTCGTCTCGTTTATGCCTCTAGCTCCGCAATTTATGGAGAAGCCAAAAACTTGCCTTGCTGTGATGCGGTTTCAGTTTCTTCCGTAGTCCTGTCCCCCTATGCTTTGCAAAAAGTCCAAAACGAACAATATGCCGGCTTATATCAACAACTCTTCGGGATACCTAGCTTGGCCTTACGCTATTTTAATGTCTATGGACCAAGACAAGATCCTCAGTCGGTCTATTCAGGCGTCATTTCCCGCTTTTTAGAGCGTTATAAAAAAGGGCAAGAAATGACCGTTTTTGGTGACGGCAGTCAAGCTCGAGATTTTATCCATGTAAAGGATGTGGTCCGCGCCAACTGTTTGGCACTTCTGGGAAGCGCGAGCGGTGCTTTGAACATCGCAACTGGCGTTCCTGAAACCTTAAACAAGTTAGTGTCTTATATCGAAGAAGTCGGAGCACAAACAGCCGACCGAGTCTATGCGCCCGTCCGTCAAGGCGATATCCATACTTCTTATGCCCGGACTCAAAAAGCCGAAGAAGAACTTGGCTTTCGCTATGAGGTATCTTTACGAGAGGGAGTCAAACAGTTAATGCAAAACTAATACCATTATTCCGTGTATAATGCCCCCCCAATACAAAGAGGTCAGCAGATGTCTGAAACCACAAACTTAAACGGCAAACAAGCCTGCACACAAAACTGCTATATCATAGGTCCCAAAGACCTCCCTTTATCTTGCCCGCCTCGCGATTTACGCGTCTGGGACGCCCATCCCCGCGTCTATCTGCCCATCGAAGAGTTAGGCCAGGTCCATTGCCCCTATTGCGGCGCCAAATATATTTTAGAACAGAACGCAGGTTAAACTATGGAAAAAATTCTGATTATTGGCCCTGCTTGGGTCGGAGACATGGTCATGGCGCAAAGCCTGTTTAAGCTTTTAAAAGAGAGGAGGCCAGAGGCCCTTCTCCATGTTGCCGCACCGAGCTGGACCCTGCCGCTGCTTTCCCGTATGCCAGAAGTATCTGAGATGACCGCTTTGCCTTTTGCCCATGGCCGTTTAGACCTCCGCGCGCGCTATCAGATCGGCAAAAAATTACGGGCCAAGCAATTTACGCAAGCCCTCATTTTACCAAATTCCTTCAAGTCCGCTTTAATCCCTTGGTTTGCCAAGGTGCCTGTCCGCACCGGTTGGTCCCGCGAGCTGCGCTCTCTGATTATGAATGATGCCCGCGTTCTGGATAAAAAACGTTATCCGCTTATGGTCCCGCGTTTCCTTGCTCTCGGTCTTCCCAGAGAAGAAGCACTGCCCTCGGTTTATGCCTATCCCGAATTAAGCAGCACAGCCGCAGCCCAAGCGGCAGTCTTAAAAAAACTAAACCTTCCTGCGCCGGCCGCGCCAGTTCTTGCGCTTTGCCCAGGTGCAGAATTTGGTCCCTCAAAACGTTGGCCGGAAGAAGCCTATGCGGAAGTCGCGCGCGCCAAGTTAGCGGCAGGGTGGCAGGTCTGGCTCTTTGGCTCCGCGAAAGACAAAGCAGTCACTGAAAAAATCATGGCGCTCACTCATGAAGCTTGTCTTGATTTGGCAGGCAAAACGCAACTGGATGAAGCGATTGACTTACTGGCGCTTGCTAAAGCGGTCGTCACCAATGATTCCGGCTTGATGCATGTGGCCGCTGCGCTTAAAAAACCAATCATCGCTTTGTACGGTTCTTCCAGCCCTCAATTTACGCCGCCTTTAGCTGAAAAAGTAGCGGTTAAAAAACTGGACTTGCCCTGCCAGCCTTGCTTTAAGCGTGAGTGCCCTCTGGAACATCATCGCTGCATGCGGGATTTAACTGCGGCCTCCGTTTTAACTTCATTAGAGGCGCTGTTAACAACATGAAAATACTGTTAGTCAAAACCTCTTCCCTAGGCGATGTCATTCATACTTTGCCCGCCCTGACGGATGCCGCAAAAGTGGTCCCCGGGCTTTCCTTTGATTGGGTCGTCGAACAACCCTTCGCCGAAATTCCCCGCTGGCATCCCCGTGTTAAAAAAATTATTCCAATGGCCTGGCGGCAGTGGCGGAAAAACTTTTTTTCCAAAAAAAGCTATCAACAAGGATTGGCTTTTTGGCGAGATATCCGGGAAGAAAATTACGACTTAGTTTTAGACGCACAGGGCTTGGTGAAAAGCGCCCTGCTGACCTGGGTCGCCAAAGGGCGGCGCGCCGGCTTAGACTGGGGATCTGCACGCGAACCTCTGGCTTCTTTAGCATATCAAAGCAAGTGCACCGTCAATTTTTACCAACACGCTATTGTGCGCATGCGCAGTATTTTCAGCCAACTTCTTAACTACGATTTACCGCAAACGGTGCCAGATTATGGTCTCTCCCGCGAACAGTTTTTAGATGACACCCGCGAAAAAAAATACCTCGTCTTTTTACACGGCACCACCTGGGACACCAAACTGTGGCCCGAAAATTATTGGCTGGAACTAGCACAATTGGCTGCAAAGGAAGGACTCCAGGTAAAACTCTTATGGGGCTCCACGCTTGAAGAAGCCCGCGCAAAACGTCTAGCCCAACAGGCCGACAACATCATCGTTCTCCCACGCCAAGACTTACGCGGCAGCGCCAAAGTCCTAGCTAACGCCCATGCCGTCGTCGCCGTCGACACCGGCCTCGCCCACCTGGCCGCCGCCCTGGACGTCCCAACCGTCTCCCTCTACGGCCCCACCAACCCAGAATACACCGGCGCCCTAGGCCGCAGCCAACTGTGCTTACCTGCCTCTTTCCCCTGTTCCCCCTGCCTCAAGCGCGACTGCACCTACCCGGGAACTTCCCCCGTCCAACCCGCCTGCTTCTCCGCCTTACCTCCTATCAAGGTCTGGGCTGCTGTAAGGCGCTTGCTAGGGACTGTTGACAATTAAGATGTAATGAATTGATTAATAATTAATTTGTCATCCTGAGCGCAGCGAAGGATTTTTCTACAAAAACGCTGAAGATTCTTCGCTTTGCTCAGAATGACACAATGAGTTGTCAACAGCTCCTAGGGTAAAAATGAAAATTATAACTCTTCTTGCGCCGGATCTTCCGCATCCCCCACATTATTAAACGCCGCTGTCGTCTTATCCAACTGCAAATCTGCCTTCACAGGGTAAGCCGTAATTTGAATGCGGCTATTTTTCTGAATATTATTTGCCTTAAGGTCATCTGCAATCGGAAAATAATTCCCATAACCCACGAAAGCCAAACGGCGTGTCTGCAAGCTTTTTGGCTTGTATTCCACAATACCATGTGCCCATAAGTAAGAGGCAACCCGTCTCGCCCTAGCTTGCGATAATTTTTGATCATAACGGTGCCCACCCAGGCCGCCCGTGTTGCCTGACACTAAAATATTAGAATTCGGATAGCGCTTTAAAACCGAGACCGCGCTATCCAATAAAGCTTCCCCTTGGGGTTTGAGATCAGCGGTATTGGGTTCAAATAAACGATAGGCAGGAATATCAATACCAGCGTATTCACCTTGGGTATAAACTTGACCGCCTGCTTTGTAAATGGGGCCGGCATCGAAACGCACTGTCGTTGCATAATAACCCAAAGCCATGCCGCCGACGGCGGCGCCCGCGATCAGGGGGCGGGGCGCGCCTAAAGCCGCAGCGCCAACACCGGCGGCCGTTCCACCAATCGCGGCACCTGCCACATGTTTCGGGGTTTCACGCTGGTTCCCAGTACTTGCCGTGCAGCCGCTTAAAAAAATCACTGAAAACGCAGTGAGCATAAGAAGATCAATAAGCTGTTTTCTAACAGGTCTACGATCAAGATGCATAGACTCTTCTATCCTTTGTTTGGCTTTCTCTATAATATAATAATCATGAGGTAGAAAGGAAAGAACTCGATGGAGCGAGGCTTAGAATCTAAAAGATACACGGCTTGGGAGCTTCTGAGTGCTTATTGGAGTTCCGAACATCGAATCTTTGCCTATCTTCTCTTGGCCGTTGTCATCGCCATGACCGTCACCTTGGTCGGCATGGATGTCGTTTTCAATTATTGGTACAACTATTTCTACAATGCCCTGCAGGAATACGATAAACATGGTGCGGTGTCGCTGCTCATTGTTTTTATGTTCCTGGCCTCAGTCTTTATCGTCATTTCAGTCTATCGTTATTATGTCTCACAATTTTTTGGTCTACGCTGGCGTCAATGGATGACGGACCAATTCATTAGCCGGTGGCTAGAGAAACGCAGCTATTATTATTTAGAAAATTTCGACGTTAACACGGACAACCCCGATCAGCGTATTCAAGAAGATGCAGGTGCGATTGTCACCATTTCCTTGGAATTACTCGTCGGTCTCGTCGGTTCCATCACAACTTTTTTGGCTTTTATTTATATTCTGTGGACCTTGTCTGGGGTGATTAAAGTGCCTTTAGGACATTTTGGCACTTTGGTGATACCCGGATATCTGGTCTGGGTTGCGATTATTTATTCTGTGGGCGGTACGTATATTGCCTTTAAAATAGGCCATCCCTTGGTGGCCCTTAACTTTGAACAACAGCGCCGCGAGGCGACCTTCCGTTTTTCCGCCATTGATTTACGTACGCACTCTGAACACGTCGCTTTATACAGGGGCGAAGCAGATGAAAATAAAATCTTGCACAAATTGTTCGGCCGGGTCTTGGAAAATTGGTACCTGATTATTCTGCGGCAAAAATTATTACTTTGGTTTACTTCCGGCTACAGCCAAATGTCGGTTTTTCTGCCTTTACTGGTGGTCTTGCCGAATTACTTCAACAAGGTGTTTCTCTTGGGTGGCCTCATGCAAAGCCTTCGCGCCTTCTCAAGCATTCAAGATGCCTTGTCCTTTCTAGTGAGCTCTTATACGACCATTGCCCAATGGCGCGCGGTGGTCAAGCGGTTGCTCACTTTTCTGAATCATATGGCTGAAATTGAAGAATTGGCGCTAAAGCAAAACAAGCTCATTTATAAAAAATTTCCAACCAATAAAATTATTGTCCGCAACTTGTCTTTGAATACCCCGCGTGGTCTGCCTTTACTTAAAGATATCAATGAAAAGTTTGAATTTAGCGGACATTATCTTTTGAAGGGAACTTCTGGTATCGGTAAAAGCACGTTCATCCGGGCAATCGCCGGTATTTGGCCCTTTGGGGCAGGGGATATTGAGTTGCCTGAGAGGGAGTCCGTTCTCTATTTGCCGCAAAAACCTTATGTGCCAATTGGCACCTTGCAAGAGGCCTTGTTATTTCCCCATGTTCAGATCGCTGATTTGCCGGATGAGGTTATCAGTCAAGCCCTGGAAGATTGCCATTTACATAATTTGACAAACCGCCTGCATGAAGCGGCACGTTGGTCCGAACTTCTTTCACCCGGTGAGTTACAGCGCATCAGCTTTGCACGAATTCTCTTGCACAAACCGGAATGGATATTTTTAGATGAAAGCACTTCGTCACTGGATTTAGCCAATGAAAAATACTTATATAAGCTCCTCAAGGAAAGACTGCCCAACTCCGCAGTGATCAGCGTAGGCCACCATGCCAGCATGGAATCTTTTCATGAAGTTATCATCGACATGGAAAAATACAGCACGCATTTAAACAGCTAGAGTTTTAGAAAAGTTTTAAGACAGCTTGGTCTCTTCAAAAATCACATGCATTCCACACTTGCCCGTTTTCGCATTATAGGCACGCGGATCAAAATGCTTAGATTTCCGTTTTTCAGGCGTCTTACGTTTGTTTTTAGTCGTGGTGCGGAAGGTGCCTGTTGGCTTCCCCGCTTTGGTTTTGCCGGTTGATTGTAATTTGATAATTTCGCGCATGATGCTTCTCTCTGGTTTTAGGCAGCTGCTTCTATCGCTTTTTCTCGTAATTTGATATCCGCCAGGACTTTTTCAATCCCGTATTTATCAATAATACGAATACCCCGGGTGGTGATCCGCAAGGTGATATAGCGCTTTTCACTTTCCAGCCAAAGACGACGCTTTTGAAGATTCGGAAGAAAACGGCGGCGTCTTTTATTATTTGCGTGCGAAACGTTATTGCCCATCATGGGACGTTTGCCGGTTATAGGACATACTTTTGCCATTGAAATATACTCTATTTTTGCCAATAAAGAACGCTTTTATATCAAAAATAGCAACAGGACGCAACAACCTTAATTAAAGAATTTACCCCGCGGCTTGCCGCGGGCTCTCTAGCTAAGGGGTTTCCAAAGGGGAGTAGAGAGCTTGCTCTCGGGTCCCCGTGGGAAATATAATTTGAATATAAAAACCGCTCGCCCTGAGGAGGCTGTCCTCAGCTTGTCGAAGGGCCTCAAAGCCAACCCGCCTCCGCAAAGGAGAAGTTTTTCCCCTGGCCGATAATAATGTGGTCTAAGACCTGAACATCCACTATAGCAAGCGCCTGCCGGATAAATGTGGTCAACTCTTGGTCAGACTGGCTGGGGGTGGGGTCGCCAGAAGGATGATTATGCGCCAGAATAATTTTGGCGGCATTTTGCGTTAAAGCACTTCTTACAATTTCCCGGGGATAAACCTTGGCTTCAGTCAGACTTCCTTGAAACAACTCCTCAAAGGCCAGAAAATGATGATGATTATTCAGGAAAATACAGGCAAAAATTTCCCGTTTGTGGCCACCCAAACGTTTCGCTAGAAAACTCTGTGCTGCTTTGCTACTGCTTAATTTTTCACCAACCCGGAGGTTTTCATGAGCACAGCGCTTCCCTAACTCAAAAGCTGCTTGGAGAATTGCATATTTTGCCTTGCCTAAGCCTCGCAATTGATACAGCGCTTGGGGCTTCGCCTGTAAAAGTTTTTGCAGACCGCCAAACTGATATAAAAGCTCGCGCGCTAAATCCAAAGCCGTTTTCCCTTTTGTCCCAAACTGCAACAGAATGGCAATCAGCTCCGCATCCGTCAAAGTGCGAATATCCTGCGTCAAAAGTTTTTCACGCGGCCGATCAGCAAGCGGCCATTGTGCTATTTTCATAAAATAATCCGATGGTTAAGCTAGAGGGATTGGGCGGGTTAGTTTTAGTGGTTTAAAAACTGCACTAAAGCGATAAAAGTGCCGAGCAAGGTAATGTTGGCTATAAAAAGACCCACCATCCATTGAATAAGCTCGGCCTTGGATTCAGTAAATCGGGCATCTACTTTACCAAATCGGACATCTATGTCCGATTTTAAGGCAACAATATCTGATTTTAAGGCACCAACATCTGACTTTAGGGTACTAACATCTGACTTTAGGGCACTAACATCTGACTTTAAGGCACCAACATCTGACTTTAGGGCACTAACATCTGACTTTAGGGCACTAACATCTGACTTTAAGGCACTAACATCTGACTTTAAACCAATAATATCCGATTTCGTCGCTACCCCATCATCAATGGCCTCCACCAAGGCAAGCGCCTGTGCCTCGGCGAGTTTAGGCTCCATCCCCGCTGTTTTGAGTTTATTCGCGTAGGTTAATGTGTCAAAATGCATTCTAGCTTTCATCCGATTTACTCCTTAATATTATAACCGATTATTAAAACTGCACTAAACAGTATTGATATGGCTCAAACTAAAACCACAGCCTTGCAACAAAAGCGCATTCTCCTGGGTGTCACCGGCGGCATCGCGGCTTATAAAAGCGCGGACTTGGTGCGTCGTCTGCGTGAAGCGGGTGCAGAAGTCCAAGTAGTCATGACGGAAAATGCCCAGCAATTTATTACCGCGCTGACTTTACAAGCCGTCTCAGGACAGCCCGTGCGCAGCCATTTATTTGATTCCACCGCAGAGGCGGCCATGGGCCATATTGAATTGGCGCGTTGGGCAGATTTGATTTTGATCGCGCCAGCTTCCGCCGATTTTATCGCGCGGCTTTCGGGAGGCAGGGCAAATGATTTATTGACGACCTTGTGCTTGGCAACACAGGCGCCTATTGCAGTAGCGCCAGCCATGAATCAAGTCATGTGGAAGAATACGTTAACGCAAAAAAACGCGCAAGTCTTGCGCAAACAAAAAATTCAAATTCTGGGCCCTGGGGAAGGCAGTCAAGCCTGTGGCGAGTTTGGGCCGGGCCGAATGTTGGAGCCTGCGGAAATTGTTAAGGCGGTGAGCGCTTTTTTCAAAACAGGTTTGCTGGCAGGTTTGCGTGTTTTGATCACAGCAGGACCGACGCAGGAAGCCATCGATCCCGTTCGTTATTTAACGAATGCCAGTTCCGGCAAGATGGGTTATGCTTTGGCCGAAGCTGCTCTTTTGGCCGGCGCTGCGGTTACCTTGGTGAGCGGCCCAGTTCATTTGACAGCCAGTGAGCAGATCAAACGTATCCCCGTGGTCACAGCAGAGGAAATGTATCAAGCGGTCCTGCGGGAAGTGAAGTCCTGCGATCTTTTTCTGTCAGTCGCCGCAGTCGCGGATTATCGCTGCAAAAAGATCGCCGCGCAAAAAATCCATAAAGCAGCGGCCACTCTCAGTTTAGAATTAGAGCGCACCGCCGATGTGGTGGCTGAAGTCGCGAAATTGAAGAAAAGACCGTTTATAGTCGGCTTCGCCGCGGAAACTGAAAATCTTTTGGCAAGGGCCAAAGAAAAAAGAAAACGCAAAGGCATGGATGTGATTATTGCCAACCGCGTTGGCGCAGGAGAGGGTTTTGAGAGTGACGAAAATGCAGTGACCGTTTTATGGGGTGAGCAAGCGAAAAATTTTCCCCGCGCCAGTAAACAAAAGCTGGCCCGTCAGTTAATCGCTTGTCTTGGAAAAATTTATAGAGGAGAGAAAGATGGTTAATGCCTGTGAAATCGTTCCATTAAATAACACGACACCGATTCAACTGAAAATCTTAGATCCACGCCTTGGCGGGGAATTTCCTTTACCGGCTTATGCCACACTGGATTCCGCCGGACTTGATTTGCGTGCTTGTCTTCAGAAGCCGCTCGCCCTAGAACCTGGAAAGACAGAACTATTGCCGACCGGCCTTGCGATTTATATCGCGGACCCTAACATGGCGGCGGTGATTTTACCGCGCTCCGGCCTAGGCCACAAAAACGGCATTGTGCTAGGCAACCTGGTCGGTTTAATTGATGCGGATTATCAGGGTGAACTTCAAGTTTCATGCTGGAACCGCGGAACAGCAACTTACACCATTCAACCAGGAGACCGCATTGCACAATTGGTATTTTTGCCCATCGTCCGCGCTCATTTCACCGTGGTGGAAGAATTTCAAGCCACTGAACGCGGCGCGGGTGGTTTCGGTCATTCAGGGAGTAACTAATTCATGTTACAACCGCAGCAGCAAGTGCTCGATCGTTCTATCTTCCGCGCCTATGATATTCGCGGCATTGTGGGTCAATCCCTCACGCCTGAAGTGGTTTATCAGCTTGGCCAAGCACTGGGCAGCGAAACTTTAGAGCAAGGAGACAAAGCGATTGCGGTCGGTTTTGATGGCAGACATTCGAGTCCCTCCCTCGCGGAATTTTTGTCCGAAGGTATTTTGAGTACCGGCTGTGATGTGATTGATGTGGGCATGGTGCCGACACCGATTTTATATTACGCCACCTATGTCCTCAATACGCGCTCAGGCGTGATGATCACCGGCAGCCACAATCCGCCGGACTATAATGGTTTCAAAATGATGGTCCGCGGGGAAACTTTGGCGGAGGGCCGCATTCAAGATCTATATCATCGCATTCAGTCTAGGAATTTAAGAGAAGGACAGGGCGAATACCAGGAAGCGGACCTGGTGGAAGACTATCTTCAAAAGATTATCGAGTCCGTGAAACTTAAACGGTCCTTGCGTGTGGTGGTGGACAGCGGCAACGGCATACCGGGAATGATTGCCCCTGAACTTTACCGTCGTCTCGGCTGCGAGGTCCACGAACTTTTTTGCAAGGTGGACGGTTCCTTTCCCAATCACCATCCCGATCCTAGCCAAGCTGAAAATTTGAAAGACCTGATCGAGGCCGTTCAAAAGCAAGGGGCCGATCTCGGTTTAGCTTTTGATGGAGACGGTGATCGCTTGGGCGTTGTGACAGGGCAGGGCAAGATTATTTGGCCTGACCGTCAGCTCATCTTGTTTGCCCTCTCGATCATAAAAGAAAATCCCCGCGCCAAAATTATTTATGACGTCAAATGTACGACGCATTTGGCCACCATGGTCCGTCAACACGGCGGCGAACCGCTGATGTGGAAGACGGGACACTCTCTGATCAAGGCAAAATTGGCGGAAACGCAGGCACTTTTGGCCGGAGAAATGAGCGGTCATATTTTCTTTAAAGACCGCTGGTTCGGCTTTGATGACGCGCTCTATGCCGGCGCCCGCCTCTTGGAACTTTTGTCTGCCCGTGAAGAAAGTTGTGAAGCCGTGTTTGCAGCGATTCCAGATAGTGTCAATACGCCGGAATTGAAAGTGTTTGTTTCCGAAGATGAAAAATTTCAAATGATGGACCGATTGGTCAGCAAAATGAACGAGACACAAAATGACCTTGAGCAAGCCGCAGAAATCATGACCATCGACGGCCTGCGTGTTAATTTTGCCGATGGCTGGGGCCTGGTGCGTCCTTCCAACACGACCCCCTGTTTGATTTTACGCTTCGAGGCAGTCGACGAGACCATCTTGCAAAAAATTCAAAACCTATTTCGCAACCTGCTCTTATCAGTCAAACCAGAACTCGCCTTGCCCTTTTAAAGACTCCGGAGACCTGCGCTTATCAAAACTACATACGATGTCGCCATCCTAGGCAGCGGAATCGTCGGCCTAGTCCATGCCTTATTACTAGCTCAGCAAGACAACCTGCGCATTGCCCTAGTAGACGCAAAGCCCCCTCGCCTGGACTGGTCCGAAACCGACTATGATGCGCGTGTCTTTGCCATCACACCAGCCTCTCAGCAAGTTTTCGAAAAGCTCGAAGTGTGGCCGCAAATCCTCGCGAAACGGACAAGTCCTTATACGCACATGCAAGTTTGGTCTAGTCAAGGCGGCGAATTAACCTTTGATCACGCCCAACTCCGGGTGCCCGTCCTCGGTCATATCCTAGAAGAAAATCTCTTGCGCACCGCTTTATTCGAAAAGGTGCAAGAAAAGCCTCAAATTGATTTTTTTTGTCCCAGGACTTTCCACAGTTTACAAGAAAAAGAAAATTATTTTGAATTAAGCGGGCCATCTTCCCAGTCTTCACTGTGCGCAAAACTTATTGTTGGCGCCGATGGTGCACAGTCTTGGGTCAGGGAACAAGCTGGCATTGCGCTCCGGGTCCATGACTATCAACACAGCGCTTTAATCGCGCAGGTAGAAACCGAGTCGCCGCATCTCAAAACAGCGCGCCAAGTTTTTCTCTGCGATAAAAAATTTCCCACAGGGCCTTTAGCTTTTTTGCCGCTTTCCGAGGCGCATCACTGTTCCATCGTCTGGTCGACGGCCCCAAACGAAGCGGAACGGCTCCTGCATTTAGAAGAATCCGCCTTTCAAGAACTTCTAAGCGAAGCTTTTGATTTTCGTTTAGGAAAAATTCTTGCTGTGTCCAAGCGGCAAATTTTCCCGCTCTTTGAGCGCCACGCGGAAAGCTACGTTAAAAACCGTCTGGCTTTAATCGGAGACGCCGCGCATACCTTGCATCCCCTGGCGGGGCAAGGCGTCAATTTGGGAATAGCGGACGCGCGTACCTTGGCGGAGGTCATTGGCCTGGCACTGCAAAAAAATCGCGATTTTGCGAGCTTTTCCACCTTGCGCCGCTATGAGAGGATCTGCCGGGGAGACAACCAGCTGATGCAGGCTGCGGTAAAGTTGTTGAAAACTTTATTCACCAACGAAAACCGCGGCCTCTCTTTTATGGGAAGCAAAAGCCTAGGGCTGACAAATCATTGTCATCCTCTGAAAAACTTCTTTGCCTATTATGCGATGGGGACGCTGACTCCTCCTCTTTGCAACCTTACAACTACCCCTGTCAAAAGCATGCTGGCATGACAGGGGTGATGGCGGTATACTTCCTTTCCCATGCGTATCATGGACCGTGTTTAAGGACAGAAAAAAATGGGTAAAAAAACACCGCTTTATGAGAGTCACCTTGCCGCCCACGGCAAAATGGTTGAATTCGCTGGATGGGAACTGCCAATTCATTACGGATCTCAGCTCGCTGAACACCAAATGGTGCGTGAAAACGCCGGTGTTTTCGATGTTTCTCATATGACCGTTCTGGACCTGGAAGGCGAGGGCGCTGCGCCCTATCTACGTCTCATGCTGGCCAACAACATTGATCGACTGACACCGGGCAAGGCCCTTTATAGTTGCATGCTGAATGAACAGGGCGGCATTCTGGATGACTTGATCGTTTACAAAATCCGCGACAATTTCTTCCGCCTAGTTGTCAACGCGGCAACCTGTGACAAAGACTTAGCTTGGTTGAGACAACACCTGCCCAATTTTCCGCTCAAATTAATGAAACGCGACGATGTCGTGATGCTGGCCACCCAAGGGCCCAAGGCCTTCGAGAAAATAGCGCAGCTTCTCAACCAGCATGCGAATGAGCTTGCGAACTTAAAATTTTTTCACGCGACCTCTCTTAACCATAAATTTGTCGCGCGCACGGGTTATACCGGCGAAGATGGCTACGAATGGATTTTGCCTGCTGAAGAAGCGGCCTTTTTCTGGGAAAAATTATTAGAACAGAGTTTTTCCCCTTGTGGCCTTGGCGCGCGCGATACCTTGCGCTTAGAGGCGGGTTTAAATCTTTATGGTACGGACATGGACGAAACGGTGACCCCGCTGGAATCCAATCTAGCCTGGACCGTTGCTTGGGAACCGCGGGAAAGAAATTTTATCGGCCGGCAAGCCTTAGAAGACCAAAAGCAAAGTGGAGTGAAGCGCAAACTGATTGGCCTGGTTTTAGAAGAGGGCATTCCGCGGCATCACCAAAAAGTGATTATAGAAGGGGTGGGCGAAGGCGAAGTGACGAGCGGTAGTTTTTCACCTACCTTGAAAAAGGGCATTGCCTTGGCACGGGTGCCGGCGGGAGATTTTGAGCAGTGTTTTGTGGAAATCCGGGGCAAACGTATCCCGGCGAAGGTAGTGAAGCCGCCATTTGTAAAACATGGCAAACCAGTTTTTTAAAAAGAGGGCAAAATAAAAAATGAGCAGCATACCAAAAACTTTGCGTTATTCGAAAACCCATGAGTGGGTGCGAAAAGATGAAGATAGTTTTACCGTAGGAATCACCGATCATGCGCAAAGTATGTTGGGCGATTTAGTCTATGTTGAATTGCCAGAGCTTGAGACGCACTTTGAGAATGGCCAGGAATGTGCTGTTGTGGAATCGGTGAAGGCCGCTGCTGATATTTATTGTCCGATGGCCGGCGAAGTCATTGAAGTTAATGAAGCTGTCATGGAAAATCCACAATTGGTGAATGAAGATCCTTACGGAAAAGGCTGGCTCTTCCGCTTACGCCCCTTTGAGAGCGATATGAAAGAATTGTTAAAACCGGATGAGTATTCACAGCAGGTCGCTTCCGAAGCGCACTAAGAGCGAGGAACAAGCATGCCTTTTATTCCGCATACTGAAGAAGATATTCGGTCCATGTTGGATGGGATCGGGGCCGCGAAGTTGGAAGATCTTTTTGCCGAAATTCCTAAAGACCTGCGACAGGTTGATCTTTCCACCGTCCCCGAAGGCATCTCTGAAATGGAACTCTTCCGTTTGATGCACGACAGGTCCAAGCAAAATAATAGCCTGAGCTGTTTTATTGGCGCTGGCGCTTATGAGCATCATATTCCCGGCGCGGTCTGGGAAATTGCGGCGCGCGGTGAGTTTATGACGGCCTATACGCCTTATCAGGCGGAAGCCAGTCAAGGCTCGCTGCAGCTCATGTACGAGTTTCAGACCATGATGGCAAGCCTCATGGGAATGGATGTTTCCAATGCCTCGCTTTATGATGGCGCCTCTGCTTTAGCGGAGGCCATCCTGATGGGAATGCGGCAGGTCCACAGCAAAGTAGAATCGACACCGACCATCTTGCTTCCCAAAACCATCCATCCTCATTATCGAGAAGTAGTCGAAGCCATTGTGGGCCAGCACGAAGCCAACTTAGTGGAAGTCCCTTATGACTTAAAAACAGGACGCGTTACGGTCCAAGCCTTGGAGGCAGCTGCGAAAACCGCGCAGATTCTAGTGTTGCCTCACCCCAATTTTTTTGGTGTGCTGGAAGAAGTGGATACCTTAACGGATTGGGCCAAACAAAAAAATATTTTAGTGATCGGCCTTGTGAATCCGCTCGCGATGGCTTTATTGAAGCCGCCGGGCCAATGGGGCAAAACAGGCGCTGATTTGGCTTGCGGTGAAGGTCAACCGCTCGGCATTCCTCTTTCCTGCGGCGGGCCTTACTATGGCTTTTTATGCTGCAAGCAGCAATATATCCGTCAAATGCCAGGCCGCATCGTGGGCCGCACCGTGGACTTGGACGGCAAAGAAGGTTTTGTTTTAACGCTGCAAGCAAGAGAACAACATATCCGCCGCGCCAAAGCGACCTCAAATATTTGCACCAACCAAGGTCTGATGGTGATTGCTTCCACCATTCACATGAGTTTATTGGGCCCGCAAGGCTTAAAGAAAGTGGCCATGGTAGCCCACCAACGCGCGAACGCCCTGCAAAAGCTTCTTACCTCTCTGCCAGGTGTTGAACTGGTTTTTGCCTCGCCCTATTTTCATGAATTTGTCCTTCGGTTGCCGCGCTCCGTCGATTCCGTCCTACAAGCCTTGGCGAACTTGCATATTCAAGGCGGCTATAATCTGAAGCCGGCCTATCCTGAGTTAGGAGATTGCCTATTGGTTTGCGCGACCGAGACCAAACAGCAGCAAGATCTCGAAACCTATTTAAAGTCCTTGAAAGAGGTCCTTTCATGATTATTTTCGAACATTCCCGAAAAAACCGCATAGCCAAAGCCCAGCAGCCTTCTGAAGAAATCAAAAATTTTGATTTGCCCGCTTCTTTTCTAAGGCAGGATAAACCTTTACTGCCGGAAGTTTCGGAACTGGATGTGGTTCGGCATTATACGCGGCTTTCACAAAAGAATTTTTCAATCGATACTCATTTTTATCCCTTGGGCTCTTGCACCATGAAATACAATCCCCGGGGGATCAATCGCATCAGCCAGTTTCATGGCTTTCTTGGGCATCATCCTTTGTCTCTCGATGAAAATAGCCAAGGGTATATGATCTGTGCCTATGAGCTGCAGGAGATCATTAAAGCGGTGACAGGGATGCACGCTGTCTCCCTAACACCCATGGCAGGCGCGCAAGGCGAGTTGGCCGGCGTCTCAATGATCCGGGCTTATCATGAAGCGCGTCAGGATAGCGCACGGGATGAAATCTTGGTGCCAGATGCGGCGCATGGCACTAATCCTGCTTCCGCCGTGCAGTGCGGTTTCAAGGTCCGGGAAATTCCTTCTAATGCAGAAGGTGATGTAGACCTAGCAGCCCTCAAAGCGGCAGTCGGCCCTAGAACTGCGGGCATTATGTTGACTAATCCTTCCACCCTCGGCGTCTTTGACCGCAATATCCAAGAAATAGCAAAGACCGTGCATCAAGCCGGTGGTTTACTTTATTATGACGGCGCCAATTTGAATGCAATCTTAGGGAAGGTCCGCCCCGGTGACATGGGTTTTGACGTGATTCACTTAAATTTGCATAAAACTTTTGCTACGCCACATGGCGGCGGCGGTCCGGGTTGCGGCCCAGTAGCAGCGAGCGAACGTGTCGCCCCCTATTTGCCGGTTCCCATGGTGACCAAAGTGGGAAATCACTATCAATGGTTGACCCAAAAAGAATGCCCACAGAGTATTGGCCGCTTGTCCGCTTTCATGGGCAACGCAGGGATCATCTTAAGAGCTCACATGTACGCACGCTTATTAGGCCGCGAAGGCTTAAAACGCGTTTCCGAATTCGCCACCTTGAATGCAAATTATTTATTGGCCCGTCTCAAGTCCGAAGGCTTTACTCCCGCCTACCCCACACGCCTTGCGACTCATGAATTTATTATCACTCTAAAATCCCAGGCCAAAACCTTGCACATCACCGCCTTGGATGTCGCCAAACGCTTATTAGATTACGGTTTTCACGCGCCTACGATGTACTTCCCACTTTTAGTCCCCGAATGTCTTTTAATTGAGCCCACCGAAACCGAAAGCAAAGAAACCCTGGATGCTTTCGCAGACGTTCTAGTCAAAATCCTAAAAGAAGCCCAAACGCAACCCGAACTCCTCAAACAAGCTCCACACACCCTTCCTGTTAAACGTCTGGATGAAGTCAAAGCCGCCCGCGAACTAGACGTCGTCTACCGCCCCAAAAACCACAACACCAACGAAGAAGCCCTCACCGCCCTCGGCTAAGGGTGGGAGGCCTATTTCTTATTCATAAACGTCGTCAACATCTCCACTGGAAACGGAAACACAATCGTCGAATTTTTCTCTTCTGCGATAGAAGACAAAGTCTGCAAATACCGCAACTGCAGCGCCTGCGGATTTTTAATCAAAACCTCTGCCGCATCCAACAATTTCGATGAAGCCTGAAACTCCCCATCCGCATGAATCACTTTGGCCCTTCGTTCCCGCTCCGCCTCTGCTTGCTTTGCGATCGCGCGGACCATCGATTCATTCAAGTCAATTTGTTTAATCTCTACCAAACTCACTTTAATCCCCCAAGCATCCGTATGCTCGTCCAAAATTTGCTGAATATGCGCATTCAATTTAGTGCGCTCAGCCAGCATTTCATCCAACTCATGCTGCCCCAGCACCGAACGCAAAGTGGTCTGCGCCAACTGCCCCACCGCCATAAAATAATCTTCAACCTGAATCACAGCCCGCGAGGGATCAATAACACGAAAATAAACAATTGCACTGACACGCACAGAGACATTGTCGCGTGAAATTACATCCTGCGGCGGAACTTCAAGCACAATCGTCCGCAAATCAATTTTGACCATTTGCTGAATCACGGGAATGATTAAAAATAACCCCGGGCCTTTGGTAGAAGTAAAGCGCCCTAAGGTGAAGACCACGGCACGCTCATATTCCCGCAAAATTTTAATCGCTGAAAGAATAAGAAGACCGAGGAGACCGAGCGCGGCATAAATAATGTTTATCATCATCTGTATGGTCCTTGCTATTTTTTAGGAAGGTGAAGGGAGCCAACTGGTAATTCTAAACCAGAAATATGTGTAACGCGAATTCTTTAAATTTAAAAATCAAAATAGACCCTATTACTATAAAATAAAAAGCTATTACACAAATGCCAATAAGAGGATCAAGAAGAAACCCATAAAAAAAGATCACAGCTATGACTATTTGAACAATCAAAGTTAATATAAAAGCCTTGAGCTTAGTATTTATTTTCACCGCCAACTATCCTACAGAATCTGGAAATTTACTTAACAGCCTGCACATGCTTCCCATGCTTAGCCTTCTCACGGCGCACAAGGCGCGTTAAAGCCTGCCTGACATAAGGCTGATACCCTATCCCATCTTCTTCAGCTAAGGCCTTGAGATCGTCAATTAATGACTTCTGCAATCGAATGGAAATGGTTTGCAATCCTAGATTATCGTCAACCATCTTTTCTCGTTCTGGCGATGATTTACGCACAAACTCCTCTGAGGCGCCTAGCTCTTGATTATCCCAGACCTCTGGTGAAGAACCCTCTTCTGGCAATTCTGTCTTACGCATATTTTTCATAAATTTTTACCTCTTTCTCATTTATTATATCTTATGTATATACAAAAGCAAACCAATGAATTGTATTCACCCAAAGCCACCATGTAAAGACCTAAATATGACCAAAATCACTGTTTATAAAACTATTTGAAAATCAATTGGTTTCATACTAGCCGTCAGGGCAAGCCACTATGGAGCTAGGGTATTAGCCATTGATCTTGACCAACAAGGAAACCTGGCCCGCTCATTCAACACCGAGGCACGCGATAAGCCAGTATGGCTTAACCTATTCAGGGACAAGGTGCCAGTTGAGAGTGCTGTTATTGAGTTATCAGATAACCTGCCTGATGAAGTAGAGATAAGATTTGTAAAGTACACAAACATAGTGTACCATTTGTCTATGAGTGATATTTTTCATGTAGCCCTTACAAAAAAAGCGGGCAGGGACTTAAAAAAAGTTCCATTGCAAATTGCTATTAAGTTTCAAGCATGGGTTGATGCAGTCGGCCATAAAGGTTTAAGCGAAGTTAGAAAAATACCTGGCTATCATGATGAGCCGTTAAAAGGCGATAGAAAAGGACAGCGTTCAATTCGACTGAATATTGCTTATCGTGCCATCTATGAGATTAGACATGGCGTGGTTAGTTTCGTTGAGGTTCAGGAGGTAAACAAACATGAATATTAGAAGCAAAATGACAGAGAAAACATTAAGAGATATTGAAAAGATCACTGGCTCTAAGCTGACGCTTGGCAAATTGATCTGGGCAATTCGCCAAGCAGACGAAGTGTCGCAAGTTGATTTTGCAGGCAAGCTCAAAATTACTAAACAACATCTTTGCGATATTGAGCATGAACGCAAGACAGTGAGTCCTCATCTGGCTGCTAAGTACGCGGCGATACTAGGCTATTCAAAGGAACAATTTATTCGTCTGGCATTACAAGATTTAGTTGACCGTCAGGGATTAAAATTTGATGTAGCAATCACCCCCAGATTGAAAAGAAAACATCATGACGATAAAAAAGCGGCCTAGTGCAATGAGTGATGATGAAATTTCAAGCTTTTTTAATGATACAAACGCAGGTGGTGCGACTCCATTTTGAGAGTTACAACCAATAAATGAAAACTTAGGCGCGAATCAGCAGCACTTGAAGCAGAAAAGAAGGCAAGAAATATTCCTAATGATGGAGCTTTAAAGCTTCAAGGGTAGTAGTTATTTCTTGACGGCGGCCTCCTAATGGGTGTCGTGTACACGCACTATAAATCAGTAAAATTAGTACACAAAAGCACATTGACAACCTCATAATTGCACACCCCTCCCTCTCCCATCTGGCCTTTCCCTTCCCAGATGCGATATACTAATTTTTGTGGATGTCCAACAAAAAGGAGTTTTCAGATGAGAAAGTTAATTGCGATTCTTGGCGTTATTGTCATGTTAGGCACCGTTGCTGGTTGTTCATGTCATGCACCAGAAATGAACTACAAGGGTGAAACCCGCTAAAAATCCCTGCAACAACCATCCCAAGCTGTGAACAAGACCTGTTCGTCAGCTTGGCTTTCTTCCTAAAAAACGGGCATTGAAAATGAGGCCCGTTTTTTTATGTCCTTCATTTTAAATTAATTTATTTCGCCCCTCTGCCTGATCTCAAGGGCTATACTTAAAAAGCAGCCTAAGAATAGGGGACTGTTATGAGAGCAAACCAAAACCCAGCTGAAATCCAAGAATGGGGAGAAGATTTAGCGCTGGAAATCACTACAATCGCAGCGCTCGCCTGGTTTCTTAAAAGCGCTGTCGATATATTGGAAAAACACATTCCAGAGAGTAAATTGCCCCCCATTTTGTCTCAGTCAAGTCTCCAAATGCTTCACAAAGGATTAGAAGACGCCAAACTCCAAATCATAGAGGACCAAAGAATACTGGGTGATGGGCTTGCGTCGAAAGCTGATAAGGAAGAAGCACTTGAAAACTTAGAGGTTACACCCCAGATCATGTATAGCGCTTTGTTTGATAAAAAGGGGGTGGAGGCGCGTTTAGAAGCATTTATAGTTGTTTTGGATGAATTGAGAGGTCCCGCAACGCTTTCCAAGCTTTCAGATGAAGAAAAGAATTTGATTGAGGCGCTTGAAAAATGGACTGCCGTGGCGTTTTTCGAGCTGGGTTACTGGGATAGCCTCTATAACTTACGGACAAACGTCCCAACGTGGGAAAAAAAGGCAGGGCCCATGTTTACTTTCGCTGATGAAGCTGCCAAGCGGTTTACGGACTATGGATTTGCCGACCAATATTCCGATCAGTTCGAAAAAAAACGAGTTGAGTTTGATGATTTTTATATGACACTCAAGAAAAACTTCTGGAATGATTATCATGTTGCAGAACAAGATCTAACAGAGGACATTAAGAAAATCGGCTTAGATCTACGCAAAGCTTATGATGAGGTATTTTTAATTGATGAAAAGATGCGGCAAGATCGAGAAAAGAAGGCACCAGCCCAAGCGGCGGAAAACGAGAAACCAATTTCACTGATTGAAAAGACGCAGCAAGATCAAGAAAAGGAGGCACAAACCAAGGAACCAAAAAAGCCAACACGCCTAAATAGGTTGGGTTCCCAGGTCGCGCGCTTCGCTAATCGCGTTGAGACCGAGTTGTCTAGATTTCATAATGACCTTTTCGGCCTGGACGAATTGAACTCAGAAACACAGAACCCTGTCTCTCAGCCCGGCCCATCTGTTTCCACAGAAGAAAAAAATAGTTCCTCCTCTCAACAGGCTGACTTTGAGGATGAATTGAACTCAAAAACACAGATCTTTGACTCTGAGGAGGACCTGTCTGTTTCCGCTGATTCTGAGCACGACCTGTCTGTTGTCTCTGAATACAACCCGTCTGTTTCCGCGGAAGAAAAAGATAACTCCTCCTCTCAGGAGGCTGACTTTGAGGATGAATTGAATTCAGAAACACAGACCTTTGACTCTGAGGACGACCTGTCTGTTTCCGCTGACTCTGAGCACGACCCGTCTGTTTTCGCGGAAGAAAAAGATAATTTCTCCTCTCAACAGGCTGACTTTGAGGATGAGAGTATACTCTCTTCTTATTCATCTCGTGTGAAAAGTCATGATGAAGACATCGAAAATCTGAATCTCAAATTGGACACTGCAGAAAAAGAGCTGACTGACATGGTCACTGCAATGAACGATGAGCTTCAATTACTACTTGCGAGACAAGCACTCACACGGTTAATGAAAATCCTTTTTGGGGTACAGGGCCAACCGGACTCACAAGAAAGAATAGATTGCTTTTGGAGCGATCAATCCAAGTGGAGTTCTTTAGTGAGGAGTAGTGATTTTTTCAAGCGCTATGCCCCGTTGATTTATCCAACGGGTATAAAAGAAATGCGCGCTCATTTATTAACTAAATTAACGCAGTTTGGGTTGCAAGAAGATGGTTCTGTACCTCCGATAGAGGAAGTTGTGGCGGGCCTAAATCAAAAAAAGTGTTTAAGCGTTTTCCAAGGGCTAGGGCAGATTGCCCAAAACAGACTAAACAATTCCTCCAGCAGAACAGAATCGGTAAAAAACTTCTATAAGTTGGTCGCCAAGTTTGCTGATGTCGCTCAGCTTGCGAATGTCGCCGAGCTCGCAAATTTTGGCCCCGCTTCTAAAGCTGTCTACAACAATTCCAAATCACTAGACTCGTTCTGGGGTAAAATCAAAGCTCACAAAATTTCTAAGAAAAGAGAAGAAGCTGGGTCTGAGGTCAAACACAGAAAAAGACCGAAGCGAGGCCCATTATAAAATCGCCTGCAAGCCATAAACCAGCCCCTTTAATTTCATCACTTTCTTACAAGCCAAAACCACGCCCCTCATAAAACACTGTCGATCTATCGTATCGTGCCGCAACGTCAACGTTTCTCCCAACCCCCCAAAAATAATCTGCTCATGCGCAACCAGCCCCGGCAAGCGAACAGCATGAATCGGGACCTCCAAATAATTCGCCCCCCGCGATCCACGCACAGATTCATGCGCTTTAAAGGCCTGCGCTTGCCGCTGTGTCCGAGCATCCGCCAAAACTTCCGCGGTGTGGAGCGCTGTCCCTGAAGGACAATCTTTTTTTCGGTCATGATGCATTTCAATAATTTCCACCTGCGGAAAATATTTCACAAACTCTCCCGCATATTTCATCATCAAAACCATTCCGATCGAAAAATTCGGCGCAATCACGCCGCCTCTTTTTAATTGTTTGCAACGTTCCTGTAATTTTTTCACTTGTTTTGGCGTTAAGCCAGTCGTGCCAATCACGGGCCGCGCCCCGGCTTGAAGGATGGTCATGGTGTTTTTATAAACGGCAGATGGCTGAGTAAAGTCCACAACAACCTGTGCGCGAGTTTCCCGAATGAGTGCCGCAAGCAGGCCCCCGCGGCCGGTCTGTCCGACCACTTCAAAATCCGGTTCCATAGAAAGCGCTTTGACCGTCACCTGCCCCATCCGCCCCGAAGCCCCATTCACAATCACCCGAATCGTCATACTAATTTCCTCTCAAATGAACTGTTCGCCCTGAGGAGGTGCGAAGCACCGTCTCGAAGGGCCGCCTCATTCCGCCGCCCACCATTTCCTTTCTCCCGCCTGCGTCAAACAAAGCGGATGCCCATATAACCGTGATAAATTCTCATCCGTCAATAAATCACTTTTCAGCCCCATCCGCGCATCTCCCCCCCCATAAAGCAGGAGAACGCGATCACAATACTGCTCAGCCATATTAATATCATGTAAAGTCATTAGCACAGCAATTTTTTTCTCCCGCAGTTTCCCCTGAAGGTGCCGCAAAAAGCGCTTTTGATGTCGCAAGTCCAGATGATTCAGCGGTTCATCCAATAAGTAAAGACTGGGACTCTGTGCCAATAAGGCAGCTAGCGCTAAACGCCGCCATTCTCCGCCCGAAAGCGTCAAAATATTTTGTTGTTTCTGCCGCTCCAGCTGCATGATGGTCAAAGCTTCCTGCGTTGCCTTCCAGTCTTCTTCACTTTCTCTAAAAAAAGAGAAATGGGGATAACGTCCCGCAAGACAATATTCCCAAGCACTTTGTGGAAAAGCCTTTTCATTTTCTTGAAAGAGCAGGCCTATCGCCTGGGCCCGTTTTTTGGCTGAATAAGAAGACAATTTTTTCCCAGACCAGAAAATTTCACCGCCTTGGGTGGGTCTCAGACCTGCCAAGCTATGCAGGAGCGTGGTTTTTCCGCTGCCATTCTGTCCTAAAATTCCCCAAAACTCACCCGCTTGAATTTCAAGGTCCAGCTTTTCGCAAATACTTTGATCTGCGATTCGCACACTAAGCGCCTGTGTTTTCAAGCTAAAAATCGTATTCATGTCGATTTTTTCTTTTCTAACAACAGTAAGAAAATGGGAATTCCCAGAAGTGTCATCACCATGCCGACCGGAAATTGTTGAGGGGCGGCCAAGGTCCTTGCCAAAAGATCTGCGAGCATCAACAAGCTTCCTCCCAAAAGGACCGAGGCCGGCAATAAGAGACGATGGTCGTAACCCAAACAAAGGCGCAAAAAATGCGGAACGATGAGACCGACAAAGCCAATACAACCTGCGAGTGTCACTGCACAGGCGGTCAGTAAGGAACTTAAGAGGTAAAGAAAGCCTTGCAAAGGACCCGTATTGACCCCCAAAGCCTGCGCTTCCTTCTCTCCACGGCTTAAGATATTCAAGGCCGGGGCCTGCCAAAGAGCCAGTAACAAGCCGAAAAGGAGGACAAGGGTTTCTAGGATAGGCAAACGAAGTTCATTGAGATCGCCAATCAACCAAAACAATAAACTGTGCAAAATTCGATCTGGCTGCAGGAGTAAAAGGCAAGAGATCAAGGCAGACAAGCCATAAGCCAGTGAAATGCCTGTTAAAAGTAAACGCGAGCTTTGCCACACTCGACCTCCGATAAGGAGCAAGGTCAGAAGGACTGAAAACAAGGCACCCAGCCAGGCAAAGCCCAAGAGCCCAAGACTGCCAAGACCGAGCAGCAGGGCAAGCAAACTGCCGAGGCCTGCGCCACTTGAAATACCCAGCACATAAGGATCAGCTAAAGGATTGCGTAACAAAACCTGCATAAGCGCGCCAGCTAGCGCCAAGAGTCCGCCTGTCACAAAAGCCGACCAGGCCCGCGGTAGGCGCAGCCGCCAAATAATATCTTGGTTTAAAACTTGATCATAGCTAAGAGATGTACTACCTTTCATTAAAGAAAAAAGGAAGCAGAGCAAGGCAAAAAAGAGGAGCAAAACCAGTATCAAGGCGCGATTTTTCATGGGTGGTAGTGTACACGGATATTTTTAAAGAATTCAAAGCTTTTCTTCAGTTAATGATTTATATTAAAAGTCAGTTTGCGATGCACTTAACAGGCGGTCAGCGCAATGATAGATGATCAAGGGTATCGTTCCGGCGTAGGCATTATTTTAGTCAATGCAAATCGCCAGGTTTTTCTGGGAAAAAGATTGGGAATGGAGGCCTGGCAATTTCCACAGGGCGGGGTGCGTCAAGACGAAACACTGACGGAAACCATGTACCGTGAGCTGCAAGAGGAGGTGGGCCTACCTGCCTCAGATGTTAAAATCATGGCGGAAAGCAAAATATGGCTGCAGTACGACCTGCCCAAACGCTTGATTCGCCGCAGGACCCAGCCCATTTGTATTGGCCAAAAACAAAAATGGTTTTTACTGCGCTTGGTGAACCAAGACGCCAAGATTAATCTCCTGGCAACGGAAGACCCCGAATTTGATTCCTGGGCCTGGGTTTCCTACTGGTATCCCTTGCGCCAGATCGTTTCTTTTAAAAGAAAGGTCTATGAAGAAATCATGCGCGAATTCGCACCTTTCATTTTGTCGCGACGTTTTAAAGAAGATAATTTAGACACGAGCTAAGAGCTAAGACATGCTGACGACCCTAAGACGCATCATTCAAGAGGTTTCCAGTACTTCTGAATTTAAAGAAGCGCTGAATCTTATGGTCACAGAAACTGCGAAGGCCTTGACTGCAGACGCTTGTTCTATTTTTCTCTTAGATCGCCGCCGCGGAGAGTATCTTTTATTCGCGACGATTGGTTTGAACCCGGAAGCCGTAGGTAAAGTGCGTGTTCCGCTTGACAAGGGCTTGATCGGCTTAGTGGGAGAACGTGAAGAGCCCATGAACATCGACGATGCCTCCAAACATCCCCGCTATTTGCATGTTGAGGAAGTTAAAGAAGAAATCTACCGCGCTTTTCTGGGTGTTCCCGTTATTTACCATCGTCAGGTCTTGGGGGTGCTTTTTGTCCAGCAAAAAGAACCGCGGCGCTATGATGAGTCCGAAGAAGCCTTTCTAGTCACCTTGGCCACCCAGTTGGCCGCGATCATTGCGCATGCCGAAGCCACGGGCCAACTCCTTAATTGTTTTGACGCCCACCAAAAAAAAAATCGAGAAGCCGTTTTTTCCGGCATGTCTGGTGCCCCGGGTATTGGCATCGGCAAAGGCTTGCTGATTTATCCCTTACTGGATTTAGACGCGGTGCCGGACCGCGAGCCGGACAATATCGAATCAGAACTCGCTCTCTTGGAAGCCGCCTTGGAGGCGGCACGTCAGGACATGCAGCTTTTGGGCGAGCGGCTTTATCCTAAGCTCCAGACGGAAGAGCAAATTTTATTTGATGCTTACCAACGTATCTTGGACAGTACGGGGCTGGGCCAAGAGGTTAGCCAGGAAATTCAACGCGGGAACTGGGCCCAAGGCGCTCTCCGGCGCGTGATTCAATCTCATATTCGCCAGCTCTTGAGCCTGGACAACGAGTATATGCGCGAACGTGTTTCGGACCTCCGTGATATCGGCCGTCGCGTTCTTTCTTATTTGCAAAAAAATACCCGCGTCCTGCCGGACTATACAGATAAAACCATCTTGATCGGCGAGGAGGTCACTCCAAGCGATTTGGCGGAGGTGCCGGAAGGTTGTTTGGCCGGTGTTATTTGCGCAACCGGGTCGAGCATTTCGCATGTGGCCATTTTAGCGCGCGCCATGAATGTGCCGACTATCATGGGCGTCAGGGACCTGCCTCTTTTTGAGCTGCAAGACAAAGAAATTATCGTGGATGGTTACTACGGCCAAGCCTATGTTTCTCCTTCGCCGATGGCGCGCGCGGAATTTCAAAGGCTGGCTGAAGAAGAAAAAAAATTAGATCTGTCCTTGCAGTCCTTGCGAGATAAACCAGCGATTACCAAGGACGCACATCGCGTTATTCTGATGGTCAATACCGGTCTGGGTGCGGATATCGGTATGTCGCTCGCGGCGGGCGCCGAGGGTGTTGGCCTGTACCGCACGGAAATTCCCTTTTTAATTCGCGAGCGCTTTCCCTCAAGCGAGGAGCAGCGAGTTATCTATCGTCAATTATTGTCTTCCTTTGCGCCGCGTCCTGTGATTATGCGCGCCTTGGATATTGGCGGCGACAAAACCCTGCCTTATTTTCCGGTTCAAGAGGACAATCCCTTTCTCGGCTGGCGCGGCATTCGCGTGTTGCTGGACCATCCTGAAATTTTTCTCTCGCAGGTGCGCGCCATGATGCGCGCGAGCGAAGACTATAATAACTTGCGCATTATGCTGCCTATGATCACTGACGTCAGCGAGGTTGATGAGGCCTTACGCTTGCTCAATAAAGCTTATACAGAAGTCTTAGAAGAAGGTTGTAAGATCGAAATGCCGCAAGTAGGTATTATGATGGAAGTGCCTTCCGCCATTTATCAGGCGCGTGCCTTAGCAAAGCGTGTTGATTTTCTTTCGGTGGGAAGCAATGACTTAACGCAGTATTTACTCGCGGTGGACCGCAACAATTCCCGGGTGGCCAATCTCTTTGATTCTTTGCATCCCGCAGTTTTGCGCGCTTTTATTCAAATTGTAGAGCACGGCCATCAAGAAGGAAAACATGTGAGCATTTGCGGTGAAATCGCAAGTGACCCTGTTGCAGTCATGCTTTTGGTGGCCATTGGCTTTGATTCTTTGAGCATGAATGCTTCGTCCTTGGGTCGCATCAAGCATGTCATCCGGCAGTTCACCAAGAAAAAAGCGAGCAAGTTATTACAGGAGGTCCTCAGCATGGAAAACGCCGTCATGATTCGTTGTCATTTAGAGCTGGCCTTGGAAAAGGCAGGTCTTGGAAATTTAATTCGCGCAGGAAGATAATATGCTGATTTACCCCTCGATTAATCCTATTGCTTTTCATATTGGAACGTGGCCCGTTTATTGGTATGGCTTGATGTATTTATTTGGCTTGCTGATCGCTTGGGCCCTCATGCTTTGGCGGGCGCAAACTAGCGGGCTTTTTACGCAAGAAGAAGTGGCGGACATTTTATTTTTCTCCGCGATCGGCATTATTGTGGGAGGCCGCTTGGGCTATGTGCTTTTCTATGACTGGCAGATGTTATGGCAGGACCCTCTTCAACTTTTCCAAACCTGGAAGGGCGGCATGTCTTTTCACGGCGGTTTGATCGGCGTCCTTTTAGCCTTTGGCTGGCTAGCTTTCCGGATGAAACGGTCCTACTGGTACATCAGCGATTTTGTTGCGCCTGTCGTGCCTCTCGGTCTAGGCTTAGGCAGGTTGGGCAATTTCATTAACGGAGAACTCTGGGGACGGATGACCCTGGTTCCCTGGGGCATGGTCTTTCCAAATGCCGGCTCTTTTCCCCGCCATCCCTCCCAGCTTTATGAAGCTTTTTTTGAGGGCCTGGTTCTATTTTTAATTTTATGGTTTTATTCCAGAAAATTAAGACCGCTAGGTGCCGTGTCCGGTCTGTTTTTATTGCTCTATGGTTTATTTCGCTGTGGTCTCGAATTTTTCCGTGAACCGGACCTGCAAATCGGCTTTCTCTGGGGAAATCTGACCGAAGGCCAATTATTGTCACTGCCCATGATGCTCTTTGGTGTTATGATCCTGGTCTCAGCCTATCGAAAGAAGGAAAAGTCATGAAACAATATCTTGATTATTTGCGCCATATTTTGACGCAAGGCGTGGAAAAAGCCGACCGGACCGGCATTGGCACGCTTTCTACTTTTGGCTATCAAATGCGCTTTAACCTTCAGGAAGGCTTTCCCCTGGTGACCACCAAAAAATTGCACACCCGCAGTATTATTCATGAACTTTTATGGTTTTTGCGCGGAGACACCAATCTCACCTATTTGCACCAAAATAAAGTGACGATTTGGGATGAATGGGCAGATGCGGCAGGCAACCTTGGCCCCATCTACGGCAAACAATGGCGCGCTTGGGCGGCCCCCGAAGGCAAAACGGTGGACCAAATTTCAGAGTTAATCAAGCAGATCAAAACCAACCCCGCCTCCCGCCGTCTGATCATCAATGCCTGGAATGTCGGCGAGCTCCCCCAAATGAAACTCATGCCCTGCCATGTCCTCTTCCAATTTTACGTAGCCCAAGGCCGTCTCTCCTGCCAACTGTATCAACGTTCAGCCGATTCCTTTTTAGGCGTCCCCTTCAACATTGCCTCCTATTCCTTACTGACCCACATGATCGCCCAACAATGCGATTTAGAAGTGGGAGAATTTATCTGGAGCGGCGGCGATTGCCACATTTATACCAACCACCTCGATCAAGTCAAACTCCAACTCACCCGCAAACCCAATCCCTTGCCCCAACTCCAAATAAAACGCAAACCCGCTTCCATTTTCGACTACCAATTCGAAGACTTCGAAATCCGAAACTACCAATGCCACCCCACCATCCACGGAGAGGTCGCCATTTAATAAGCAGAGAGTCCACCGAGCAAGAGAGTGATTATATTGAATAATTCCCTTCCCTCCCCTTCGTTGCGGGAAGGGCTAGGGTTGGGAGGAGGAAACTAAACAGTTGGCTGCAAAGTATAAGTCTTAATATGCCGCGCAAAATCCTTCAAAGCTTGAATGCCAGACAATTCCGCCTGTTGACACCACTGATAAAGATTCTCAATCAAGTCCTTCTGCGTCGCTGCGGTCTGCTGCCACAAATTCTGCAACTGAATCCGCAACTGATAAGCCGCGCTCAAATTCTTAAACTGGGCCAAGGTGCTTTCCAAACTCTGTTTGCTGTTAGGGTCCATCAGCATGTTATCACGGACCAACAAAGCCCGCGCACGTGTCAAAAGTGCTTTGCTTTGCGCATGCGCTTTGCGTTTTTCTTCGCGCAGCACAGGCATAATGACCTTACGGCTATATTCCGCTAACAAATGAAAACGGTTGCGCATCAAAGCCTTGATTGTCTCGCTATCGATGGTTGTTTTCTCGCGGACATAAGCTGGCTTCGGCGGCACATAATTCGGTTTGGCCAAACCAAAGGCTTGCAGCAAACGAATTATCAACCAGCCACTATCAAACTCCCACCACTTGACCGAGAATTTTGCGGAGTTGGCATAGGTGTGATGGTTGTTATGGAGTGCTTCACCGCCAATAATAAAATCCAGAGGCATAATATTGCGCGAGGTATCCGGCGTTTCAAAGCTACGGTAACCCCAAAAGTGTCCAATTCCATTAATGATGCCGGCGGCAAATAAGGGAATCCACAGCATTTGGATTGCCCAAATGGTGAGACCCAGTACGCCAAAAAAGAAAAGATTAATACCCAACATCAGGAAAATACCAAGACGGTTGCGGCCAGTATAAATATGACGCTCAACCCAGTCGTTCGGTGTGCCATTCCCATAACGCTCCAGCAGCTGCGGATCGTTTTTGGGGGCGTCGCGGTAAAGTTCCGCGCCTTCAAAAAAGACTTTGCGGATGCCATGTACCATGGGGCTATGAGGATCATCGGCTGTTTCTACTTTGGCATGATGTTTGCGGTGGACCGCAACCCATTGCTTGGTCAGCATGCCAGTTGAGAGCCAAAGCCAGAGGCGGAAAAAATGACTGATAATTGGATGCAGTTCCAGGGCGCGGTGTGACTGACAGCGATGCAAATAAAGCGTCACAGCGAAAATGGTGGTTTGTGTGAAAGCAAGAACCACCAGAATGTAGCCCCACCAGGGAAGATTAGAAAAATAGCCGAAACTGTAACTCAATAATTGATTGATCATAAATTCTCCTCTTTGCCGAAGCCGATTCTAACATGGCTCAGTGTTTCAGTCACTCGTTATTCTGTATTATTTTTAATCAATTCGTCTGCCCAGAGAGCCTGCTGGTGCGTATTTTGATAGTTTCTTGCGGGGAGATCAGGTATGGTACCTGTTAGAGTCGAGGCTCCCTAGCAAGTCAGAAAGGAAAAAATAGTGTCCAAAAAAGATCCACATTTAGAGCGGGAAGCTCAAAAATACGAAAATCCCATCCCTAGCCGAGAGTTCATCTTAGAACACTTGGAGGAACGTGGTCGTCCCGCATCTCGCCGTCAGTTGAATGAAGAACTGAATTTAAAAAACGAAGATGATCAAGAAGCCTTGCGTCGTCGACTCATTGCTATGGTCAGGGATGGACAGCTCTTTGAAAATCGACGGGGCGCTTATGGCTTGATTGCGAAAATGGAACTGATCGCCGGACATATTATCGGTCATAAAGACGGCTTTGGCTTTGTCTCTCCAGATGATGGCTCAGAAGATCTTTTCGTCGGCCCAAGGCAAATGCGCACGGTGTTTCATGGTGACCGCGTCTTAGCGCGTATTTCTTCCATGGATTCGCGTGGACGACGGGAAGCAATCATCGTCGAAGTGTTGGAGCACAATACAACCGAGATCGTTGGCCGCTACTATGCCGACTCCGGTTCTGGTTACGTCAAATCCGTTAACAAACGGATTACGCATGATCTGGTCATTCCTCCCAAGGCCGAGGGCAAAGCCAAGGACGGTCAGATGGTTATTGCGGGCCTCACGGCGCAACCCACCTTAAATACACGGCCAGTCGGTAAAATTATAGAAATTCTGGGTGATCACATGGCACCCGGAATGGAAATCAACGTCGCGATCCGCAACCATGAGTTACCCCATGTCTGGCCAGATACCGTATTTGTCGAGACCGCCGCTTTTGCTGATGAAGTGCCAGATTCGGCGCTAACAGGACGCCATGATTTGCGTCACTTGCCTTTTGTCACCATTGACGGCGAAGATGCCAAAGACTTTGATGATGCTGTGTATTGCGAGCCTAAATCAGACGGTGGCTTCACACTTTATGTCGGCATTGCCGATGTGAGCCACTATGTGAAACCCGAAACTGCCCTGGACCAAGAAGCCTTGAAAAGAGGCAATTCCGTTTATTTCCCCGGCCGGGTCATTCCCATGTTACCGGAAGAATTATCGAATAATCTTTGCTCCTTGAAACCGCTGGTCAATCGCTTGGTGCTGGTCTGTAAAATGAATGTCAACGCCAAAGGCAAGGTCACCCGCCATGAATTTTTTGAAGGCATGATCAAGTCCCACGCGCGTCTGACTTATACCCAGGTCTATGGCATGGGCGTGCAAAAAGATAAAAATTTACTGGATCGTTATCGCGAACTGGTGCCCGCGATTAAAAATTTATTTGATCTTTATCATATTCTACGCGGTGAACGCGAAAGGCGCGGCGCCATTGATTTTGATTTCCCCGAAACCAAAATTGTCTTTGGCGAAAGCCGCAAAATTAAAGCCGTTGTGCCCGTGCTCCGTAATGACGCACATCGCCTAATCGAAGAATGCATGGTGGCCGCCAATATTTGCGCGGCACATTTCCTTCTGGCAAATCACTGCGCGGCTTTGTACCGCAATCATGAACCGCCCAGCGACGAAAAAATGAAGGACCTGCAACGCTTTTTGTCGGAGCTGGGTCTCAAGCTTTCCACAAAAAAGGAAAAGGAACCGGTGCCGGCGGATTTTGCGGCCATCCTAGGCAAGATTGAAGAACGACCCGATGCCCATTTGATCCAAACCATGTTGCTGCGTTCTTTAAGTCAGGCCGTTTATGGTCCTATAAACAAAGGCCATTTTGGTTTGGCCTGCGAGGCCTATGCCCATTTTACTTCACCCATTCGTCGTTACCCTGATCTTTTGGTGCATCGCGGTATTCGTAGTATTTTACAGAAGCAGCGTCAACTGGAAGAAGGTCACCCCACTTTCGAAAAATTCGGTGAGCATTGCTCCGCAACCGAACGCCGCGCTGATGATGCAACGCGCGAAGCCGTTGATTGGCTGAAGTGTGAATTCATCATGGACAAAGTCGGTGAAACCTTTGATGGCATCATTTCCGGTGTGACCGGCTTTGGCCTCTTTGTGGAACTGGCCGAAACCTATGTGGAAGGCCTGGTGCATATCAGCACCTTGCCCAACGATTATTATCATTTCAACTCCATGCGACTGACCTTAGAGGGCGAGCGTTCTAAAAGACAATTTCGTTTAGGCGATCCCATTCGAGTGAGAGTGGCGCGCGTGGACCTGGACGAGCGGGAAATTGATTTTGTCGTAGCGGATGAGGAAAGCCGTGAACGCGCGACGAAAAAGAAGGGAAAAAAGAAGGCCAAGGCCGAAAAAGAAAAAACCCAGAAAAAGAAGAGGCAACGCAAACGTAGATAAACCGTTCGCCCTAAGGAGGTGTCCTGAGCTTGTCGAAGGACGCGGTCTCGAAGGGGCACCGAGGAACCCCATCCCATGAGCGAAAAAAATATTATCTTCGGCTTACACGCCGTGGAAGCCTTACTAAGCAAACAGCCCGAACGCATCCGCCGCGCTTATCTCCTCGACACGGCGCTGCAACAAGCCCGCGGCGACCACAAACTGCAAACAATTTTAAAGACCTTCCAAACCCAGCGCATTGCTTACGAAGGCGTTTCACGCGAGGCCCTGGACCGCCTGACTAATCATGGTATACACCAAGGCATCGCCGTCGACTGTGCAAAAGCCAGGGTCTATTCCGAAAGCGATCTCAGTGACCTTCTCGACGCCATCCAAGGCCCCCCTTTGTTGTTAATTCTAGACGGCATCCAAGACCCCCATAATTTAGGCGCCTGCTTACGCACGGCAGACGCCGCAGGCGTACACGCCGTCATCGCACCCAAAGACAAATCCACCGGCCTCACGCCCACTGTCGCCAAGGTTGCCTGCGGCGCCGCGGAAACCGTCCCCTTTGTCCAAATCACCAACCTCGCCCGCGTCCTGTCCATGCTGAAAAAGCGCGGCATCTGGCTCTTCGGCATGGCCGACACCGCCGAAAAAACCCTCTACCAAGAAGACTTCAAAATCCCCCTCGCTTTCGTCCTCGGCAACGAAGAAAAAGGCCTCCGCCACTTGACCCGTGAAACCTGCGACTTCCTCCTAAAAATCCCCATGCAAGGCTTCGTCTCCAGCCTGAACGTCTCCGCCGCCACCGCCATCTGCCTCTTCGAAGCCCTACGCCAAAGGTCCATATAATTAAGCAACCATTCTCTCGTTTTGTTTTTTTAAGCAGGCAAATATTCAGAAGTGATTTTTTTTATAATTGAAAGATAAAGAGTCCGTCGTATGGTTCGATGTAATTCAATCAGTCTTCTAAGAAATAGAGCTGAAGGATTAGTATTTTTTCCTGATAAAACTTCCTCAACTACATCGATGTGAGTATCAGTATAAAGAGCTATACCTTCTAAGGTATATTCTTCGGTTGATAGGATATCGTTTATAATTAAACGGATAAAATATGCCTCAAGCATGGTGTTCTCCTTTTCTATGGTAAATTTCATTAAACGGAAGTAATTATTCAATTGTTCCTTGAATATTTTTTTAAGTTCGTCACATATGCCTCTAAAAAAATCAGCTTCTAAGAAAAGGATTTCTTCTTTGGAGAGGAGGTTAGAAAACTCAATGCTTGCTAAATTATATAATGGCTCTATTGCGGACATGATTGTTTTTTACTCCAAATTATTTTTTATAGGTTATAAAGTTAGGAGCAGAGTAGTAGTATTTCCAGCGCAATCATGTAAAATGTTGTGCTGGAAAAGTTACACTTTGAGTGAGCTGCCCCAATTAGGCCAGCCCAGTTGCTGCTGGGTTGGTCGACTTGTATTCATGCATGATATGCATACTATCACTGATAAAAAAGCGTATAAAATACCTGTTTTTTTAATAATATATTGGCAGCTTAATAGAGCCGTGTTTTAATTCTAGCTCCTATTTTTTTAAACTGGAGGTAGTAAAAATGCCAATTAAAAATATTATTTTTGATTTAGGTGGCGTCATTATCGACATTGATTATACTCAAACATCCAAAGTGTTTTCCGCATTAGGAGCTTTTAATTTTGATGTAGTTTATACACAGAGTAAACAGGATCATCTTTTTGATGATTATGATGTTGGAAAGATTAACTCAGACACCTTCCGCGATACTCTCAAAAAAAAATTAGATATTGTAGTGAGCAACGATGAATTTGATAAAGCTTGGAATGCTATGCTGTTGGATCTTCCGAAAAAGAGACTTGATTTTATAAAAGAATTAAGGAAAAAACATAAAACATTTCTTTTTAGCAATACAAACGATATTCACTTGAAAGAGGTTTTTAATATTTGCCAAAAACAAAATGGGTTTAATACATTTAATGATTTTTTTGATAAAGAATATTATTCCCATATTTTTGGCAGGCGGAAGCCAAATCCTGATGCATTTATTGATATTCTCAATGAAAATAAGCTTGAAGCAAATGAAACATTATTTATTGATGATTCGCTTCAGCATGTGCTTGGAGCTCGCGAAGCAGGATTGTATGCTATGCACTTATCAAAAGATAAATCAATTTTTGATGTTATGATTTTTATGGAAGAAATAAATAGCTTAAATAAAACAGAATAAGAAGAGTTACAGTCTGGTTTAAGACATCGAAGTTGCTGTGAGTGTGTGGTTTCTTGAGAAAAGTTCAACTGTGAACAGTTTATGGTGATTGTATGGCCAGGAGTTATACTGCGGACGAAGTTGAAAATTATTGATAGCATCTCAGTTTCAAATTTTTTTACAGGCGTGTTAATTTGGGGCTGGATATACCGCATAGATGAATGCTCTTTCCTAAGCAATTATATTGCACTTGGTTCTATAAATGCCTAGGCCGTTTTTCAATAGTTTTGAGATTAATTGATTTTTTGTATTGCAATTAAATCGGATTTTTAATTTGTTAATATGTCCTTCAACCGTTCTGTACGATATGCGTAAGATTTTAGCTATTTCTTTTGCTGTTTTTCCTTCAATTAAATATATTATACAGCCGAGCTGTTTGCTCGTAAGGAGTTCACCTTCTAAATCACCAGTTAATCTTAAATTTTTAATGGCTGTTTCTTTTAAAAATTCTTTTTTAAATGACTCTAGGGTGTATGTCTCTTTTTTGTTGGGAGACTCATGTTGATCAAAGTGGTTTGGCAAAACGATACGATTTTGACTGGCTTTTTTAATTATTGAATTTGCTCTATCTTTAAAATATAAAATAAATCGTTTTAGCAAATCAATATTATTTAAATAAAAATTAATGATAGCTGAATTGTTTGTTGTTGTTCCAAAATAATAGAAGTCGCAACTGTCCAATTGTTTTTCTATAAGGGTGATTCCATTATCAATATTAAAATAGGATCGGGCATCAAAAAATATTTTTTGTCCACTAAGATGAGGCCAAAGCGCATAGCCTGATTCGTATTGGCTAGGGTGCCTCTCAAATGCGCCAATTCGATAAAATTCATTTTTATAAAAATATTCTAACCAGGCTGGAATGTTTGTGAGATTGATTTGTGATCCATCATCGTAGGTTCTTACATAATTAAACGATGTGATTCCCAATTTATTGAGCGGTTTACATATTTCTGCAATATACTTCCCAGAAGTAAGAGCTAAATTCTCTTTTTTTATAATCAGTTTAGCCATCAATTTTCCATTTAAAAATTTTAAATAATATCTCTTTTTGCATCCATTCGTCGTTTTATGGCTTTTGAGAACGATTAATTTTTGTGTAATTTATAATGATCAGTTGAGAAATTCAATAGGAAACGTGTGGTAATAGGCTGATTTTAAGGGGTGCCGTTAATTATTCTTGAATATGTTGCTTAATTGTCTCAGTAATCCATTGATTCAAGCTCATGTGATGCTGCTTTGCTGTAATGTAAACTTGGCGGTGTAATTCAGGATCAAGCCGTAAATTGAATTTACCAGAAAAAGGTTTTTCAGGTTCTTCATTACGCTCTTCGCAAAAAGCGAGGTTATCGTCAACTGATTCTTTAAAAGCCTTCTTGATTTCTGAAATGCTTGACCCTTGAAAAGTGATCACATCCCGAGTGTTAATGACTTCACCATGAAATATTTCTGTTTCATCCTCAAATTCAACATGCCCAATATAGCCTTTATGTATTAACATCGATGTTTGCCTCTTTCAAAAATCGCCCCATTGAAACAACCGCGCCTTTGTCCGTTTTTTTTCATGTATAAAGAGCCGGATAAAGATTATTGGTTTGTGGTAATAACTCCGCACCAATTATAGAATTCTTACTGTTTGTTTTCATTTAATTTCTGAATGATATCCCATAAAGCCTTTATAGTTTTATTGGCTTCTTCATGCGAGTTCGCCTTTGGCGCTTTTCCGTTTAAATCCATGTCCATAAGGCACTGCAAGATGCTTGAACTTTAATAACAATTCAACCTTTTTTTTAAAAATTACTCAAAAGGCCGTGAACGGTTACAAAGAATGAGGGAGGAGGTGGGAGCTTATTTCACAAAAAAATCAGCACTCAAACCAAAGCGCAATTTTAACTTGGCAATCTGGCTTTTTGACAAGGGACGCTCCCCATGAAGAAATTTAGAAACATTTCCCTGTCCGCCAAAAATATCAGCCATGTCAGCTTGGTTGAGCTGATTGGCTTGCATCAAGTATTTAACCATGGCAACGTCGGTGACCTTGGCACCGATCGGTAAATGGTGCTCATTGTCATATTGCTCAAGATTGTCGCCAATAATTTGCATGACAACCGTCAAGGGATGCTTTTCATCTCCTCTCACTTCATCAATCAATTTATCTAAAATTCGCTCAAGATCTGCATATTCCTTTTCCGTAGAGGGTTTTTTGAAAATAGTGACAGGGAGATGAAATTCATGCCGTGTTTTTTTGTCGACATAATCAATTTTAAGTGCAGGGGCGCTCATAGCTTTCCTCTCCGAATTTTTTCTTGATTGCTTGTCTTGCTATATTGAGCATGCGTCCAAATCTCCCTTATATAGCAATGTTGAGTGTTATAGTGGACTGCAGTAATCAGGCGATAATTATTCCCGCCTATATTAAAAATGGTATAACCGCCTACATAGTCCACAGCATTAAACACTCTTTTCAATTCTGTCAGAGTGGCGGATTTTGTATTCAGCATCCTGAAATACCATTCTACCAAGGGAAGCTCAGCTTGTGCATGATCGACAATATAATCCCGAATTTTCTTTTTAGATATAATGCGCAACCTGAGTCTCCTTATGTAAAATAATATGTCATTTAGACATAAATGTCAATGGATTATATGTCAAAATGACATATTTGATTAAACAAGTTCTTGTGGTGTGAGGTGGAGTGGGAGGTAGGGCGGATTAGGCACTTTTTGCCGTAATCCACCACATCGTGTTGCGAGGTAAACGTTTAAACATTAAACCGGAAGAAAATCACATCTCCGTCTTTGACCATATAGTCCTTTCCTTCTAACCGCCATTTGCCTGCTTCTTTAGCGCCAGGCTCTCCTTTGTATTGCAGATAATCCGCATAGGAAATGACTTCTGCACGAATAAACCCTTTCTCAAAGTCAGTATGAATGACGCCTGCTGCTTGTGGCGCTGAAGCCTGCGCCGGAATGGTCCAAGCGCGCACCTCTTTGACACCGGCGGTGAAATAGGTTTCCAACCCTAGCAGTTTATAGGCAGCGTGAATGACGCGGTTTAAACCGGGCTCTTCCAGTTTAAGATCGGCCAAGAAGGCTTTTTTATCTTCCTCACTCAGCTCAGACAATTCCGCTTCAAGTCGCGCGCAAATTGTGACAAGCTGTGCGCCTTCCTGTTCGGCAATTTGTTTGACTTGGTCGAGCAAGGGATTATTGCTAAACCCATTCTCGGCGACATTCGCAATATAGAGTGTCGGCTTGAGGGTCAACAACTGTAGATAGCGGACCTGCTGAGTTTCTTCCGGCGTTAACTTTAAACTGCGGGCGGGCAGCCCTTTATTCAAATGAGGTTTGATGCGTTCTAACAAGGCCGTTTCTGCTTGCGCGGCCTTATCGCCGGCTTTCACTTGTTTCTGCAAGCGTTGCAGACCTTTTTCAACCGTGTCCAGGTCCGCCAAGGCCAACTCCATATTAATCACTTCAATATCTGCGGCCGGATTAATTTTATCCGAAACATGCACCACATTGGGATCTTCAAAACAACGCACCACTTGCGCAATCGCATCTGTTTCGCGGATATGTGAAAGAAACTTGTTGCCAAGACCTTCTCCTTGCGCCGCGCCTTTGACCAGCCCCGCGATATCGACAAACTCAACCGTAGTCGGAACAATGCGCTCAGGTTTTACAATTTCCGCAATGTGATCAAGCCGCGTATCTGGAACAGGCACAATCCCAACATTCGGTTCAATCGTGCAAAAAGGATAATTTTCAGCAGAAACCGCAGCTTTCGTCAAACAATTAAAAAGCGTGGACTTGCCGACATTCGGCAGCCCCACAATA
>CAYVBZ010000005.1:0-49307 GCA_964449835.1 uncultured Coxiellaceae bacterium | reverse complement strand
TTTTAATTATACGTCTAGCAGCTATTTCTATACCTGTAGTTACATTCTTTCCTTACTAGACTCTCTTCCGATATAACTGTCAACAGCCCTTATTATTGATATACTCCTTTCACTATGATATGCGGCCCTCCCTTCTCAAAAGCCGTGTAGCATCAGGAATAACACGTGAATACAGCTATGAAGAATAATAAATTACTGCTTTTCCCACTGCTGCTCATTCTCGCAGAAATGACCGCCTATCTTTCCAATGATATGTACCTTCCTGCAATGCCGGATTTAATGCGTGATTTTCAAGTGGGGGCCGATCAAATCCAGCTCACGCTTTCTTCCTGGTTCTTAGGCTCCATGTCGATGCAATTACTGGTCGGGCCTTTCTCCGACCGCCTGGGAAGACGGCCTGTTCTTATCTGCGGCATGCTTCTATTTGTGGTTTCCACCTTGGTGTGCGTCCAGAGCTCACAACTCTCTACCTTGATTGCGGCGCGCTTCGTCCAAGGCAGCACGGTTTGCTTTATAATCGTGGCCGGGTATGCCAGTATTCATGAGCTGTTTAATCAAAAAAACGCCATCCATTTATTGGCCCGCATGAATAGCATCACCGTTCTAGCCCCCGCCTTTGGGCCTTTCATTGGCGGCTTCATTTTAATGGGTGCCAATTGGCGTTGGACTTTTTGGCCCTTGTTTATTTTGGGTTTAGTGGTCCTTGTCCTTTTAAGCAAATGGATGCCGGAACCCCTGCCGCCGGAAAAAAGGCATCCTCTTAAAATAAAAACCCTAGTCCAACAATACCGGTCTCTGTTAAGAAACCGGCGTTTTATTTTGCTGCTGCTTTCTTCCAGTTTTGCTTTTTGCGGATTTATTGCCTGGCTTGCGACCGGGCCCTTTTTAGTCAACGAACAATTCCAGGAACAGCCCTATCTCTTTGGCTGTTTCCAGCTCTTTGTTTTTGGATTTTATATTTTCGCCAATCATAAGGTCAAAGAACTGATGGAAAAAGTGGGTGTGGATGCTTTAATCCAACGAGGCTTGTACATCACCCTGTTCGGAAGCGCTTTTGCCATCTGTTTAACTCTCTTTTTTCCAGCAAAACTTTTTGGCCTGCTGTTTGGCATGGCCTGGATTGCCTTTGGCTTTGGTTTTTGTTCCGCACCCTTGCAAAGATTAACGATAGAAGCCGCTAACGAGCCTATGGGTTCCCGCATGGCCCTGATCTCCACCGCCTATGGCGGCTTTGGCTTGCTGGCCACCGCTCTGGTCCATTGGACCTACAATGGAAAACCCAGCTCACTTGCGGCCATTTTACTTTTCACTTCACTATTATCCGGACTAGCTTATTTAATAGAAGCCTGTGTTTCTGCTCATCAAAAACCTAATTTAAGCAGTATAACATTTTGATTTTATGTTTTTTTATACAAATACCCTTTGAGGGCCTATAATTAACTTATAGGTCTCAGAGGAGAACTAAAAATGTCTACTCCCAAGAAAATTCGTGATGCTTATGACACAACCTTCAAAAAATTAATCAGCACTTCCGAAACCAGCAAAAGAATCAGACAGTTTCTCAGCAGTTTGGCTAAACCTTCTGGGCTGTTTAATTTTCCGATTAAACTTTCTGAAGCAAGGCCGATGCTGCCTGCTTCTTCAAAGCCTGCTGTCAAAAAAAGCACAAGGAAGAGAATTACGACAGTCCGGGCAAGAAAGACAGCAACAGTCCGCGCAAGCGCGACAACCCGCGCAAAAAAGGCCACAACAGTCCGGGCAAGAAAAACTGCGACTGTTAGAAAAAGAAAAAAAGGGGAATGAATCCCCTTTGGAAACCCCTTAGCTAGAGAGCCCGCGGCAAGCCGCGTGGTAAATTCTTTAATATAATCAATATATTACACTCGAATACTCAGGTTGACAGCAGAGCCAGTTCTAAGGATAATGTTTAAACTTTAATAAGAGAAAACATAAATATGACTATTATCACATGCGCTCAACCAAAAACACCTTTCCGTCCCTTTTTCTCGAATTTAGATATTTTCTCCTAAGCCTGCATCAGCATAATGGCTAGTGTAATTTCTCGCAGCGATGCGCACCTTGAAGCATCGCCTCTATGTGAAGGGTAGCAACACGCTCTATGCGTTGTTAATGACTGTAACCAGAAATAGGAAAATGTATTATGTTAAATGATCGTCAAGTCTCGCCCATGAATTCCTCTGTCGTTGTCCCTTGGTTAATTTGTGGAATAGGCATGCTCTATTACTGTTACAACTATTTCCTTCGTGTTTCACCGAGTGTCATGCAAAACGAACTCATGCAAAACTTTCATATCACCGCCTATCAATTTGGCAATCTTGCCGCCTTTTATTATTACGCTTATACCCCCATGCAAGTACCCGCCGGCATGCTTTATGACAAATTCGGCGCTCGTCTTGTTTTGTTTTTTGCTTGTTTGACTGCTGTCGTCGGCTTGGGTGTTTTTATCACAGCCGACAGCTACGCCTTTGCCGCCCTGGGGCGCTTCATGATTGGCTTAGGCACCGCTTTTTCCTATATTGGCACCCTGAAACTGGCCTCCGTCTGGCTGCCTGCCAATCGTTTCGCAACTGCAGCCGGCATGACCACGGCCATTGGCATGAGCTCCGCTATTTTCTCACAAAATTATCTAACCAAGGTGGTCCAAGTCGTTGGTTATAAACAAGCCCTTTTTTCCGTGCTATTTATTGGCATTCTACTGAGCGTCCTCATTTTCTTCACGGTGCGTAATCGTCCCCGCACTCTCAAAAACATGCTGACTTCAAAGCAACCGCATGTTCCCATGGATATGAAACAATTATTGAAGTCTTTGCGCCATATTTTCACAAACCCACAAATGTGGATCATCGGCGGCATCAGCTGTCTGACTTATCTTCCTGCTTCTGTCTTCCTAGACCTTTGGGGCATTCCTTATCTTAAAACCGTCTATCAACTTTCTCCGGAACACGCTGCCACCATTTCAAGCTGTGCTTTTATTGGTTGGATTATTGCAGGTCCCACGATGGGCGCTTTTTCAGACAAAATCAAACGTCGCCGTACACCGCTGCTTTTCGCAGGTACCTCAGGCGCCACAATGCTCACTGTGATTTTCTATATGCCCGGCCTCAGTTTTACTGAGTTGGCATTCGCCTTTTTCATGCTGGGTTTTTCTTGCGGTGCTCATCCCATTTGTTTTGCCATTGGCAAAGAAAACAATCCTATCCAAATTTCGGGCACCGCTGTTGCCGCCACCAACATGCTCACCATGATGGGTGGGGCCTTGTTCCAACCCTTAATTGGAAAACTCTTAGATTGGCACGCAGCCGGTTCGCTTGGGCCTAATGGCTTGCCTGTTTATTCGGCGCAAGATTATTCTTTTGCTTTGAGCGTGATTCCTATTGGGGTTGCCAGTGGGGTGATGTTGTGTATGTTTTTGAAGGAAACTTATTGTCAGTCGCAGGTGGATGAGGAAGATGTTCGGGTGTTTGCTGGGAATGCGGCCCGGTTAGAGCCGGAGGCTGCGAGTTAAACCTCCCAACCCCAACCCTTCCCACAACAAAGTTGCGGGAAGGGAGCGGGAAGGGTTAGGGTTGACTGCTCTCTACCTCCCCCTTAAACCCACTCCCTCGGCTTCAAATAAATCTCATAAAGCTCTGCTTCCTTACTCCCCACCTCCGGCTGCCAATTATAACGCCAATTCACGAGAGGGGGTAAAGACATTAAGATAGACTCAGTCCGCCCGCCAGATTGCAAACCAAACAAAGTCCCGCGGTCATAAAGCAAATTAAACTCAACATAACGCCCGCGGCGATAGGCCTGAAATTGGCGTTCATGCTCGGTGAAGGGAAGGTGTTTGCGTTCGGAAAAAATGGGCTGATAGCCTTTGATAAAATGGTCCCCAACACTGCGCATAAACTCAAAACCGCGCTCGAAAGTCCAACGAGGGTCTTGTAGATTATTGAGGTCGTCATAGAAAAGACCGCCAATGCCGCGCGGCTCTTGGCGGTGTTTTAAATAAAAATACTCGTCACACCACTTTTTGTAACGAGGATAGATATCCTCTCCAAAAGGGCCGCAAGCGTCCTTGGCCGTCTGGTGCCAATGCTGGCAGTCTTCTTCAAAGCCATAATAAGGCGTGAGATCAAAACCCCCGCCAAACCACCAATGAATAGGTTTTCCGTCTTGTTTCACCAAAATAAACCGCACATTGGCATGTGTCGTTGGGACATAGGGGTTCAGGGGGTGAATGACGAGCGAAACGCCTAAGGCCTCAAATTCTGTGCTCCCGTTATTTAGTTGCGGCCGTTTTTCAGTTGCCGCGAGCGGCAATTGTGTGCCGCGCACCTGAGAAAAATTAACACCCGCTTTTTCAATGCAGCGGCCGCCACTTAAAACGCGCGTTAACCCCCCGCCGCCGCTGGGATGCTGCCAGGGGTCTTCTTGAAATTGGCCCTGTCCGTCTTCCTTTTCAAGAAACTGACAAACCCGCTGCTGTAAGTCCCGAAGATAAGTTTGAATGATCTGAGGGGCTTCGGAATGAATTGTTTCGATTGTGTTCATTGGGAATACCTAAGGTGGTCCGGCTTGGAAGGCATGATAAACCTTGAGGGACATTAAGACAATCTGGACTGATGGCCCGCCTCCCCCCTTGCAAACCCCTCAAGAAAGCATATTATTAGCTCATCCATCCAGAAATACAGGGGGTTTCCAAATGGTCGACTCTTTCAAAGCCTATCGTGAACTCAAGGTCAATGGCGCTATTTACCACTATTTCAGCCTTCCCGCCGCGGAAGAAGCTGGTCTGCGCAACATTTCAAAGCTCCCCTTTTCGCTCAAAGTCCTTTTGGAAAATCTGCTTCGCCATGAAGACGGAAACACGGTCACTTTGCATGATGTCCAAGCCATCGCCGACTGGCTTAAAACCAAAAATTCCAACCACGAAATCGCCTATCGCCCTGCCCGCGTCTTGATGCAAGACTTTACCGGGGTCCCCGCAATTGTCGATCTGGCCGCCATGCGTGACGCCATTCAAAAAATTGGCGGCGATCCGGAACAAATTAACCCTCTTTCCCCCGTTGATCTTGTCATCGACCACTCCATTCAAGTCGATGCTTTTGCAAGCCCTGATGCCATGAATATCAATGGGCGCATGGAAATGCAGCGCAACTACGAGCGCTATGAATTCCTCCGTTGGGGACAAAAAGCATTTAACAACTTTCGTGTTGTGCCGCCGGACACCGGCATTTGTCATCAGGTGAACTTAGAATACTTGGCTAAAACCGTGTGGACCGAAGAAAAAAACGGCAAACTGCTCGCTTACCCTGACACGCTGGTTGGAACAGATAGCCATACCACTATGATTAATGGTCTAGGTGTACTGGGTTGGGGCGTCGGCGGGATTGAGGCGGAAGCCGCCATGTTGGGACAGCCTGTTTCTATGCTCATCCCTGAAGTCATTGGCGTCAAACTTAGCGGGCAATTGCGCGAAGGAATCACTGCGACAGACCTTGTGATTACCATCACCCAAATTTTGCGTAAGAAAGGCGTAGTCGGTAAATTTGTCGAATATTTTGGCCCCGGATTGGAACATCTTTCCGTTGCAGACCGTGCCACACTTGCAAATATGGCCCCAGAATACGGCGCCACCTGCGGCTTCTTCCCCATCGATCAAATCACCATCGATTACCTCGATTTAACCGGCCGCGATAAACAAACTTTAGAACTCGTCAAAACCTATGCCAAAGCACAAGGCCTATGGCGAGAGGCCAATACACCGGATCCAACTTTCACAGACCAGGTTGACATGGATCTTTCCTCCATCGAACCTTCACTTGCAGGCCCCAAACGCCCGCAAGACCGTGTTTCACTAGACCAGTTGAAACCAGCTTTTGATCAAATGCTAGCAGAGAGTTCGAGCGGCGCGTCTCAGCAAGAACAAGGTTTTAAAACCAGCTCCGGCTTTGAATTGCATCACGGCGATGTGGTCATTGCTGCGATTACTAGCTGCACAAATACTTCTAATCCTAATGTACTGATAGCGGCTGGTTTGGTCGCTAAAAAAGCGGTGGAAAAAGGCTTGACCGTGAAACCCTGGGTAAAGACCTCTCTCGCGCCAGGATCGCAAGTTGTCACCCGTTATCTCAATCAATCGGGCTTACAATCTTATCTGGATGCCCTGGGTTTTTCTCTGGTTGCCTATGGCTGCACCACTTGTATTGGTAATTCTGGCCCCTTACCCGACCCTGTCGCAGAAGTGATTGCCCAAAATAATTTGACTGTCTCCGCCGTCTTGTCCGGCAACCGTAACTTTGAAGGACGCATTCATCCCCAGGTCAAAGCAAATTGGCTGGCCTCCCCGCCACTTGTAGTCGCCTATGCGCTCACCGGCACCACGCGCATTGATCTCACCCAAGATCCCTTGGGTCAAGATCGAAAAGGCAGGGCAGTCTATCTCAAAGACATCTGGCCGACCAATGTTGAAATCGCAAATGAAGTCACCAAAATTCATCGTTCTTTGTTTCAAGAACAATACGCGGACGTCTTTGCGGGAAGTTCTGAATGGCAGACCATGAAAACTCCAGAAAGTGAAACCTATCAGTGGCAAACTAAATCCACTTACATTCAACACCCGCCTTATTTCTATGAGATGAAAAAATCTTCCAACGTGATCAAAGAAATTCGCGGCACGCGCATTCTTGCCTTGTTCGGCGATAGCATTACCACAGATCACATCTCCCCCGCCGGTTCCATCAAAAAGGACAGCCCTGCGGGACATTATCTCCTTGAAAACGGCGTTGAGTTCAAAGACTTTAACTCCTATGGCGCACGCCGCGGCAATCATGAGGTCATGATGCGCGGCACCTTCGCCAATATCCGCATTAAAAATGAAATGCTGCCCGGCGTCGAAGGCGGCATGACCAAGCATTTTCCAAGCGGAGAAGTCCTATCCATCTACGATGCCGCCATGCGCTATCAAAACGAGCGTCAGGCCCTGGTTGTCATTGCCGGCAAAGAATATGGCACCGGCTCCTCACGTGACTGGGCCGCTAAAGGCCCCAAGCTCTTGGGCGTGACTGCGGTAATCGCAGAAAGCTTCGAGCGGATCCATCGTTCTAATTTGATCGGTATGGGCATTTTGCCGCTGCAATTTAAAGACGGCATGACTCGCAAGACTTTCAACCTGACTGGCGAAGAGACCGTTGACTTAATTGAACTGCATGACCAAATTAAACCACGCAGCGAAGTGAAGGCTGTCATACACTATCCCAGCGGCAGTAAAAAAGAAGTTTCCTTGTTAAGCCGGATTGATACGGTAAATGAATTGGAATATTACCGGCATGGCGGGATTTTACAATACGTACTGCGTACGAGAGTGGGTTTGAAGGGGGAACTTTAGCTAGGGCCGTGAACGCTTACCAGTAGTCCGCTACACCTTAATCCCTACTCCACGTGAGAGTAAAAACCAAGCCCAAGCAAATAACAGGAAAAAGAAAAGCAAGACTACCGAAAATCCATACAAAAGTGTTAAATCTGAAACCCCCAAAATTCCAAATCGAAAGGTGTCCACCATCCCGAAGATGGGATTCAAAATGGAAATTTGGCGCCAAAGCGGCGGCAACTGTTGGATAGAGTAAAAAACACCGCCCAAATAGGTCAGCGGCGTCAGCACAAAGGTGGGGATAAAAGAAATATCGTCAAAACGTTTTGCGTAAACGCCATTTATGAGCCCGCCCAGCGAAAAAACCATCGCGGAAAGCACTGCAATTGAAAAAATAATGCCAGGATGCATAAAAGGAATGCGAGTGAAAAAGAAGCTGATGAGTAAGACAACTAAGCCTGTCAACAAGCCTCGAAGCGCGCCGCCCAGCATATAGCCGAGCAGCATCGTTAAACTAGACATAGGAGCAATCAGCATCTCCTCAATGCTTTTATTAAACTTGGACAAGAAAAAGGAAGTAGAGGTATTGGAATAGGCATTGTTCATGATCGACATCAGCACCAAGCCCGGAACCAAATATTGAATATAAGCGTAGCCCTCAATGTGCCGGATCTGGGAACCGATAAATTTTCCAAAAATTAAAAAATATAAGCTCATTGTAATCACCGGCGGAAACAAGGTCTGCGGCCAAATGCGCAGGAAACGGCTGACCTCTTTGTGGATAATCGTTTGAAAAGCGATCCAATTCATGTAAAACCCAGTGCGCTGGCTCATGAAAAGTTTCCTTATTTCTTTTTATTTTCTGTGATCAGATGAAGGAACAATTCCTCCAGCCGATTGGTTTTGTTTCTCATACTAGCGACCAAGACTTTTTGCTCGCTCAGCAAATGAATCAGCTCATTAAGCGATTGGCCCCGCTTGATTTGGACCTCTAGTGTCAACTCATCGACCAAATGCACAGGGTAACCGTCTAATTTGGGAACCTGAAAAAGAGGTTTTTCAAGATCAAACACCATGGTTTGCACGTTCGTCCGGTTGATGAGCGATTTCATGTTCGCATGCTCAATAATTTCCCCGTCGTCAATAATACCGACATTTTTGCAAAGCAGCTCAGCTTCTTCGAGATAATGCGTAGTGAGAATAATGGTCGTGCCCTTTTCGTTTAACTGAGTCAAGAAACGCCACAATAAATGACGCAGCTCGACATCTACACCCGCCGTTGGCTCATCTAAAATCAAAAGACGCGGATGATTCATCAAGGCACGTGCAACCATCAAGCGGCGTTTCATCCCGCCGGACAATTGAATGGCGGATTGGTCGCGCAGATGCCAAAGGCCCATTTCATTTAAATAAAATTCCATTCTCTCTGAGGCGACAGCCCGGGGTATTCCATAATAACCCGCCTGACACAGCAGAATCTCGGAAATATTCTCGAAGAGGCCAAAATTTACTTCTTGCGGCATCACGCCAATCAAGGACTTGGCCTTGGTTGTTTCCAGGTCAAGATCATGGCCCAAGACCTTTACCTTGCCCGACGTTTTTTTGACGAGGGAGGAAATAATACCAATTGTCGTCGATTTTCCCGCGCCATTTTGACCGAGCAAAGCAAAAAAATCGCCTTCCATGACATCGAGATCTATTCCCTTCAAGGCAATTGTGCCATTGGGATAAACTTTTCTTAAATTGCGGACTGAAAGTGCTTCCATAGATTTATTCTCACTTCACCTCAAAGCGCCAGGTCGTTCCGAAAGGCCCATCCTCCAAAATAACCGATAGCGCCGCCAATTCCTCCCTCAGGCGGTCTGCTTCCTTCCAGTTCTTTTGTGCACGCGCTTCATTTCTAGCTTGAATCAAGCTCTCAATCTGTGAAGCATCAATCTTCAGCGCTGTCTGCAGAAATAATTCCGAATCATTTTGTAAAATTCCCAGCACGCCGCCTAGTGCGCGCAGCAAACTTGCGAGCGCTGCCGCTTGCGCCGTATCTTTTCCACGCAAACGTTGAATTTCATGCGCCAGCTCAAAGAGCACTGACAAAGCGATGGGCGTGTTAAAATCATCGTTCATCGCCTCAATAAAGCGCTCCTCATAAGAAGAACCCTGTAGGGGACTTGCTTGCGGCAGATCGCGCAGTGCAATATAAAAGCGCTCGAGGGCTTGATAGGCTTGCGGAATTGCGTTTTCATTGTACTGCAACTGACTACGGTAATGACTGGCTATTAGGAAATACCGTACGGCTTCTGCCGGGTATTCTTGCAGTAGTTCCCGAATCGTCAAAAAATTCCCTAATGATTTGGACATTTTTTCCTGGTTAATTTGCACGTAGCCATTATGCATCCAGACTTTCACAAAAGACTTGCCGGAAGCGGCCTCGGATTGTGCGATTTCATTTTCATGATGCGGAAAAATTAAATCTTTGCCGCCGCCATGAATATCAAACTGTTCGCCTAATAAATTCATCGACATGGCCGAGCATTCAATATGCCAGCCAGGACGGCCCGCACCCCAAGGGGAATCCCAAGCGGGTTCTCCTGCTTTTGCCATTTTCCACAAAACAAAATCCAGCGGATCTCTTTTGACGTCATTGATTTCAACGCGAGCGCCGCTTTCCAGTTCATCGATATTGCGATGCGATAAACAGCCATAACTCGGGAAACGTCTTACATCAAAAAACACATCCCCATTACTGGCCTGGTAGGCGTATTTCTTTTCTACCAGCTTTTCAATCAAGGCAATCATTTGAGGAATATATTCTGTGGCCCGCGGTTCCTGCGTTGGCGGCAGCAAACCCACAGCTTGAATATCCTCATGCATGGCTTGAATAAAACGCTGCGCCAAATGCTGATATTCTTCTTTATTTTCATTCGCACGCTTAATAATTTTATCGTCCACGTCCGTAATATTACGGACGTAGGTCACTTCATAGTTCAAAAAACGCAGATAACGCACGACCAGATCAAAGGCCGTGAGCATGCGCATATGGCCTAAATGGCAATAATCATAGACTGTCATGCCGCAGACATAGATTTTCACCTTGCCTGCTTCCCGGGGTTGAAAAGTTTCTTTTTCCTGGCTGAGACTGTTATAAAGTTTGAGCATCGGCTTTCCCACTGGCAATTTGAAAAGCGCGGCTAAAGCGCTCACGCATTCGTTCGGGCCCCAAAATTTCAGCAATCTGCGCCAATTCAGGCCCGCCGGCTTGACCGGTCAGGGCAATGCGGACCGGCATAAATAAATTTTTGCCGGATAAGTGCAGCGCTTTTTTGATTTCATCTAAAATACTCTTGAAATCGGTGCCATGCGTTTCGACTGCCTGCTCCGCCTCGACAAAAAACTGTTCGCCGGCCTGCCGCAGCACTTCCAAGTGCTGCGCACTAAAATGCAAACGATGATGAAAAAAGATAGTCGCCCATTTCGCAGCGTCTTCAGGAAAACAAATATTCGGCTTAACAATGCGGGCAAATTTTTCCTGCATGGCCTCCGGCACCTGTTTTTGGACCTGATCACCCAACCACTTCCAGAGGGCCTGCCCGTCCAAAGCAGTGACGGCTATTTTTTGCCAATACAACAATTGACTCAAATCAAAACGCGCCGCAGAACAACTCACACGGTCCAGGTGAAAATCTTTGGCCAAAGCATCGAAGGACAAGAGATTAAAGGACTCATAGGCGTGCCCCAATCGTCCCAAATAATTAGTCAGGGCCTCCGGCAGATAACCCCGGGCACGCAAATCATTGAGACTAAAACTCCCATGCCGTTTCGACAAAGGTGTTCCGTCATCTCCCGTGATCATGGCCAAATGACCGTATTGCGGTTGATGCAAACCCAAGGCCTTCATAATCATCAATTGACGCGGCGTATTCGCCAAATGGTCTTCCCCGCGCAAAACTTGTGTCACCATCATGAGCGCGTCATCAATGGCATTACAAAACATGAAAGAGGCGGTGCCATCCGCGCGGCGGATAATGAAATCGCCAATGTCTGCGCTATTGAATTTTTGCGGCCCTTTGATTAAATCCTGAAAAACAATTTCTTCTTGCGCCGGCACGCGAAAACGTAGAGTCGGCTTCAAGCCCTTAGCAAGACGCGCCTCAATCTCAGAGGAGGTGAGGGAACGGCAGGTCCCCCGGTAACGCGGTGCTTGACTGCGTGACAATTGCAGCTTTCTTTCAAGCGCCAATTCTTCTTCGGTGCAAAAACAAGGATAAGTCAGATTTTTTTTAATCAGCTCTTCATAATAATGTAAATAAATAGAATGCCGCTGCGATTGCCAATAAGGGCCGTAGGGACCGTCGACGCCAAGCCCTTCTTGCCAATGGACGCCCATCCAATGCAGGTCTGCCTGGAGGCTCTCCACATACTGGGTGTCCGAGCGCGCCGCATCGGTATCTTCAATACGCAAAATAAAAACACCCTCAGCTTGTTTCGCAAATAAGGCGCTATAGAAGGCAGCCCGGGCATTGCCTATGTGCAAAAACCCCGTGGGGCTGGGTGCAAATCGGGTACGAACAGTCATAAACTTGGACTCAACCATGTTCTTCTCTCTCTAGCTGATATTCAAACAAACTGCGGCTCTCTAAGGGCCTTCCCAAAAGAGAGTTCAGCATCAAACGCATTAAACGCTTCATTTCTTGTAAATTCCCACTGTCCTCAAAATCCTCCGTCAAGAGCGCATTTAAGGCCTTGCCGGAAAAAACCGCTGGACGACCTAGTATAGCTGATTTTTGTCCGGGAACGGAGCTGGGTAAAAAGCCCTGCTCCGGGTGAAAACAGTAGTGTACCTCCACTTCAAAGCACAGGTCCTTGTTCAAAGGCAGTCCATAGCCTATTTCCATCAAAAGGTTTTTTTCAAAAAGGCGCAGCGCCTTCTCAGAAAGCTTTTCCGCCGAGGAGGCTGCCTGCAAAGCTTCCAAGGTCTGTCTGTAGATCATAAAAAGTCTTGCATGCGGGTCGTGTTTTGGCAAAAGACGCATCAGCAATTCATTAAGATAAAAACCGCAGCGGAGATTTTTTCCCGAAAACGTCCCGAGGAAACCATTGGCCTCTACCTGGCTTAAGGTGAGCAAGTCCCCTCGCCCATACCAGGAGACAGAAAGCGGCATAAAAGGCTGCAAAAAAGCAGCGTTGCGCGATCGCGCCTTGCGAAACCCACGGGCGACCGCCGCGATGCGGCCATGGTCCTGAGTAAATAAATCGACGATCCAGCTGGTTTCGCGGTAAGGCCGCCGATGCAAAACAAAAGCCGGCTGCATAGCGACAGACATTAATGATATCCTAATTGCCGCAGCGCACGGTCATCGTCCGTCCACCGGTCTTTCACTTTGACCCATAAGCGCAGAAACACTTTTTGTTTTAACAAAGCCTCAATTTCTTTGCGCGCCTCAATGCCAATCCACTTGAGACGTTCGCCCTTCTTGCCGATCACAATGCGCTTTTGCCCATCCCGCTCTACCCAAATGAGCACGCTGATTTCAGAGCGATTTTCCTTTTCCTCTGTTTTCCAATCCTCAACTTCCACCGTCGTCGCATAAGGCACTTCCTGCTCCGTCGCCTGAATCAACTTCTCCCGCACAATTTCAGCGACTTGAAACTTTAAATTTTTATCGGTGACCTGCTCATCTGGAAAAAAATGCGGCCCTTCCGGCAAAAACTTCTCAATTTCTTTTTCAAGATGCGTTAAGTTCTCGGAGCGCTCCGCAGAAATTGGAATGATTTGTGAAAAGGAAAACTTGTCTTTGACCTCTGCCAAATAAGGCAGCAATTCTTTTTTGTCCGCGAGCAAATCAATTTTGTTGACGACCAAAAGCACGGGGGCTGTCGCGGCCTTTAATTTAGAGAGCACCAAATTATCTTCTTCCGTCCATCTCAAGGCTTCCACCACAAAAACCAAGACCTCCGCATCCGGAATCACTGCGCTCGCCAAGCGGTTCATATAACGGTTCATGGCGTTTTGTTCAGTCTGATGCAGGCCGGGGGTATCAATGTAAATGATTTGCGAAGCGCCCTCTGTTTTGATGCCTAGAATTTGAAAACGCGTCGTTTGCGGTTTCGGCGAAGTAATGCTGACTTTGGTGCCCAACAAAGCATTTAAAAGCGTTGATTTTCCGACATTGGGCCTACCAATAATAGCGACGTAGCCGCAGCGAGAGATACTCATTTAACTAAAACCCCCAGCATGGCCTCAGCCGCCGCTTGTTCTGCACGACGCCGGCTAGTTCCTTTTCCAAACGTTTTTTCCGTCAAACCCTCAACGGAACAACTGATAATAAAGATTTGCTTATGCGCGGCGCCTTCCACATTTTCAATTTGATAAACGGGCAAAGACAAATGTTTGGCCTGCAAATATTCTTGCAAAAGCGTTTTAGGATCTTTGTGGCTGGAAGCGGAAGAAAGAGATTGGAGCAAAGATTCATACCAGCTCATGACCGTCTTATGGGTGAGATCGAAGCCCCCATCCAAATACATTGCACCGACGACCGCTTCTATCGCGCAGGAAAGAATGGACTGCCGTTGACCACCACCACTCTTTAACTCGCCGGGCCCAAGATAGAGATAGCTGCCCAAATCAAATTGTCTTGCTAAATCGCCCAGAGAGTCCCGGTTGACGAGCACGGCGCGCCAACGGCTCAACTCACCTTCTGTTGCTTCCGGAAACTGTTGATACAAAGCCTCGGCGACAATACAGTTAATAATCGAGTCGCCTAAAAACTCCAGACGCTCGTTGTGTTGGCTGTTCTTGCTGCGATGCGTTAAGGCCAGCCGGATCAAGGCAGGATCTTTAAACTGATAATTCAGCTTCGTGCACAGCTCGTCAAAGTTTTCATTCATTTCTAATGTATCCGTCTTCCGATGCGGTCCCAACGTACCTTATGAATGCCCCAGGGCGCAAAAGAATCCCAACTCATCCAGATAAGCACAGCCTTGCCTACAATATTTTCTTCCGGCACAAAACCCCAGTAGCGGCTGTCTGCGCTATCGTCGCGGTTGTCACCCATCACCATATACATGCCTTCGGGCACATTAATATTCTGGAAATTGTAACCCATTTTTTTGGGTTCTTGATAAATATCATGCGACACGCCAAATAAATCTTCTCTTTTTTCAATAACCTGCATCATTTCTCCGGAATCACGCGGCACTGTTTTTTCAGCGGGCAAGCTAGGTTCCGAGGTTTGTAACACTTGTTGGCCATTAATAGAAAGCACCTTATTTACATAATCGATGCGGTCGCCGGGCAAGCCGATCACTCGTTTTATAAAATAATAATGCGGATTCGGCGGCCAGCGGAAGACAATGATATCGCCCCGCGCGGGCATGCCGATCTTCAGAATTTTAGAACGGAAGACAGGCAGGCGGAGGCCATAATCGAATTTGTTCGCCAGGATAAAGTCGCCTTTGAGTAAGGTCGGCTCAAGAGAGCCGGAAGGAATGCGGAAAGGTTCAAAGAGGAAGGAACGTAATAATAAAACGATGAGTAGAATGGGAAAGAAAGCGCGTGAGTATTCAATCAGGGCTGAGGGTTTAGGCCCTGTCAGGGTTGCGGCCCCGCTGATTTTTTTTCTGCGTCGGCGCGAGAAATATAAAAAATCCGCGAGTACAATAAAACCGGTGATGACCGTCGCCCATAATAAAATTTTTTCGAAATCAAGATTCATATTCATCCTCACCCATTTATATTCAAATTATATTTCCCTTCCAACTCTAACCCTTCCCTTAAGCTGTCATTTTTTATCCTTATCCATCCTGAGCACCGCCAAAAATGCCTCCTGCGGAATTTCCACATTCCCCAACTGCTTCATTCTTTTCTTCCCTTCCTTCTGTTTCTCAAGCAGCTTGCGTTTACGTGAAATATCCCCGCCATAGCATTTCGCGGTCACATTTTTCCGCATGGCCTTGACCGTCTGCCGCGCAATCACCTGCGAGCCAATTGAAGCCTGTATCGCAATATCAAACATTTGCCGCGGAATAAGCTCGCGCATTTTGTCAGCGACGGCCTTGCCGCGCGTATAGGCCAATTCGCGATGCACAATCGAAGCCAATGCATCCACTTTTTCACCATTAATCATTAAATCCAGCTTGACGAGGTCCGCCGCCTGGAAATGCACGAAATTATAGTCCAAGGAAGCATAACCACGGCTTACGGATTTGAGACGGTCAAAAAAGTCCAAAACAATTTCGCTCATCGGCAAATCATAAGTCAAGGACACTTGGTTACCGTGAAACAACATATTATTTTGCACACCGCGCTTTTCAACGCACAAGGTAATGACCGCGCCCAAATAAGGCTGCGGAACTAAAATATGCGCCCGGCCGATTGGCTCACGTATTTCACTGATAGAGTTGGGCGGCGGTAACTTCGCGGGATTATCGACATATAAAAGCTCGCCTTTAGTGTCCAAGACCTGATACACAACGGTGGGCGCGGTGGTCAATAAATTTAAATTATATTCGCGCTCCAGCCGCTCCTGCACAATTTCCATATGCAGCATACCTAAAAATCCGCAGCGAAAACCAAAGCCCATGGCCTCCGAGGATTCTGGTTCGAAAAAGAGAGCGGCGTCGTTTAAGCGCAGTTTGGACAAGGCCTCGCGCAAAGCGGGAAAATCTTCTCCGAGAACAGGAAACAAGCCTGCATACACCTGTGGTTTGACCTTTTTAAACCCGGGCAAGGCAGTGCCAGCCGCTTTGTGGGTGTGCGTCAAGGTGTCCCCGACTGGCGCGCCATTAATCTCTTTAATGCCCGCTACCACATAGCCTACTTCCCCTGCGCGCAAAAATTCCTGCGCTTCACGTTTGGGGGTAAAAACACCGAGGCCCGATACTTCATGACTTCTGCCAGTCGACATCACTAAAATTTTATCGCCGGCGCGCAAAACACCATTCTTAACGCGCACCAAGGACACGACGCCGAGATAGGCGTCAAACCAAGAATCAATAATTAAAGCCTGCAAGGGCGCATCACGCTCGCCTTCCGGCGCAGGAATTCCGCTGATAATTTTTTCTAAGAGCTCTTTAATGCCAAGCCCTTGCTTTGCGCTAATGCCCAAAGCGTCTTTGGCTGGCAAACCGATAATATCTTCAATTTCGTGAATGACACGCTCTGGTTCGGCCTGCGGCAAATCAATTTTATTTAAGACTGGAATGACTTCAAGCCCTTGCTCTAACGCGGTATAGCAAACAGCCAGTGTTTGCGCCTCCACCCCCTGCGCCGCATCGACGACTAGCAAGGCCCCTTCACAGGCCGCCAGGGAACGCGATACCTCGTAGGAAAAATCCACATGGCCTGGCGTATCAATAAAATTAAGTTGGTAAGTCTCCCCATTATCTGCCTTATAGTAAAGCGTGACACTATGCGCCTTGATGGTAATGCCCCGTTCCCGCTCAAGGTCCATGGAGTCCAAGACCTGCTCCGACATTTCACGCCTGGACAACCCGCCGCACAGTTCGATTAAACGGTCCGCCAAAGTAGACTTGCCGTGATCAATATGAGCGATAATTGAAAAATTACGAATTTTCTGCATTTCAGCTAATTGCATATAGCGAACCCAACCTCATTTGCAGTCGCCGGTAACAATCCGGATCGACGGAATCATAAAAGACCACGGTATCGCGCCGCTTTCCTAAACATCCTTCCTGGCTGCTTTGCTTAAAACGCAAAATATTGAGCCCAGGGAAACGCGTGCTGTCTCCGCACAAGTCAGCGGAATATTCTCTTCCGGAACGTTCCGTCAGCAGCCAAGTATTATCATCTTGGCAGGTCAAGAGCACAACCGCCCTTTTTTCTCTCAATAAAACAGTCCCCCAGATCAAGCGGCCTCCGTAAACCAAGGCAGCAGCGGCCAAGAGGAGCTGTATATAATACGGCAAATCGGAACAAAAGATACTAACCAAAGCCCCGCTAAGAATAAATAACATGATAATAAAAAAGGACTTAGAAGGTTGTAACCGAAGCTGCAGTTTGGGCATAGGCTTGTATCTTTTTGATGAGAGGAGGAAACTTCGGATCTAGGGGCATCTTACTTCCCAAGAGAAAAGCGAATAAATCTTGATCAGTTTCCTTTAAAAGGGCTTTAAAAATACTTCTTTCAGTCGGGTCTAAATCTTGAAAACAGGCGTCCAAAAACCGTCTAAGCATGAGGTCAAGTTCCAGCATGCCGCGCCGGCACGCCCAGCGAAGCTGTGCAAGCTCTTCATTATTTGCATCTATATCTTTCATTCCAAAATATCTGCTATATTATAGTTATAACAAAACAAGAGAGTGGAAATTATGCCCAGCTTACTTCGAAAAAACCCATCCTCACTTCAAGAAAAGGTCATCCAGTCATTAATAAACGTGAATGATCGCGGTCAATTAACATACCTGATCAAAGAGCTGAATGAAAGGAAAATAAACCAGGAAGCTGAGGTCTTCATTTTTCTGCTTTTATGTCTTTCCTGCCATCCTGAACTGATCAACCACCCAAAGCGGCAAAAGCTGGAAAATTGCCTGGACAGCTGTTGGAACGTCCTCTCCCCCCAAGCCTTGGCCGACATTCTGGAACGACCTGAAAATAGCAAAATTAAACCCTTGCTTTCTGATTACCTCAGGCAAGCGGTGGAGCAGCCAGCACAGCGCAAAAACCATGCTTTGGATACCTTTGTTCAATTTGTCCTTGAACAAAATCACCCTCAAAATAAAATAACGCATTTTCTACTGCAGGATTATCTCCAATTTGCCCGCGAAAAAGAAAAAGCCGCCAAAGTTGAAAAATCACAGCGAAAACGCCTTTAACACCCGAGAAGTGCTTGCAGATTTTCACTACCCCTACCCCTCTCCCCTCGCGCTACGCGCTCCAGGAGAGGGGATCATTTTTTAATGGGACGGCCCTGGGGTACCGCCTCGCCTTTCTTGCCACTCCTTCAAATCTGCTCCATAATCCAGGCCTATTATCGTAAAAGGATGGATCAATGCCCAAGCAGAACTTTCTCCGGTTTTTACAGCAAGAAACTGAAAAACTCAAAGAATCTGGACTTTTCAAAGGCGAACGTGTCATCACTTCCCCTCAGCAGGCTGTCATTCGACTGCAGGACGGCAAAGAAGTTATTAACTTATGCGCCAATAATTATCTAGGTCTCGCTGATCATCCCTCCTTGATTGAGGCGGCCAAAAAAGCTTTGGACCGCTATGGCTTTGGCCTCTCTTCGGTGCGCTTTATTTGCGGGACCCAAACCATCCATAAAGAGCTGGAACAGCACATCAGCCATTTTTTAGGCACGGATGACACCATTCTTTATTCCTCCTGTTTCGATGCCAACGGCGGACTCTTTGAAACCTTGCTTGGGCCGGAAGATGCCATTATCAGCGATGCGCTGAACCACGCGAGCATTATCGACGGCATCCGGCTCTGTAAAGCACAACGTTTTCGCTATGCCAATAACGATATGGCTGAGCTCGAACAGAAACTTAAGGAAGCCCAAAACTGCCGTTTTCGCCTCATTGCAACAGACGGTGTTTTTTCTATGGATGGCATTATTGCCAACTTACCCGCCATCTGCGACCTCGCGGAACGCTATGACGCGCTCGTCATGGTGGACGACTCCCATGCAGTGGGATTTATGGGCGAGCATGGACGGGGCACACCGGAATACCATCAGGTGATGAAGCGAGTCGATCTCATTACCGGCACCTTGGGCAAAGCTTTAGGGGGCGCTTCAGGTGGTTATACCAGCGGCCATGGTGAAATCATCACCTGGCTGCGAGAACGCTCACGGCCTTATTTATTTTCCAATACACTGGCCCCCGTCATTGCTGCCACCTCGATTCAAGTCTTTGAAACACTCGAAACCTCACAAGCGCTGCGTATTAAACTCCACGAAAACACCCGTTATTTCCGCAAGAAAATCAGCGAACTCGGCTTTAAAATCATTCCGGGCGACCACCCTATCGTCCCTGTCATGCTAGGGGATGCCAAATTAGCAAAAGACATGGCCGATGAATTGTTAAAGCATGGGATTTATGTCATTGGCTTTTCTTATCCCGTTGTTCCGATGGGGGCCGCGCGCATTCGCGTTCAAATTTCAGCCGCGCACCAGAAAGAACACTTAGACCAAGCCTTAAAGGCCTTCGTGCAAGTTGGACAAAAACTCAAGGTGACTCAATGAAAACTTTAATGAAAGCCCTGGTCAAAGCAAAAGCGGAGAAAGGAATCTGGCTGGCCGATGTGCCGCTGCCGGTTGTAGGGCCAAATGAGGTGCTCATCAAAATCAAAAAAACCGCTATTTGCGGCACCGACATTCATATTTATCAATGGGACAGTTGGGCACAAAGCCATATTCCGGTCCCGCTTGTGATTGGACATGAGTTTGTCGGCGAAGTGGTCGAAATTGGGGGCCAGGTCAAGGGCGTCAAGCCCGGTGATCGGGTTTCAGGCGAAGGCCACATTGCTTGTCGTCATTGTCGCCCCTGTCGTACAGGACATGCGCATCTTTGCAGAATCAACGAAGCCGTTGGCGTCACCCGTTCGGGCTGCTTTGCTGAATATGTCGCAATTCCAGCGGAAAATGCCTGCGTTTTGCCATCTTCCATTTCCGATTCCACTGCCGCCATTCTGGATCCTTTTGGTAATGCCACTCATACCGCGCTGACCTATGAGTTAGTCGGTGAGGATGTTCTCATTACAGGCGCAGGACCTGTGGGCCTCATGGCCGCAGCGATTGCCCGACATGTTGGCGCGCGTTACATTGTCATTACCGACATCAATGAATATCGTCTTTCCCTTGCAAAAAAAATAGGGGCCACCCTCGCCTTGCATCCCAAAGATAAAACGCTGCAAGAAGTCATGAAGGATTTGGGAATGAGAGAGGGCTTTGACGTTGGCCTTGAAATGTCGGGCAACATGCAAGCTTTTCAAAATATGCTATCCAGTATGAATCACGCAGGGAAAATCGCCTTGCTTGGTTTTCTTCCTGAAAATACCACGATTAATTGGAGCACTGTGATCATGAAGGGGCTGCAGCTGAACGGTATTTATGGACGCAAGATGTTTGAAACTTGGTATAAAATGATTAGCATGCTGCAAACGGGGTTGGACCTTTCGCCGGTAATTACCCATGAGCTTCCAATGGAACGTTATCAGGACGCTTTCGAGATTATGTCTTCAGGGCAGAGCGGGAAAGTCATTTTGGATTGGAGTCAAGACCACTAAAACGGTCTTTCAAATAAGCAAACATCGCGCGCAAAACATTCGCCTCGCCCCCCGTCGGGCGGCCGGGACGACCTTTGAGATTCCAGGCCATCAAGTCAAAATGCATCCAGGGTTGTTCCTCGGGAACGAATTCTTTTAAAAAAAGGGCCGCAGTAATCGCGCCACCGAAAGCTTCCGATCCTGTATTGCAGAGATCTGCAATCGGACTATTTATCTGTTCGCGGTAGGGCTTAAATAAAGGCAAACGCCAGAGAGGATCAAACTCCGTTTCGGCATGCTGGAATAATTTCTCCGCTAGCTCATCCCGGTTCGTGAACAAAGCCGCCAAGTCCGTTCCTAAAGCAATGCGGGCCGCACCGGTCAAGGTAGACATGTCAATTAATAAGTCTGGTTTGTCACTTGCACCTTCTGTCAGCGCATCAGCTAAAATCAGCCGGCCTTCCGCATCGGTATTGCCAATTTCAATCGTGAGTCCCTTGCGGCTTTTAATAACGTCTCCCGGACGATAAGCATTGCCTGAAATCACGTTCTCGACCAGGGGCAAGAGGACACGCAAATAGATCGGCAGTTTCGCTTGCATAATCATCCGGGCGAGCCCCAAAACATGGGCTGCGCCTGCCATGTCCTTTTTCATCAAAGCCATGCCGGAAGCAGATTTCAAATCCAAGCCGCCGCTATCAAAGCAAACTCCTTTTCCAACCAAAGTTACCTTGGGATGCTTCTTGTTCCCCCAATGCAGGTCCACCAGACGCGGCGGATCATCGCTCGCGCGTCCAACGGTATAAATCGAGGCATAATTATTTTTTAGCAACTCCACGCCAACCAACTGAGTCAGTTTAGCGCCATAATCTTTTGCCAACAGCTGCGCCTCATGCGCAAGCTCGGTGGGGCCAAGATCTTCGGTAGGTGTATTGATTAAATCACGCACCCAAAAGCTTGCTTCGACGAGATTAATAACCTGGTTCGCCACAGCTGCGTCCGGCAAAAAAAGTTGCGCCGGTGTTTTAGTTGCTTTTTTATAGCGTGTATACTGATAGGCACCCAAGCCAAAAGCCAGGGCAAATTGCAAGAGGTTTACTCTCTCTTCAAAACGATAAACGCCCGGAGGTAAACTGAAAGGCAAAGCACCCGCGGCCCAAAAATCTTTTTCATCGAGAAGACAGCAGATGACTTTTCCCAGCTTGCCGTCACTATTCGGCACTAACAAAAGACTGCCCGGCTCCATACGCAGATTATGGGCGGCCGTCAGCCAATTTTGAGTGAACTCACTTTGTCTCGCGAGCCATTCTGTTGCTTGCTTAGGAGAAAGAAGTAAGATTGGCGTTGCCAAAGAATCGTAGCTTGTCACAAAACAATTTAACATTTTAACGGTCCTCATCGTTCCCGATTCTTCTAGCCCGCGTCTCTAGCATGATCGGGATTTCATCCACAATGGGGTAAGCGAGCCGGTCGAACTTACAAATTAACTCTTGGCTGCTACGGTCATAGAGTAATTCGCCTTTACAAACCGGACAGGCCAAAATTTCAAGTAAATTTTTATCCATGAAAGAAATCGCCTAGATTGACAGCACATTCAGTATAAACTAAATTCATTTGGAAACTAGTAGCTCAGGAAATAATTTTATCCTTCATGCGCCCAGAACTGAAAAATGTCCACCCTTCCTGGTACCCCTGCCTGCATGCTGCCTTGGCCCAAATGGACAACGCTTATCTCGAGGAATTAACTCAAACCGCTAACTGGCTGCCAGGGCCTGAGAAAATTTTTAATGCTTTTTCCTTGCCCGTTTCTGATGTGAATTATCTTCTCTTAGGTGAATCTCCTTATCCACGCAGCGCATCGGCAAATGGTTTTGCCTTTTGGGATGCCGCTGTCCATGAACTCTGGTCGCCTCAAGGACTCAGTAAACAAGTCAATCGTGCGACTTCGCTGCGTAATTTCATCAAAATGCTCCTGGTTGCCGAAGGCCGGGTCCTGCCGCCGCATTTTAATCAAGAGGACTTGGCTCGAGTGGACAAAAATGCGCTTTTACAAACGGGCGAGGCTTTATTTTTAAAGCTCCTAAAACAGGGGTTTTTATTGCTCAATGCTTCCTTGGTCTTACACCCGCAGGCAGATAAAAATAGCCAGGTCCGAAAGGATGCAGAAGTCTGGCGACCGTTTCTGAAGCAGGTGATTGATTTTCTTCTGACCGAACGCCCACAAGTGGAATTTCTGCTTTTCGGCAAAATAGCGGCGATCATTGGGCCTTTGCTGCCTGCTACAAAAGTAAACAAGCTTTGTGCTGAGCATCCTTATAATCTTTCGTTTATTACAAATCCCGAAGTTTTGGCTTTTTTTAGGCCCTTGCATTTGCTGAGAAAAGAGCTCGCAATGACGAGTTGATTGCTATTTTCTCTCAAAAAAGATACAGTTACCGCTAGGCATCCAAAAGAACGAACAAACTATGCGTGTACTTCTTGTTGAAGATGATGAATTACTGGGTGACGGCCTGCGGACTGGTTTAATGCAGGTTGGCTACACTGTCGATTGGACAAAAAATGGTCTCGCAGCAGATCAAGCACTGCAAAATGAAACCTTTGACCTCGTCATTCTTGACCTGACTCTCCCTAAAGTGGATGGCCTTTCTCTGCTACAAAGAATGAGAGCACGCGGCAATACCACACCCGTGTTAATTCTCACGGCGCGTGAATCTGTTGAAGAGCGCGTCAAAGGCTTGGACAGTGGCGCTGATGATTATCTCACGAAACCTTTTGACCTGGATGAAGTTTGTGCACGGCTGCGCGCCTTGCAAAGACGTTTTGCTTCCCGCGCACTGCCGCAAATTATTCATGGCAATCTGACCCTGGATCCCGCTTCGCATCTCGTCACTTTCAATCAAGAAAATATCACCCTGCCGCGCCGCGAATTTGCTTTATTACATATTCTGCTTGAAAACGCGGGCCGCGTCTTATCGCGGGAACATTTAACGCAATCTTTATATGGTTGGGGCGAAGAAGTCGATAGCAATGCACTGGAAGTGCATATCCATAACCTCAGGAAAAAATTCGGCCAGGAATTTTTTCGCACAATTCGCGGCATTGGCTACATGATCGAAAAGATCAAAGATTCTAACAAAGACACGAAAAGTGCCACAAAAAAATGATCCGCTCGATACGCTACTTCCTGCTTGTCAGCCTCTTAATCAGCATCACCCTTGCCTCTGCGATCACGGCAATTGGCAACTACCTTCTGGACGAACATGTCGTTCAACCTTCCCTGGACAGTCAACTGGTCAAGATGGCCTCTTTAATTAATATTCTGAGTCAATCTGCCAAAGAAAATAACGCCGTGCGACAGACCATCATTCAAAATATTCAGAAGAACTTATCTGCCTCGACACAACGCTTTATGTTTCAAGTTTGGGACCGGAAGGGCAACTTATTATTGCATTCCACTGCGGCTTATCCAGAATTAAAACATGCGCCTTTTGGCTTTAGCGATCAAATTCTAGAGAAGAAAGACTGGCGCATTTACACCATGAGCGATAAGGCCATGAAAATTAAAATTCTCGTCGGTGAAAGCTATCTCACGCGTACCCAGCTTGCAGATGATATTGCACGCAACAATGCCTATATTCTTTTGGTGACCTATCCTATTTTTGGTCTCTTGGTTTGGTTGATTGTCTCACTTGCACTGCGTTCGATCACGCGCGTGACTGGGGAAATTTCAAACCGCGCCTCGACCTACCTCGCGCCTGTGGATATGCGCCAGATCCCGGTTGAAATTGAACCCTTGGTGTCAGAATTAAATAAGCTCTTTATTCGTTTACAATTGGCCTTTGAACGCAATAAACGTTTTGCGGCCGACGCCGCGCATGAGCTGCGCACACCACTCGCCGCCTTAAAGACCCAGACTCAGGTGGCCATCAAAACAGCCAATGAAATAGATCGTCATGACGCTTTATCCAAGGTCGTGCAAAGTGTTGACCGTTGCACGCATGTGGTCACTCAGCTTTTAACCTTGAGCCGTCTAGGCGAAGAAAAAGCGCTCACTGAAACGAAGCCTGTCGATCTCCACAAACTCGCCACCGAAATCATTGCTTATTTGGTGCCGCAGGCCTTGGACAAGAACATTGAGATAGAACTGGCTTCCCAACATCAAACAGCCATCATGAGAGGCAGCGATGCGGCCTTAGGCATCCTAATCCGCAATGTCATCGACAATGCCATCCGCTACACCCCGCCTCAAGGCCGGATCAAAGTCGAGATCCTAGAAATGGAGCATCACCTGATTTTGCGCGTCACTGACACAGGCCCAGGCATTCCCATGGAACTGCGCGAGCGTGTTTTTGAGCGCTTTTTCCGTATTCCTGGCACAACAGCCTGCGGCAGCGGACTGGGCCTTGCCATTGTCAGTCAAATCGCTGAACTCCATCATGCCAAAGTCTCTCTGAACACAGGGCCTGGAAACCTAGGTTTACAAGTCGATGTTCTTTTTCCAAAACAATGACAAACGCGCTCTTTGAGGAACTTAAAGCATCCACGATTCTCTTGACGCCCAATCAACGGCTCGCCGCAACGCTGATCAAGCAATATAACCAAGCGCAAATCAAGAAAGGACTGAAATGCTGGCCAAGCTTTCGCCCACGTCCTTGGAAAACTTGGATCCAAGAGCTTTGGACTGACAATAACGCGAAAGAAATGGATGGCGCCTTTCTGCCCCTCTCTGCCAATCAAGAGTTGATTTTATGGGAGGAAATTATCGCTGCGCGTCCGGAAAGCGAGGTGCTGCTCAAGCTTTCAGATCTTGCCCTACAGGCTAAATCTGCCTGGACAACGCTCAAACTCTGGCGGACCGACTTTAAACAAGAAAATTTCGCATTTACGGAAAATAGCCGCCATTTTCAAGAATGGGCCACTCAATTTGAAGCGCGCTGCCAGAAAGTACAGTGGCTAGACAACGCTAGCCTCACGGAGTGCTTGATAGAAAAAATCAAGCAACAAAAAATAGACTTACCTGCCCGCCTGGTTCTACTCAACTTCACTGAACTGGCGCCGCAACATTTGGCCTTGCTCAAGGCCTGCGAAGAACAAGGGGCCCGGGTTGAGCATCAAAAATATCAAGCCACTCAGACAGAAGCGACCCTGCGGGCCCATTTTCAAATCGGCCTGAACAATGAAGAAACTGAGATAGAAACCCTGGCCCGCTGGGCCAAGAAAATTCATGAACAGGAACCGCAAGCGCGAATCGGCTGTATTGCCGCAAACTTGGAAGAAAAAAGAGAAATGATACTCGCCGCTTTTAATCGGGTCTTCGACAATCCCGCCCAGTATAATATTTCAGCCGGCAGAACGCTGGCTTCTTATCCCGTTATCCAGAACGCTTTGCAGCTTCTCAAACTCTCTTCGCAAATACTTTCCGCTGAAACAATGAGCGCTCTTTTGCATTCTCCTTTTCTAGGCGACGCCGACAAAGAAAGGTACCCACGCATCCAACTCGACAGCCATTTACGCCGCCGCAATTTAAGCAGCCTCGCTTGGGACTCTTTGCTTCAAGATCCACAACTCGCCTCCTGTCCGCTGCTTCTCAGTCGGCTTAACCGCTATCATGCGCACCGTCAGGCAGGACCGGCATTTCAAAGCATTAGCCCGTGGTTTGCACAATTTGCCAAGCTCTTGGAAATCCTAGGCTGGCCTGGCGAACAGAGCTTAAATAGCACGGAATATCAAGTTGTAAAATGCTGGCTGGACTTGTTGCTGGAATGCGGCCCCCTGGAGCAGGTCCTTTCCGAACTGAGCTATTCAAAAGCACTGCATTATTTGACGCTCCTTGCCACCCTCACTTATTTTCAACCGGAATCTCCCGAGGCACCGATTCAAATTTTAGGTCAACTTGAAGGGGCGGGCCTGCCTTTTGACTACCTCTGGATCATGGGACTGGATGACACCGCTTGGCCGCCCGCTCCTTCTCCCAACCCTTTTATTCCGCATGAACTGCAGAAAAATTTGGGTATGCCAAACGCGAGTGCTGACCGTCAACTCGCCTACAGCCGTTTACTGATGCAACAATATCAAAATGCCGCGCCGCAGGTTTACTTTAGTTATTCACAGCACAAAGAAAATGAAGAACTGCGTCCCAGCCCGCTTCTTCACGCACTACCTGCGCTCACCTTAAATGAGCTGGCGCTCGCGCCAATTCAAGCGCCTACAAGGACCGTCTTCTTGGCAAGCGCCCTGGAACCTTTCCAAGATGAACAGGCTGCCCCTCTGGGCCAGAATGAAAAATTACAGGGCGGCATTGCGCTCTTTGAAATGCAGGCGGCTTGTCCTTTCAAAGCTTTTGCTGTCCTTCGTCTGGGTGCCCGCCCGCTTGAGGAACCGGAGGCCGGCTTGCCCGCCAAAAAACGCGGCAGCGTTTTACACAAGGCTTTGGAACTCTTCTGGCGAGAAGCACAGGACCAAGAAACTTTAAAGTCTTATTCAGCAGAAATGCTGCAAAACAAAATTCACCACGTCCTTTCCCAGGCCTTAAGTGAGCTCGCGCCTTTTATTCGCGCTGACAGTCTTTATTACAAGTTGGTCAAACAGCGCTTCAATCACCTGCTCGGCCACTGGTTTGAACTTGAAAAATCGCGCCCGCCTTTCAGAGTGGCTGCGATCGAGCAAGAAAAAGAAATACGTCTTGATCAGTTTTCACTTCGCTTGCGCATAGACCGCATTGATGAATTGACCGAGGGCGGTCAGCTCATGATCGATTATAAAACTAAAAAGGACTGCAACCCGAATGCCTGGTTTGGGACACGTCCGGATGAACCTCAACTTCCCTTCTATTGCATCACGACCGAAATGCAGGTCCTCGGTCTTGCTTTCGCGCAACTTTATCCAAACAAAACAGAAATCAAAGGTTTGGCGCAAAAAGCACTGGATATCCCCGGCATCAAGACCTTCACTGAAAAAACAAAGGCCGATGCCTCTAGCTGGGAGGAACAGCGTGAGCAATGGCGCATCAACTTGACTCAACTATTCCGTGACTTTCAAAGCGGCCAAGCCAAGGTTGATCCTAAAAAGGAAGCTGAAACCTGCCGTTACTGTGATCTCAAAACTTTTTGCCGCATTCATGAAGAGGGTTTTTTCCACGATGAGCCAACTGATCTCTGACCATAAAGAACGCGAGCAAGCCTTGGACCCAGGGCAATCCTTCATTGTGCAGGCCCCGGCTGGCTCCGGTAAGACAGAACTGCTGACACAGCGTTTTCTAAAGTTATTGTCCTGCGTCAATGCGCCGGAGGAAATTCTGGCCATTACCTTCACGAAGAAAGCCGCCTCGGAAATGCGGTCCCGTATTCGCGATGCCTTAAGAAAAGCCGAACAGCAGCCCATGCCAGAAGCCGCTCATGAACAAAAAACCTGGCGGCTCGCCCAGAATGCCTTAAAACAAGATCAAAAAAAGAATTGGGGCTTACTAGTCAACCCCAATCGTCTACGCATCAAGACGATTGATGCATTTAATACGCTTTTAACAAAGCAGCTTCCCTTACTGTCTCACTTTGGCGCTTCGCCGGAAATTATGGATTACCCCCGCGCGCTTTATCGTGAAGCAGTCCAAACTTTTCTGGCCCACTTAGAGGAAAATGTCGCTTGGTCGCAGGCCATCGCGCATTTGTTGCTTCATTTGGATAACAATCTGGCCGTGGCAGAAACGTTGCTAATCGACATGCTCAGCAAACGTGATCATTGGCTGCCACATATCGTGACTTATCAAGGTGCGAGTCTAGACAATCCTGACGCCTTGAGACGAGCGCTTGAAAATCAACTGAAGGCCGTCATCGAAGAATCTTTGGAAAAATTGAAAGCTGCTTTTCCCACAACCTGTGTTCCAGAATTATTAACGCTGCTGCGGTTTGCCTGTAGTCATTTGCGCATCCACAATCCCGCTTCCCCTATTCTTCGCTGTGAGCAGTGGAGTGCGCTTCCGGGAACCGAGGCGAGCGATCAAGCAGCCTGGCGTGACCTCGCTAAACTCCTACTGACCGAAGAGGAAAACTGGCGTAAAAATCTCGATAAAAACCTGGGGTTTCCAGCAGCAGCAAAAGCTAAAACGAAAGGGGGCGGCCCAAACGCTCTCCATAAACAAAAAATGAAAGACTTATTGGAAACACTCGCTCAGCACGAAGACCTTCATCAGGCCTTGGTTGATCTGCTTTATTTGCCCGAAGCCCATTATTCTGAAAGCCAGTGGGAAATTTTGAAAGCCCTCTATGAAGTCTTAAAAATCGTCGTCGCGCAATTGCAAGTCATCTTCAAAGCGAGCGGCAAAATAGATTATACCGAAAACGCACTGGCGGCCCTGCTAGCGCTCGGCAGCGAAGAAACGCCGACAGATCTGGCCTTGGTGCTGGACTATCAATTGAAACATATTTTAGTGGATGAGTTTCAGGATACCTCTAGCAATCAATATGAACTTTTAAAAAAATTAGTGCACGGTTGGCAGGCCGGCGATGGACGCAGCTTATTTTTAGTCGGCGACCCCATGCAATCCATTTACCGCTTTCGCGAAGCCGACGTCGGCTTGTTTCTAAGGGCGCGAGAACAAGGTCTTGGCGGCATTTTTTTAAAACCGCTGACGCTTTCCGTTAATTTTCGCTCAACCCCCCGGATCGTGGACTGGATCAATGAGCATTTTAATCTCGTCTTACCGCCTTATGACGATATCGCAAGCGGGGCCGTCTCTTACACGCCAAGCAAAAGCGGCAAAGCAGAAAATTCAGAAATGAGTACGGTACGTCTACATTCTTTTCCAACTGAAAATCGCTTGTCCCAAACGCAAGGCATTGTTCAACTCCTTCAGCAAGAACTTCAAAATAACCCCAAGGACAATATCGCTCTCTTAGTGCGCTCACGTAATCATCTTAAAACCTTGATTCCCGCTCTCAAATGCGCGGGACTCTCCTACCAAGCGGTTGAAATCGACCCCCTTGAATCGCGGCCCCTGGTCCAAGATCTACTGGCGTTAACGCGCGCTTTGCTTTATCCCGCAGACCACATCGCTTGGTTTTCCATTCTCAGGGCACCGTGGTGCGGCCTGGCCCTGAACGATCTTCTGCTGCTTGCTGGAAATCGCAAGCAACTGTTAATCTGGCAATGCCTGGAAGAAAACGAGCGTCGATCCAAGCTTAGTGCGGACGGTCAAGAGCGGCTAAAACGTGTTCTGCCGGTTTTAAAAGCAGCTATAACCGAACGGCACCGCGAAGACTTGCACCTCTGGATTGAAAATACCTGGCAGGCCCTCGGCGGCCCTGCCTGTCTTGAGAAAGAAACGGAGCTGCAAGATGCCAAGATCTTTTTTGGCCTCCTCAAAAAATTAACGAAGAATGACGGCAGTCTGAACATCAAATGGGCCTCCTTCAAGGAAGCCTTCAAACACCTGTATGCAGAAGCATTGACGCAAGCGGATTGCCGTCTTCAAATCATGACCATTCATAACGCGAAGGGCTTGGAGTTTGACGTCGTGATTCTGCCCTACCTCGAAAAAGGAAGTGCTAAAGAGGACAAACCTTTATTAACTTGGCTGGAACGGCCTCTGATCAATAATACCACGGCCCTCCTTTTAGCGCCGATCCATGCCGTCTTCGACGAAGAAGACAGACTTTACAGGCACATTCGAAGACAAAACAAGAATAAAACACAACACGAACAGGGACGTTTGCTCTATGTCGCGGCGACGCGCGCTCGAAAAGCGCTGCATCTTTGCATGTCGCTTGAGGTCGATGAAAACGGCGAATATCAAAAACCCCTGGAGAGCAGTCTGCTTAAAAAAATCTGGCCCGCGATTTACAAGGAACTCCCAGGCTATGCCACGGAAGCCGCAGACAAATCAAAGGTAGATCACAAGCAGCGCATTTTAAAACGCTTGGCCCGCCAATGGACACAGCCTCTCTCTTTGAAAGAAGCAGCGGAAAGACCAGCCCATAATCCAATCCAAGGTTTTCACTTTGCTCAAAAGGAAGCCCAAGGCATGGGGACGGTGGTCCATCATTTATTTCAGCAAATCGCAGACTTAGGGCCCTCTTGGTGGACGGAGAAAACAAGGACAGAGCAGCGTGCTTATCTTAAAACTTGTCTGCTCAAAAATGGTCTTTTGCCCTCACAGCTCTTAGCTTCCACCGAAAAAGTGGAAAAAGCGGTGCGAAATACCTTGTCTGACAGTCGCGGACAATGGTTGCTTCAACAGCAAAGCGAGAACGCGGCTGAGCTCTCTTTAACAGCCCTCATTCATGGGGAAATTAAAACACTGGTCATCGACAGGACCTTTATTGACGAAAAGGGGCAGCGCTGGATCATTGACTACAAAACAACTGTACCGGACCTACAAAGTTTGTCCTCTTTTTTACAAGAAGAAAAATCCAAATACGCTGAGCAAATGCGCGCTTATCAGCAAGCGCTGACCTTGCTGGATTCGCGGCCTATTCAATTGGGCCTTTATTTCCCGCTGGTTCCCGCTTGGTGCGAGTATTCTTGAAATGAATGGCACTCCATTTCTATCAATGCTAAGCTAATTGCTATAATCAGTCGCAGAATCTCTCTCGTTAGGGAACTCAGTCTAGCAGGAAATTCCGGTTTGCGTCACAGCCCTATTTTTAGTATCTTTTAAAATATCGTCCAAATGTTGAATGAAGGCTAATTTATCATCCGAAGAAAGATTATTATTGGTTTTTAACTCACGTTCTATAATAAATATATTCTCGAGGTTTTTACAAACTAATCTTTTTTCATCTGGGCTAGACTTAAAAAATTTATTTAAATCTTCGACATCAAATAACCTATTTAAATAAGTTCTCAATTTCAACTTAGGGTAAATGTTTTCTATCTTCTTTCTGATGGATTCAAAATAGAAAAATGTTTTTTTTGTTGCTTCACACTCCAAGTTAATCTTGTTACTGGACCTAACAATAAAAGCTTGACAAGAAAATTCGCATATGGGTTTTGCAGAACAAGTGTTACAATCTTTCCAATTTTCTGAAGCTAAAGAGTGAAATTTTTTTAATTTTTTATTATATGTAATTTTTTCTTCTTTTGAATTCTTTTCAAACAGGCTCCCTAAATAATGCTCTTCCTCATTCCAAGCAAATCTGCCGCATGGCAACACATGACCTTCCGGAGTCAAGCCAATAACCTCTTTGCCTGCGCCACAGGTTTTTGAACCGCATAAACTTGGTTTTCTTTCATCAGAACCAACGGCACAGTCAATATAATAAATCATGCTATTGACAATATTATGTTCAACGAGATGCTCAGCATCTGTACTAATGATGTAGTCTATCATGCTTTTTTTGGCTACAAAAATTTCTTCAGCGGTGATGGGTGATAAGTTGGTTCCTTTTCCTACAGGATAGGCAACATTCGCTTTAAATGAACGGCATCCCATCTCAGAACTAAGCCACTCACAAATGGAGTCAAACAAATTGTAATTACTTTTATTAATCGTAGTTAAAATTCCACATTTTAATCCAATTTTCCTAGCCCTTAAAAAATTCTCAATCACTTTTTCAGCAAGTGGCCGCATAGATGAAGGCATTGTTGCTGGATTATCAATGCTGACTCCTATAGAAATATTGTTTCTTTTTAAACACGACATCATTTCATCAGTAATTTTGATAAAATTAGATTGAATATCAATAGAAAGTTTTTTGTTATAGGTAATCGCAAGTTGGCGCACATGACTACAGGCGGCATCAATCCAGCTTATGGGTAATAAAGAAGGCTCTCCTCCATGAAAAAGCACAGTCATGGAATCTTTTTTTGATTCAGCAAAAATTCGATTTGTTATTTTCTTAAAATTTTCAATTTCCATATTATAATGTTTTTCTTTTCCAAATGTTATATCTTCATAACAGTACTCGCATTGAATATTGCATCTAGAAGTGAGCTTAACGACTATGCAACGTAGATTGGCAAACATAATAATGGCGACTCAGGTTAGACTGGACGTCGTGGGCTATGGCTTGAGAGACTTATAAGCTGTAGATACATTATCGTTATTATCATTTTCTGTTAAATCATCAGGCCCAGAATCATAGTATTTTGTAGAATCGCTATAAACTCCTTTATCACTATACCCAGCATCACTGTAAGGCCCCGTATCAGAGTAGCACCCATCACTGTAGGGGGGATGTTCTTTTTTTGCTATTTCGTTACTGTACCTACTTAAGCCTTTTAACAAAGACCCATCGTGCCTGGCTTTTTCTATTGCTTCTAGCGCCATTCTTGCTTCTGGAGAAATTTTTTCAAAAAATTTAGTTGCCACGTTTTATCTCTACTGTGTCTTTTTAGTGAGACTGAATAGTACCCAGTCATCGCCCCAAATTCAAGAGCAATAAGGTCTCCGCCCTTCGGGCCGGAGCAATTTAGGTCAGGAATGGGTTTGCACCCCTCCCTTCCCCGTGCCATTGATGCCAGCTTCGCTGGCGGCGCTCCTGCCGCCCTAAAGGGCGGGGTTTTGACCGAAAAGCATTTTTGATAACTGCCGGATTTTTCAACGAGCACAAAGGGAAATAATAAACCTTCCGATTAACAGCCCTCATTCATGGGGAAATTAAAACACTGGTCATCGACAGGACCTTTATTGACGAAAAGGGGCAGCGCTGGATCATTGACTACAAAACAACTGTACCGGACCTACAAAGTTTGTCCTCTTTTTTACAAGAAGAAAAATCCAAATACGCTGAGCAAATGCGCGCTTATCAGCAAGCGCTGACCTTGCTGGATTCGCGGCCTATTCAATTGGGCCTTTATTTCCCGCTGGTTCCCGCTTGGTGCGAGTATTCTTGAAATGAATGGCACTCCATTTCTATCAATGCTAAGCTAATTGCTATAATCAGTCGCAGAATGGAAATGGAGGTTTTTCATGGATAAAAACAAGGCGTTACTTGTCGCTGGCCTCATTTTTGCTCTGGTCGCCATCCTACATCTAGTCCGCTACTATTTTTCGCTTGAGATTGTGGTCGGAGGCACGAATATTCCACTGTCTTTGAGCTTAGTGGGCTTTGTTGTAGCGGGATTGCTTGCGCTGTGGATGTTTTTTGCAAGGGCAAGCAAGCGTTAAATTTACCTCCCACCCCTAACCCTTCCCGCAATGAAGGGGAGGAAGGTTAGAGTTGGGCGGCCCCAAACTTCAAGCATCTACAAACACATCCGGAAACAGCGGCATGCTTGGATTTAAAGCATACACACTAAAATCACTCACCCCCCGCGACCGCAGCAGTTCCTCGTCAATATAAAACTGTCCCGTCGCAGCACGGCTATCGCTGGTTAAAATTTCGTAGGCAGCATCCGCCATAATGCTAGGTTTGCGGCTGGCTTGGTACACTTCCTTCGGAAAATTCACTTCAACAGCTGCCGTTGCAATGGTCGTTTTCGGCCATAGAGAGTTCACAGCAATCCCCGCTGCTTTAAACTCTTCGGACATGCCCAGTGTGCACATGCTCATGCCATATTTTGACATCGTATAGGCCAAATAATCTTTAAACCATTTGGGTTTCATATTGAGTGGTGGGGACAGATTTAAAATGTGTGGGTTCTTTGCTTTTTGCAAATGCGGGATACAGGTCTGCGAACATAAAAAGGTCGCCCGCGCATTGACGGAAGCAATAAGATCATAGCGTTTCATCGGCGTCTTCAGCGTTGGTGCAATAAAGATCGCAGAGGCATTATTCACTAAGCAATCTAGGCCGCCAAAAGTTTCGACGGCTTTGGCCACGGCCGCCTGGACCATTTCATCTTGACGCACATCAACCTGGAGCGGCAAAGCAACGCCGCCGGCTTTTTCCACTTCTTTTGCAACGGTAAAGATGGTTCCTTCCAGCGTAGGATGCTGTTCCGCCGTTTTAGCCGCCAAAACGATTTTGGCGCCATCCCGCGCACAACGTAAGGCAATTTCCCGTCCAATTCCACGACTTGCGCCTGTAATAAAAATTACCTTATCTTTTAACTTTGACATTTTAGGTCTCCTGCTATTTACGGTTATATGAGTTCCTGCCAAGATTGCGGCCCCCAGTCTACCGAATGCGGCCTCCGATCACAATGCTCTGAACTCGGCGCTTGAATTGCCGCAGTGCTTTGCAGCATGACCTTCATTCTTGTGTCGCTCGCCTTCATGAGGAGCACGGTGAGCCGGTAATAGGCCGCTTGTACGCAAGGGTCCTTGCCCAAGGCTTCAACCACATAGTATCTTTGAGTCAAGGAAGTCTCCTCAAAACAAGCATGCTTCAGCCACCAATTCCGAGGGAAGGCTTGTAATTCCTGCGCGGCCTGCCTTGGAATAAGACATGCCGACGGGATTTGTCTCAAGCGGAAAGAAAGTTCAAAAATGAAGCGCTCAGCCTCATTCAAGAGTTGTCGCTTTGTTCGCTGATCTGAGACTATTTTTTGCGCTAAAATGCCCTGACTCATGACGCTTAGGCTTAACAAAGCAGAAACTTGCATTAGGATTAAAATGGATATGAGCGCAAAACCTGACTGAAGTTTCATTTGGGTTTCCTTAAACCAACAAAAAAAACTTCCGTTTTGCGCAACTCTTTTTCCCTCACTTCCACCTCCCCTTCAATCGCATTAAGCTCCCCAACGATTCGCGTTTTCATCTTTTCAATACCTTCAATCAACCGTATTTTATGCCCCTCGACATCTGTCTGATAAAACCCTGTCCGCTCCACTGAATAAGTATTAATCTCAAAACGTCCAATTTCCGCGCCCTTAAAATAGCGGTAACGCAAAGGCTGATGCGTGGTGATTGTTTGTCCTTCTCCATGGCTGCTCACTGTTTCCACCTCAAACAGGTCCGCCTGCCGACAGTCTGAAATCAGCAAGAGCTCTCCTGGAACAACCCGCAGTCCCGAAGACAGCTCCAAAAGTGAAGACTGACGCTGGTCTACTCGCAAAAAAGCAACCTCCACGCTGCGATATCGAACGGTCATCACAGAAGAGAGCCGAGCATCCTGCTGGACCTCGATTTTATTTTTTGGGCTTAAAAAGTATCTTGTTCTATTCCCCAACGGAAAATCTGCTGTAAAGAGCGGACAACCGATAAAGCCGGCCCTTTGAATGTCGAATTTCAATTTTTGTACGACAAAGAAGGCATGCTCATGCAAAACAGTCAAAGTATTTTGCGCTGTTATCTCTTTCTGCGTTGTTAAATACACGATCGACAGCAGACCTAAAAGCAATAGACTCAAGCTAAGACTTAAAAGAAGCTCAATTAAAGTAGCGCCTCTCATAAAATAATACGCTCGCTAAGGCAGTTTTGTTTTTCTTTTTTCCCCCAGGAAAGGGTAAGGCTATACTCTGGATAATGCCCGTCTAACCACCCCCAACCTTGAGGGAGCAGTCTTTTATTCTCCTCGTTCCAAAGCTCTAGCTGTTGATCTAGCTTCTCCTCGAAAGACCCAATCAGGCGTAGCCTTTCTTCCATGTTATAAAGCTGCTGCTCTGCTAAAGCAGCATAATATGCCTTTTGATTCAAAGAGAAAGCTGAAAGCGTCATTCCCTCGAGCCCTAAAAGCAAAAGAGAAAGCAGCAGCATGCTAACGAGGACTTCAAATAAGGTCAAACCGGATGTTACACTAAGGGCCATATTCACGATCTCGAAAGGACAATAGAATGGAAAAATTGAGCAATAAACACTGTCTTCCCTGCGAAGGAGGCGTTCCTCCCCTTCTGCAAGAAGAAATTAAAAAGAACTTAAAACAACTGGGGATGGCGTGGCAGGTCAGCGGAGACGCTAAAAAAATCTTTAAGGACTTTAAGTTTAAGAATTACTACCAAACGATGGCCTTTGTCAATGCCATTGCTTGGATGGCGCATCGGGAAAACCATCATCCGGACCTTGAGGTTGGGTATAATCATTGCAAAGTGGAATACACAACGCATGCGGCAGACGGCTTGACTGAGAATGATTTTATTTGTGCGCATAAGGTGGAGGAGTTGAATGAACCTGTTGTGACAACGCAGTGTGCGTTGAAATAGCAGGTAGCAGGAAGGGGATTTTTCTAAGCCTTTCTTTTTGCAAAATCCGTCATGAATTCAATTAAACGATCCACACCTGCTTCTGGCATTGCATTATAAATGCTGGCACGGCAGCCGCCAGCGGCGCGGTGGCCGCGTAAATTGGCCAAACCGGCAAGGTTCGCTTCATTGAGAAACTCTTCCGTCAACTCTTCACGGCGCAAGCTAAAAACCACATTCATGATCGCGCGGCAATCCGGCGCGATTTTATTCACGTAAAACTCAGGATGACGATCAATACAGTCATACAGCTTCTTGGCCTTGCGCAGATTGCGCTCACCAATCACCTTCAGGCCGCCCTGGCTCTTGACCCAGTTTATGACTAAACCTGCAAAATAGATGGCATAGGTGGGTGGTGTGTTATAGCAGGACTTATATTCCATATGGGCCTTGTAACTGTAAAGGATGGGCGTAAAAGATAAAGGTTCCTTGATTAAGTCTTCCCGCACAATCACAACAGTAATACCGGCTTGTCCCACATTTTTCTGGGCACCGGCATAAATCAGACCATATTGATTGACATCAATTGGATGGGAAAGAATGGAGGAAGTCATGTCAGCGACCAAGGGGACTGCGCCAACCTGAGGCACCCAATGAAACTCCAGCCCGTCGACTGTTTCATTCGGCGTATAATGAACATAAGCGGCATCCGGTGTTAAGCGCCATTCTTTTTGCAAAGGCACACGATGAATGCCATCAGTCGTAATGGTCTGCCCTGCCAGATTAATTTGGCCGTAGCGTTTGGCTTCAACAACAGCCTTATGGGACCAAATCCCAGTTTCAATATAATCCGCTTTTTTATTTTGCTCGCTCAACAAATTAAGCGGCACCATTGAAAACTGCGCTGATGCGCCGCCGGCAACAAAGAGAACCTGATAATTGGAAGGGATATTTAAAACCTCACGAAAATCCGCCTCGATTTGCTCTAAAAGAGCTTGAAACTCTGGCCCACGATGCCCCAATTCCATAATGGACATTCCCAAGCCATGCCAATCCAACATTTCCGCTTGTGCTTGCCGCAAGACTTCTTCCGGCAGCATTGCAGGGCCCGCACTAAAGTTATAAACACGACTCATAAGTTTCTCGCTCTCACAAAGTTTCTTAATACTCCGCTGAGGTTCCAAATCAATATTCATGATAGGATTGTCCCTTTAATTAAAGATATAATAATGCCGTTCCCCCCTCGACTGCAAGGAGCCTTTAGGATGAAACAAATCAGCGCAGGAACTCGCTTCCGGGAAGCGCTTTCACGTGAAAACCCTCTCCAAATCATCGGGACGCCCAATGCCTATACCGCTCTTTTGGCTGAGCACTGTGGATTTCAGGCCCTTTATCTGTCTGGCGCAGGGGTCGCCAATATTTCCTTAGGTCTGCCTGACCTGGCCTTAACACAGCTTGGCGACGTCCTGGAAGATGCCCGGCGCGTCACAGCTGCCACTGAACTTCCCCTCCTGGTTGATATTGATACAGGTTGGGGGCAGGCTTTTAGCATTGAGCGCGCTGTCAAAGAAATGATTCGCGCCGGCGTTGCCGCGGTCCATATCGAAGACCAGGTCCAAGCCAAGCGCTGCGGCCACCGCCCAGGCAAGGCCGTGGTTGAAACCCAGGAAATGGTTGACCGTATCAAAGCGGCCATGGACGCCAAATTTGACCCTAGCTTCGTGATCATGGCACGCAGCGATGCCCTCGCTAACGAAGGCCTTGAAAAAACCATTGAGCGCTTAAGCGCCTATGTTGCGGCCGGGGCTGAAATGGTCTTTCTCGAAGGCGCAAAATCTCTGGAAGAGTATCGCGCTGTAACAAAAGCCATCAAAGTGCCCCTACTTGCCAATATGACTGAGTTTGGCGTAAGTCCTTTATTCACAACCCAAGAATTAGCCCAAGTCGGCGTTCGACTAGTGCTTTACCCGCTGAGCGCCTTCCGCGCCATGAGCCAAGCCGCCCTAAACCTGTTTCGCACCCTGCGGGAACAAGGCAGCCAAAAGTCCCTCCTTCCCCAAATGCAAACTCGGGAAGAGTTATATGAAATTTTAGACTATTATCGTTACGAAAACTTTTTGGACAAACTGAACCAAGGAAAATAAGTATGATGACAAAACCCAGCGGTCTAGAAGGCGTTATTGTAGGGGATACTGCAATTTGTACCGTAGGAAAAGAAGGGGCCGGGCTGACCTACCGCGGTTATTCCATAGAAGACTTAGCACTCAAAGCGAGCTTCGAAGAGGTAGCCTATCTTTTGCTCTACGGGAGACTTCCCACAGCGGATGAATTAAAGGCCTATCGCCAAAAACTTTTCAAAGGACGCAGTCTACCGAGCGCATTAAAAGGTGCACTTGAACTCATCCCCGCCTCCGCCCATCCCATGGATGTACTCCGAACAGGCTGTTCGATGTTGGGCACGTTGGAACCAGAAACAGCAGAAAACCCGCCCCTTGAGGTCGCCAACCGTTTGCTGGCTTGCTTGCCCAGCATCTTATTCTATTGGTATCACTTTCACCAAGATGGCAAACGCATCGACACAGACAGCTTGGAAGAGTCCCTGGCTGGTTATTTTCTTTATCTTTTATATCAACAACAACCCCCAGACGAGTTTCGCCGTGCCTTTGAGGCTTCCCTGGTTCTTTACGCAGAACATGAATTGAATGCCTCCACTTTTGCCGCCCGCGTGACCACCTCGACCGAGTCTGATTTCTATTCAGCCATTGTTTCCGGCATTGGCACGCTGCGCGGCCCACTACACGGCGGGGCCAACGAAGCCGCCATGGAACTCATCCAACAATTCACCACACCGGAAGAAGCGGAGACTAAAATCAAAGAAATGCTGACTCGGAAAACTAAAATCATGGGTTTTGGTCATCGCGTTTATAAGCTTTCTGATCCACGCTCCGACCTCATTAAAGTCTGGTCCCAAAAACTTTCCTACGCTGCGAAAGACAGCTATTTATTTGCAGTCTCCGAACGCATTGAGAAAGTCATGCGCCAGGAGAAAAAACTCTTCCCCAATCTCGATTTTTATAGCGCGACGACTTATCATTTCTGCGGCATTCCCACTTATTTATTTACACCCATCTTCGTCATCTCCCGAATCACAGGCTGGAGCGCACATATTTTGGAGCAACGCTCCAATAACCGTCTCATTCGTCCTGAAGCGAATTATGTCGGCCCTGCTGAACGTGCCTTTGTTCCGCTGGAAAAAAGAGGGGCCGCTTAATGTTGATGCAGACCTCCGATAAAAATATCCGTCCTGCCTTCGACGCAGAATTAGTCGCCATTGCAGATTATGTCGCCAATACCGCAATCTCAAGCGAACTCGCCTACACAACGGCGCGCTATTGCCTCATGGACGCGCTGGGCTGCGCGATCTTGGCCTTACAATATCCAGAATGCACTAAACTTTTGGGCCCTCTCGTTCCTGGCACAAAAGTTCCTCATGGCGCGCGCGTGCCGGGAACGTCTTATCTTCTGGATCCTGTTCAAGCCGCTTTTAATCTGGGCATCCTGGTTCGCTGGTTGGATTACAATGACACTTGGCTCGCCGCCGAATGGGGCCATCCCTCCGACAACCTAGGCGCAATCTTGGCCGTTGCGGATTTCCAATCTCAGCAGCGCCTGCTACAAAACAAAGAACCCCTTACCGTGCACGACCTGTTAACCGCCATGATTAAGGCCTATGAAATTCAAGGCATTTTAGCCCTGGAAAATGGCTTTAACCGTCTGGGCATAGACCATGTCCTGCTCGTCAAGATTGCCTCCGCCGCACTCGCCTCTTCTCTTATGGGGGGGACGCAAGAAGATCTGATTAAAACGCTCTCTCAAGCCTGGATTGACGGGCAAAGCTTGAGGACCTATCGTCATGCGCCCAATACCGGCTCCCGGAAATCCTGGGCAGCAGGAGACGCTAGCAGCCGCGGCGTTTGGTTGGCCTGGCTCACTCAACGCGGGGAAATGGGCTATCCCAGTGCCTTAACAGCAAAAACCTGGGGCTTTTACGACGCGACGCTGCGAGGCAAGCCCTTAAAAAGATCACGCCCCTATGGCTCCTATGTCATGGAAAACATTCTTTTCAAAGTCGCCTTTCCGGCCGAGTTCCATGCTCAAACCGCCGTTGAATGCGCGCTTGCCCTCTACCCGCAAGTTAAAGATAAGTTGACTCTTATTGATAAAATTGAATTAAGCACCCAGGAAAGCGCATTAAGAATTATTAGCAAAACAGGGCCGCTGCACAATCCCGCCGACCGGGACCATTGCATTCAATACATGGTCGCGGCCGCCCTCCTTTATGGTCAGTTGAAAGCGGAATATTATGAAAATCATTTTGCGCAAGATCCCCGCCTGGATTGGCTGCGGTCCAAAATTCAAATTCAAGAAAACCCACAATTTTCGAAGGACTACCTTGATCCTGAAAAACGCTCCATCGGCAATAGCCTGCGTATCTTTTTCAACGACGGCAGCGCCACAGACCCAATCACCATTGAATATCCGCTAGGACACCAGAAAAGACGAGAAGAAGCCATTCCGCTTTTAATTGAAAAATTCAAAAACAACCTGGCCTTTCAATACCAGGCGGCGAAAATTGAAGAGCTCAGCGCTCTTTTTTCCGATCAAAAAACCTTGGAACAGCTGCCCGTTACGGTTTTTGTGGAACGGTTTGCGGAGTAGCGGGGGCCTCTTTCGGCGTTGAAACCACAGGAGGCGTAGAGACCGCTGCAGGAGGCGTAGAGACTACTGCTGGCATTGAAGCCGCTGGGGGGGCCAAAGTTGCCGGCGCCGCTGTCGAAGGCGCGCTCATCACTGGCGCTGTTTCCACAGGCCCTGGATTACTGGGCTTGGTTTTAATGACGTCACTCAGGTCTTCCTGATTTAAATTTTTGGCCGTTTTCTTCATTTTCGCTTCGATTTGAGCAAGATAAGGCTGCGACAAATGACTTAGCCATTTTACCCCTGGATTAAAAACACCGACCATTTTTGAATCTTTCCATAAAGCATGGGTTACTAAAGCAGTAAAGGTGAGGAAGAAGAGAGCAATCATCACAATGAAACAGCCGCGGGCCAAGCCAAAAATAGCGCCCAAAAGCCGGTTAAGCAGGCTCAAACCGCCACCTTCTACCATAGAGTTCACGATCAGCTTAACGATTGAGCCACAAATTAAAATGCCAAAAAAGAGCAGCAGGTAAGAGATTCCAATTGCAATCAGCGAAACTGACTCAATAGGATTCGCACCTGCGGCATGCTCTGCCGCGCTCGGAAATAAAGAAGCTAATTTAATGGAATACAAGGTTGCAATAACGAAGGCCGCGACCCAGGCGATTAAAGAAATGACTTCTTTGACAAAACCACGAGCGACACCAATTGCGACTGAAAGAAAAAGCAGAACAAAAATTGCATAATCCAATCCGTTAAATGTGGCCATTTTGAGCTTCCCGCTAAATTGGTTATTCTAGTGAATCTACCTAATCTTAAAATTTACCATGTTTTTAAGGAAAGCTTAAGATAGTTTTAAGTATTTATTAACTTAGCACACATAGAATTGGTTTCCCACGGGGATTCATTCCCCGTGGGAAATATAATTTGAATCTTAAGCAAGAGCTTATCAATAATAATGAGTGTTGTCATGAATACACGGACAGACCAGGATTTTGGTCAGAATTCAAACACCGCTTTATTTAAACGTATTTTTGACTGGTTGTCTCATAAAGCCAATCAGCTCTTCAACTTGGTGCGCCACTATGGCTCTTGGGTTGGTTTTTTATATACCATGGCCCCCAGGTTCATCTCTAAATTTCCACTGCTCCTCCTAAGAGTGAGCAATTACATTTCACCCGTAGCGCGCATCATCAGCGGCCTCAAACTTCTATATCAAACGCTTTCCACCTCGCAAGGAACTTGGACACGCGCGCTCTCCCTGCTGGTTGGACTTGGCGGCGTGGGTTTAGGCATTGCAGCCATTGTTGTGCCCGTTTTTGGTGTGACCTTTGCACTGGCAAACATGTCCGCAAATCTCATTTTAGGCTCTTGGTTTATCGCCGTCGCCCTCAAAAATAAACTGGCAGGCCCATGGAAACAAGAAAGGAAAGTATTCAAACTGGAACAACAAGCCTTCTACAGCCTGCTTGCCCTGGATGGCCGCCTCGAAAAGTATAAGCAATTCCGAAAAAAGGACCCGGACGCACTCAAAGACAAAGACAACCTCAGATTAGCGGAATTAGAGTGCGCCATGCTCGTAAGCGCTAATCAAAATATTCAGCGGAACGCTGATCTAGGGCTAAAAATCTATAATACCGGCATTGTCTTGCTCACTCTAGCAGGCCTCATCATGGCCCTTTCTCCAGCCACCATCATGATCGGTGTCTCCCTGCTCTTAGCAACCAGTATTCATGGCGTGTTATTTGGCTATGACCTGTCCGGCAAATGGCCTAAAAAAATGCAAGATTATTTTTTTAGGCCCCGCGGGCCGGACACGGATGAAGAGCTAGAAAAAAAAGCAGCCATTTACAAACAAAAAGAAATTTCCTCCACCGCCGAAACGCAGCTCGCTTTGATGGCCGAGCTCTCCACTACGAATGAAGGCTTAGGAACCCTTGCCCGAAACGGAACGCCAAACCGGCGCACTCCAAGGCCCTGTGACCTTGTAATCATGCGTAACAACTCGCGACACCTCTTTGCTCAAAACAACCTTATTAACGACCCAAGCGGCTGCACCGACAAAGGGATTCAGGGTCAAGGCGCCAGCAACAACCGGCAGACTTTCCGTCACATGGGGGGAAACACTCAAAATTAAATCATAGTCCTGCGAAAGCAAGCCGATGCGTCCCTTGGCAGCGACATGAGCGACAGGCCCATCTAAGACTGCCTCTTTCTGCGTAAAGGCACTGCCCTGTTTGAGTGAAAAATCACCGCGCATAAAATCGAAACTATAGCCTTGCTCAACTAGATCGCTAAAGTCCAAACTTAAACGCCGCGGAATAGTCTGCAAGCTAAATAAACTGAGCATGCGGCCCAAGTCCATTTTGTTTTTTTCCGATTCACTTAAATTAATGATTCTTCCTTTTTCTAAAGCAAAGGAAAAACCTCCCGAAAGCGTGGCCAAGTTAAAACTATAAGGCGCGCCCTTCCAATGCAAATCAAACGCGGCCTTTCCCTTGTCCACAATCAGGCTCCGCAAGGAAAATCCGAGACGGTCCATGAAACGCTTCACTTGAGTGGCCTCAATCGTTCCCCGCAATTGACTTTGTTGCGCTTGTCCCGACCCCGTCCATTGGCCCTTCGATTGGAAGTGATAATCAGGCGCAGTCAAACTAAAATCCTGAATGATCATGCCCCTTGCACGCGGTATCGTGATCAAGTCTAAGGTGCCCAGATTTCGGTTCCCATAAATAAATTGCTGCGTGCTGATATTCAAAGGGGGCACCGAAGCAGGATTGAGGGAAGCAATAGTCTGCGCATTTCCTGCATTGATCACCAAGCGCACCAAGTCCGCCTCAATGGGTGTTTTGGAATTAAAAGGATAAGCAAACATGACCCTGCCTTTCACCTGACTGCTATCCACATCAATGATGCGATAATTCTGTTCTTGCCGAATATTGAGTTGTGCCTGGATCAAGTCGTCATACTTGAGTTGTGTTTTAAAACCAGGTCCTTCCTGAATCAGAAAATTAAGCGTCAATTCGCGTTTCATTTCACTGCGCTTTCCAAAAGGCGCGGGAAGATCGAGTGCAATGCCAAGTAGATTCGAGGAAAAATAAACTTCATTGTTCATCGCAGGCGAGTGATACAGTTTTAACTTCGCACGGAAGGCGGTCGAACCGGAAAGAAACTGAGACAATGAAAGCTTAAAGGTGTCCTGTAGCTTGGTCATATTAATATTCCCATTGACCACCGCTTGCAGATAGGAAGGCTTACCCTTGAGCGGCGTAACCGTCGAAAAACTCAAAGAAGCCGGTTCTCCCCAAAAAAGGCCATGGAGGGCCTTGGCACTTAAGTCTTGCTCAGTGAATTGAAAATTGCCACTCACTTGATCCAGATCGAGCTTCCAATCCGGTAAACTCAGCGTAGCCTGATGTACTTCCGCCTTTCCTAGGACCTTGGTATTTTCAGGTTTGGCCACTGGAATAGAAAGTGAAAGCGCAAGCTTTAGAGGGCCTGTCAGTTCCAAAGCTGACAAACTCTTGCCAAAGGCTTCTTCTAAAGGACTTTGATGGATAAAGTCCATTCCATCTGATAAATCAGTTTCTAGTTTAGCCTGAAGGTTGACAATCTGAGCTTGGCCCTCTCCAAGATAAGGAATGGTGCCAGTGACCTGCCTCACTGGAATATCCAAAATCGATCCTGTATCAATGGTTGCCGTCATGGAACGGCCAGAAAAAAGCAAGCGGCCATTCGCCTGCTGCAGCAGCGGCCATTCGGGAGCATAATGGAAGTCTATATTTCTTAGCTCACCCGTGACTTCAAATTTACCGCCCTCTTCTTGCTTCATTTCAGCAGGGTCAAAGGGAAATTGGTCAAGCTTTCCTTGGATTAAGACCTTGCCGCTCTCAATACGGCCTTTTAAAAAAGCATCCTTCAGCCAAACGACCAAACCAGGATCCATTATCCGTGAAGGAAGGTATTTACTGACTTGTGTTACTTTGGCCAGAGAAAAATTGGCCTCCAAGTCCAAGGTAGGTGACTCCTGTGAGGGAAAGATCATTTGCGCCATGCCATCAATTTTGAAATCCGCATTCGACAAGTTGACTTGGCTTGCTTGAAAAGACCAACCCTCATCCTGACTATATTCAAAATCGACCAGACCTTGTGCCTGGTCCAGGAAAAGCGGCCCTTCGAACAGGGTGGGCAGGCTCAAAGACAATTTGCGGCTCAAAACCTTAAGATTGCCCTCCCCGCGGTCCCAGTTTAAACTGCCATCCATATTCATAATCCCAGGCCATTTTTGCCAGGCGTTAAAACTGAGGCCCTTAAACTCACCTGAAAACCTCAATCGGCTAAAGTCCCGCAGGTCCCCTTTCCAGAAAAAAATAAGATTTTGCAGAACGCCTTGCAGGTGGCGCTCCGAAAGCAACTTATGCCAATTCGGCGACAGGCTAGAATTCGCCAAAAAAATGGGTAAAAGATCCTCGAGATCCAGGAAGCCGAGGCGGGCCTCCTCTAAGCGCCAGGTTCTATTGCTGACAAAGGACCTCTTAACGCCTGCCTCCGCAAGGGCGAGGCCCTTCTTCAAGGGGGCAGCATCAGGAGCGGCGGCGGCAACGCTCGACGACGGTTTGTTTTCCTCCGCTTGATTCTCAGGAGAACCAGCGGTCTGCGCATGCTCCCCATTCGGGACCAGGGTCAAATAAAAAGTAGTGGCCGGCCACAAATGGTTGGGGAAGTTAATCAGAATATTGTCCCCCGCAAAAATTTGTTTATCACCTTCACGCTTCCAGCCAATATGGCCGCCTAAGTGGTCAATGGGATAGGTTTTTTTATCCGACTCCGAATAAAATTCGAGGTCATACCATTGAAAAACCGATTGCACTTCTTGCAGCCGATTATCGGCCCACTGCACCCAGAACTCCACGCCACCCAGACCTTGATGAATTTGCCAGCCAGAGAAAAGCCCGTTCAAAACACGGTTTTTTCCTTGCAACCATTGTCCGAGCGACAAACCCTCTAAGTTTAAATAAGCCTTGGCCTTGATATGCGCAAAATCATCAACTTGACCAAACCACTCGATGCGCGCATCCACTTCAGTAGGCACTTCTTGCTTCAATAAAAAATTACCAATGATTTTGTGTGTCTCTCCTTGATTCAGCAAGGACACTTTTTTAATGTTGAATTCATACTTTTGTCTGTGGGGCAAGAGGACATGCACACTGACGTTGCGCATAGACAAATAAGGATGAGAAAAAATCACGTCTAGGACTTTTGTCAGTTGATAAGACTGATACTGAAGCCCTTTCTCTTCGGGCAGGTCCTTAATCGTCAAGTGGCCGGTATTGTCTTCTAAAACGGTGACTTCAGCGCCGGATAGAATGATGTCCTCAGGAATAATTTTTCTCTGCCAAAGGCTGGAAAATAGTTGGAAGCCAAACTTGAGCTCATCAATTTCGAAAGCGGGCTGATGCGTTTGCTTGTCCAAAATCACGACCCGCGACAGTGTCAGCTCTGGTATATTTCCCCGCCAATCGGCATGGACCTCTCCAATGGTGATCGGCACTTGCAGGCGTTCCGAGGCCCAAGCCTCCAAATCGAGGCGGTGCCGGTTTAAAAGTGGGGTTAAAAGATGGGCAACGATGACTAACAAAGCTGCCAGAACTAAGGCTGCAGCAAAAAAATACCACACCCCATAAATGAGTTTTTTGGGAAAAATCTTCAAAATATTAAGCCTTTGTTACCATTACCGAAGCCGTCTTCACCATTATAACATACCGAGGGGTAATCTAACCCCTTAATCCTGAAAGCGATGACAACGGTTACGCAAAATAACAAAAACCCAAGGCCAAAGCACCATGCTGCTTAAAGCCGACAACCAATAAAACCAGCCCTCTGGCAAAGCACCGAGAAACCCTTGAACGCAAAATAAAATAAAGAGATAAACCCAGACCATCAAGCAGACCGCCATTCCCTGCTGAAACAAGGAAAACATGCGCAACTGATTATTGAGTCTGGTCGTCACATAAATCACGGCAGTCAAGGCCAAGCAATGCTCTCCTAGCAAAGTGCCATTTAAAACATCCAAAAGCAGCCCCATAATCCAAGCCAGTGTAATGCTAACGCGGCCCGGTAAATTTAAAGACCAAAAGATTAAGACCAACAAGACCCAGGCAGGCCGCAAAGCCGCAAGCCAGGAAGGCATGGGTAAAAGGGCCAAGATCAGTGCCACACAGAGACTGGCCCCCACTGTGAACCATTGATGAACTTCCTTCAGTTGCTCATCATCCAGCATTTTATTTCTCCTTTAGGGAAGCATAGGCCTTCCCAGGCCAAACTAACAATACTTGCCGGCTTTGATCAAGATGCGCGCTAGGCTCCAGAATGATACTCATAAAAGGCAAACCCGGATCATGGGTCACTGAGCTGACTTTCCCAACGGGGTAGCCAGCAGGATAGCGGTCGCTTAAGCCTGAGGTCAGAAAGATATCGCCAGGCTGAATATCAACCGTCTGGGGAACATTGACCAAGCGCAAACGGCCCGAATAACTCTCCCCCATCGCAATAGAACGGACCCCGTTTCTGGCGTTTTCAACCGAAATTCCGCTTTTTGCATCATTGATTAGCAGGACACGGCTGCTCAAGGGGCTCACTTGAATCACTTGTCCCATGACACCATTCGCATCGACGACCGGTTGTCCCAAAAAAACGCCATGATGCGAGCCCTTGTCCAGGACAATTTGACGGAATGCGAGATCTGAATCAATGGCTAAGAGTTGGGCAATGATGGTCTTGCCATGAATCTGCTGTGAAGATTGAACTAAGCCTTTTAAGCGATTGTTTTCAGACTCAATTGCAGCCAAACGCTGAAGCTGAGCTTTCAACAAAAGTTGCTCGGCCCGCAAGTCCATATTCTCTTTATGCAGGGTATCCTGGGTGCTCAGCAGATGGCTGAGCTTATCAATCCCTTCTATTGGAGCGCTGACGATAAATTGTAAAGGGGCAAGCGGCAGGGAGATTGCCGCCCGAACTTGCTCCGTCGCGGGCAGGTACTTATCACAGATCATCAAAGCCAGGGCGCAAGTCAGCAACAGGAACACACGCCAACCCAGCTGCGATCCTTTCACCGCAAAAAGAGGTCTTACAATGGGCGATCTACGCAATGGTTTTCATTATTCCCTGAAAAGAAAATCCGCACCCACCGCATCCATGGTTTCCAAGGCACGGCCTCCGCCTCGGGCAACACAGGTTAACGGCTCATCGGCCACAATGACAGGCAGGCCTGTTTCTTCCATAAACAACCTATCTATATTGCGCAATAAAGCGCCTCCCCCCGTTAATACCATGCCCCGTTCGGCAATATCAGCGGCCAATTCAGGCGGCGTTTGTTCCAGCGCCGCACGCACCGTGCCAATAATTCCCGACAAGGGTTCTTGTAAAGCTTCCAAGATCTCATTGCTATTAATTGTAAAGCTACGCGGCACGCCCTCCGCCAAGTTTCTGCCTCGCACTTCCATCTCCAAGACTTCGGAGGTGGGGTAGGCCAGGCCGATTTGATGTTTGATTTTCTCGGCTGTGGATTCCCCGATCAAGACGCCATAATTACGCCGGACATAGCTCACAATGGCCTCATCGAAGCGGTCCCCGCCAATACGCACTGAAGAAGAATAAACAATACCATTCAAAGAAATAATGGCCACTTCAGTCGTTCCACCCCCAATATCCACGACCAAAGAGCCCCGGGGTTCATCCACTGGCAAGCCCGCACCCATTGCAGCAGCCATCGGCTCTTCCAAAAGGAAGACTTCTCGCGCACCGGCGCTAATAGCAGATTCACGAATAGCACGGCGTTCCACTTGGGTGGAACCACAAGGCACGGAAACTAAAACACGTGGGCTGGGACGCAAGAAGCGGTTTCCATGCACCTTATGAATAAAATGCTGCAACATCTTTTCGGTGACATAGAAATCGGCGATGACGCCATCTTTCATTGGGCGAATGGCCACAATATTTTCGGGGGTACGGCCAAG